>CAZSCC010000037.1:0-22554 GCA_964604905.1 uncultured Planctomycetales bacterium
GGCCTGACCGCCCGGGAAGGGCCCCTCTTCCGGGTAGTATGTCAGGCTTGGATGGAGATGCCATGAGCTGCAGCAGACTCGCGATCCTCCTGCTCGCCCTGCTGCCGTCGACGGCCCAGGCCCGGCAGGAGACCGGGCCACGGACGACGATCCCCGTGGAGAAGGACCGGAACCGCCACGACGAGTTTCTCAAGATCGCCAAGGCCGGCGGCGTGGATCTGCTGTTCGTCGGCGACTCCATCACCGACGGCTGGCGGGGCGGGGGGAAGGCGGTCTGGGACAAGTATTTCGCCCCCCTCAAGGCCGCCAACTTCGGGATCAGCGGCGACCGGACCGAGCACGTGATCTGGCGCCTGCGCAACGGCGAACTGGAGGGGATCCAGCCCAAGCTGGTGGTGCTCATGATCGGCACCAACAACGGCGACCCCGCCGGGGACGTGGCGCTCGGCATCAAGACCATCCTCACCGACATCCGCGAGCGCTCCCCGCGGAGCAAGGTCCTCCTCCTGGGCATCTTTCCGAGAAGCGAGAAGCCCGACGCCGGTCGCGCCAAGAACGACGAGGTCAACACGCTGATCGCCAAGTTCGCCACCTTCGCGGAGACGGGGCGGGTCGCCTATCTCGACATCGGCGCCCGGTTCCTGGCCCCGGACCAGACCCTGCCCAAGGACGTCATGCCGGACTTCCTCCATCCGAACGAGAAGGGCTACCAGATCTGGGCCGACGCCATCGGCGACAAGGTCAAGCAGATGCTGCAGGAGGATTCGGGGAAGCCCCTTCCCACTTTCTCACCGCCCTCCCCCGTGCCCAAGGTCGCGAGGATCGAGGAATCCATCGCCACGGGCAAATACGACGCGGGGGTGAAGGCCCTCGAGAAGCTGGCGGCCGACAAGGACGCCAGGACCGCCGGGGCGGCCAAGGCCAGCCTGGCGACCGTCGAGGCCTGGAAGGGGGCGGTCGACGCCGAGCTCGCCCGGCTCCGGGAGGAGGGAGACGTCTGCGCGGCGGCGGACCTCGCCGCCGGCATGGCGGCCAACTTCAGCGGCGATGCCGCCAAGGCCTACCAGGAGCAGGCGTCGGAGCTCAAGAAGAATCCGGCCTTCGCCGCGGGCCGGGAGTACCAGAAGCTGGCGGCGCGGCCAGCCGAGCTGCGCAAGGATCCGCGCTTCGCCAAGCTCGTCGAGGCCTTCGTGAAGAAGCATCCCGACGGCTACTACGCCAAACAGGCGCAGGCCCTGATCTCCAGGAAGTGACCCCCTGGCCCCTCGTCGAGCACCGGCGGCAGGGACGAACGCATGATGAGACGATCCGTCTCCGCGCTCGCCTCCATCACCCTCGCGTCCGCGACCCTCGGGGCGCAGGATCGTGTCCTCAGGGAGGGGAAGCCCGGGGCGGTCGGGAGGTCGGCGGCACGACTCGAGCGGGCCGCGGGGACCCTGGAGGAAGAGACGAGCGGTCGAAGAGTGAAGCCGATCCTCGCGATGGCGCGCGCCCGGAAGGGGCTCGACCCCGACCCGCTCGGCGCATTCCCGAAGAGCGGCGACTACCGGCGGATCCTGGAAGAGCGGTCGGCCGTTGCCGGCGCGCCGGCGGCGCCGAAGAGGCCCGCGAAGAAATAAGCCAGGGTCTGAACGTCACCCCGCGCCGGGCCACGCGAGGCCGGCCCGGAGCGCCGCCTCGCTGAGTCCGTTGGCGACTTCCCGGCCCAGGTCCTCGAGGTTGAGAAGAAGGGTCGCGGCGCCCGACGACGTGGCGGCGGCGAACGTGAGGGCCATCCGCTCCCCGTGATCCTTGAAGCAGACCACGGCCCGGAGCTGCTTCCGGTACACCTCGACGGCGACCTTGACGACAGTCCGCATCTCGACCGTGAGGTGCGCGTAATCCAGCCTCTCAAGCTCCGCCGGCAGGTCCGTGTCCCCATCGAACCCGCTCACGGCGGAGCCGCCGCGCACCTTCTCATAGGGATGATGCGTCCGCGAAGGGGGCGATCCGAGGAGAAGGCGGACGTTGAGCCCGGTGGAGTTGTCCACGATCCGTACCTGGTCCACTTCGGCCGTCGAGAGGTCCGCGGGGCTCAGCTCCAGGAACTCCACCCAGCGGTGGCCCTCGTCGAGCGCGACGAAGAGCTCCCTCCGCGCGAATCCCCGGGTGAAAAGGATGCATCCGGCTCCGACCCGCAGAAGGTCCGCCTTGAACCGGGGGAGGGCCGACTTTTCAGGAAGCTCCAGGCCGGTGGCGAGGAGCTGGGCCGCCTGGGTCCCCACGGTCACGAGCGAGACGTTGATCCGTCCCTCTTTCCAGACCCCGTCGCGCTGCGTCCGTTCCACGATGCCAAGTATGGATCGGGATCGGCCTCGTCACAACATCTTGCACACGGAAGGTCAGCGGCGCGGCGATCTCCACTGGGAGGAGCGCTCAAACCATTCCGCTCTTTCCGCCTTCCCTCACACCCGTTTGTACGGACTGTCCGCCCGGCGCGTCCTTTCTTCCCAGGAGTTCGAGATTGTCCCCGAGGCCGAACCGTTGAACGGCGACGCGGAGCAGGCCGGTGAGGCCGCGGAAGCGGAAGACGCGGCGGGCGGCCGTCCCGGCGGCGGCGGAGCCGGTGCAGCAGGCCGGGGCGCCGCCGTTGACCCGCTGAAGGACCCGGACGCCGCTTCGCCGGAAGAGACCCTCGAGGGCGTCCGGGGTGAAAAGCACGAAGGGGTCGCGCCGCGCGTGATGGGCCCAACGTCCCCGGTGGCGGCGCGCGCCGAGGCCGCCGGCATTGGGCGTGTCCACGACGAGGAGACCGCCGGGCCGGAGGGCCCGGACCCAGGCCCGGAGCGCCTCGGCGGGCCGCGGCAGGTGCTCGAATACCTGGTAGGAGCAGATGACGTCGAAGGCCTGGGGCTCAAGCTCCGCGAAATCGCCGTCGCCGGGGACCACCCGCACCCTCCCCTCCAGGCCGGGCAGGAGATTCCCGGCAGCGCTTCCCTCGACCTCCAGGCCAGAGGCGTCCCAGCCGCGGCGCAGCGCCTGGTCGAGAAGGAAACCGCGGCCGCAGCCGATCTCCAGGAGCCGGCCCCGGACGGGGAGGCGGCCCTCGATGCGGCGGAGCTTTGCGGCCAGGTTGTCTATCTCTCCGGGGCCCGGGACGAAGTGCCGCTCGTGATGGTCGTAGCGGGCGTAGAGCTCGCGAAGTTCCGCGGCGTCGAACCACGGGTTCTTGACGTAGCTTCCGCAGGAACTGCAGGACGAGACGCTCATGCGCCCTCCATCCGCCTCGACGTCGAACGCGCGGCGGAGGCGGCCCTGGCAGGCGGGACAGGCGTCGATGGAGATCACGGTACGCGCAAATGGTACCACAGACGACATCCCGGAGCCCCGACTTGGGCCCTCGGATTCAGGGGCCGCAGACGGGACAGGAAGGCGAGCGCGACAGGCGGACGCTGCGGAAGCTCATGTCCCGCAGGCAGCCGCAGAGCAGCCGGCCGGCGCCAGCGGCTTCCGCCCCTTCACGCACTCTCGGTAAGGTCGGGCTCGATGGGCACGAAGACTAAGAAATCAGTGCAATACCCCCATGATCAACCACAGAGCCCACAGAGCGGACCCTTGAAGTTTCTCTCTGTGCACTCCGTGTCTCTGTGGTGAATTTTTGTTTTGCAACAGCCTCTAAGGATCGGTCTTGCGTACGCTCAGGTCGGTCGGGTTCCTCCGGCCCATGGCGTCATAGGTGGCATATTTGTAGAGGTCGCCGAGCGTCGGGTAGTTGTAGCAGGTACGGATGAACAGGTCGCAGCCGGCGCCGGCCATCAGCGCGGTGAGTCCGATGTGGCTGATTTCCGAGGCGATCTCGCCGATGACGTGGACGCCGAGCAGCCGCAGGTCGTCGCGCCTGAAGATCAGCTTCAGGAAGCCGTGCTCGTCCCCGATGATGATGCCGCGCGCGTTCTGGTCGTAGCGTGCGCGGCCCACCACGTATTCGACCCCCTTGGCCTTCAGGGACTCCTCCGTCTCGCCGGCCATCGCCACCTCGGGGATGGTGTAGATCCCGTAGGGCAACACCGGGGCGATATCGGTCTTGTACTTGAGGTCGAAGGCGTGGACCATCGCCAGCCGCGCCTGCTCCATCGAGGTAGAGGCGAGGGCGGGGAAGCCGATGACATCCCCCGCCGCGTAGAGGTGCGGCACCTGGGTGCGGAAATGGCCATCGACCTCGATCAGCCCGCGTTCCCCCGTCGCCAGGCCGGCCGCGGCGAGGTCGAGGTCGGCCGTGTTGCTGCTGCGTCCTGCCGCGACCAGCACGGCATCGGCCGCCAGCTTCAACCCGGAGACGAGATCAAGCTGCACGTCCGCCGCGCCCGCGCGGCAGGCCCGGACCTTGTCGTTCAGCACCAGCCGGACGCCAAGGCGGACGAGGGCCTCCTTGAGCGCCAGCGACAGCTCGCGGTCGAGGAACGGCAGCAGGACGTCGCGCCCGTCGATCAGCGCGACCTCGACGCCGAGCGCGGCGAAGGTGCAGGCGTATTCGCAGCCGATCACCCCGCCGCCCACCACGATCAGCCGCCGGGGCATGGCGCCCAGGCGCAGGATCGTGTCGGAGTCGTAGATCAGCGGATGGTCGGCGGGGAACTCCGCGGGCCGTCGCGGCGCTGAACCGGTAGCGATGAGGAAGACGCCGGCCCGGAGCAGCAGCGGCGCGCGGCCCGGGGCCGTCACGCGCACGGTGTTGGCGTCCACGAACGAGGCGGTGCCCGTGAACGTGTCGATGCGGTGACGGTCGAGGTTGGCGCCCACTCGCGCGCGCTCGGCATCCACCACCTGCCGCTCACGGTGCAGGAAATCCCGCACCGTGGCCTGCCGGCGCAGCGACAGGTCGACGCCGTAGAGACCTCGGGCACGGAAGCCGGACAGGGTCAGCGCCGTCTCGCGCAGGGTCTTGGACGGCAGGGTACCGGTGTTCGCCGCGGCGCCTCCGAGCACGGGCTCGCGCTCGACCAGGGCCACGCGCTTTCCGAAATAGGCGGCCTGGGCGGCGCCCTTCTCGCCCGCCGGGCCGGACCCGAGCACGACGAGGTCATACGGCTGGCTCTCCATGCCCGGAGGGTAGGCCATTCAAAGGCCCCGGTCAACCCTCGTCCGAAGCGCCCGGGACGCCGGAGCTGCCCGCAGACGAAAGGGATCCTGCGTGCAGCGTACGAGGACCCGGCGTGAAGGGGCGCTGCAGGCCCCTTCCGGAACATACCGCCTCGACTCACCTCGCTGTTCCCCTTGTTTGAGCCGCTCTCTTCGGTCGCGAGGAGGACGGCGGCTTCCTGCTCAAGCGCTTCTCGAAGGAGGTCCCGTCGGCGGTCGAGGAGCGAAGTCGCGACCGTCTCACTTCGCGGCCGGCGTGCCGACGCAGTAGAGGAAACGGTCGGACCGGATGAAGACCTGCCCTCCGCAGGGCGTGAGGGACGCGCGGAAGAGTTCCCCCTTCTGGGCGCCGACCGTGTTCCGGCCGACGATCTTCTCCTCGCTCTTCGGGTCGATGACGAGGGTCTCGCCCGCCTCGTTGATCAGGAACGCCCGTCCCTCGTAGGCGACCGGCGACGCCGAGACCTGGCCGCCGAGACGCGCCTGCCTCCAGAGCTCCTTTCCGCTGGTCGCATCGTAAGCGGTCAGCGTGTCCGGGCGCAGGCTCATGAGGAGCACCGTGGTGCCGATCACGATCGGCGAAGGGGTGTCGCGGTCTTTGCGGGGGGTGATCCAGAGCCGGTGGGTCGCGGTCACGTCGCCCGAACCGCCCGGCCGGATGGCATAGAGACCGCCGCCCGAGAGACCGTTGGCGACGTAGAGGAGGCCATCGGCCGGCGTCACCGTCGGCTCTCCGCGGCCCTGATCGCAGCGGCAGGACCAGAGCTGCTTGCCGGTCTCGGGGGCATAGGCGATGACGCCGGTGTGGCCGTTGACGACGAGCTCCTTGCGGCCGCCCGCCTCGATCAGGAGGGGGGTGCTCCAGCCGCGGTTGGATTCGCGCGGCGTGCTCCAGGCGTCCTTGCCGGTCTTCTTGTCGAACGCCACGATCCGTCCGTCCTTGTCCGCGTCGCAGTTCTGGATCACGAGGTCGCCCGCGAGGACCGGGCAGGCGGAGGTCCCCCAGGGGCCCTCGAAGGCGCCCAGGTCGCGCGACCAGACCGGCTCGCCGGCGTGGGTGTAGCAATGCAGCCCGCCGCCCCGCCCGAAGAAGGCGTAGACCCGCTCCGCGTCGGCGGCGCAGGTGGCCGAGGCCCAGCCGTTCATCGCGTGCGAGGGCTCGGGGTCTCCGGTCCAGGCGGCCTTCTCCCACTCGATCTTCCCCGTCTTCCGGTTGACGCAGAAGACGACCCGCTGGCGGCCCTTCTCGAGCGCGGTGGTGAGGAAGATCCGGTCGCCCCAGAGGACCGGCGACGACTGGCCCCACCCCTTAAGCGGCGTCTTCCAGACGACCGACTCCGCCGTCCACTTCACGGGGAGGCCCTTCTCCGTCGAATGGCCGTCGCCGCGCGGCCCGCGCCAGCCCGACCATTGGAGATCCGACGGCGCGGGGCCCGCTCCCTGTGCCGCCAGGACCAGGACGACGCTGTTCAGGATGAGGTTCATGGAATTCTCCCGTCCGCCCATTCTTACGCCCCCAGGGCCCGCACCGTTTCCGGGTCTTGGGGCTGCAACGCGCGCCCCCGACGGACCGTACTCAAGACTGAGGGCCAGCCTATGAAGCTTCGCGTTCCGCACGCCTGCCTCGTCGTCCCCTTCCTGCTCGCCGCCGCCGCCCACGCCCAAGTCCCTTCCGCTCCCGGCGAGTGGCCGCAATGGCGCGGGCCGAACCGGGACGGGATCAACACCGAGACCGGCCTCCTCAGGCAGTGGCCCGTGGGCGGGCCCAAGGTCGCCTGGCAGGTCGAAGCGGCCGGCGTGGGCTATGCATCGATCTCGATCAAGGACGGGCGGATCTTCACGCAGGGCGACCTGGGGGGCGTCGAGCATGTCATCGCCCTCAGCCTCAAGGACGGCAGCCTCCTCTGGGCCGTCCAGCCCGAGGCGGCCGTGAAGCGGCTCGACGAGCGGGTCGCGCAGGAGATGAAGGCGGCGGACAAGAACGCCGACGGAGCGATCGACGAGGCCGAGGCGCTCCTCCGGTTCGGCTGGGACTTCAATCGCTGGGACCAGGCGGCCGCGGCCGACGAGGAAGCGGTCCGGACGCGCGCCCGGAACGTCTTCCAGAAGCTCGACGCGGACGGCGACAAGACGCTCTCGTACGCGGAGGCGGCCCCATCGTTCCGCAACGTCCTCCTGCAGATCGACGCCGCGGACAAGGGCGCCGACGCCGCCGCGCTCGCCCGGAAGAGGACCCAGACCTTCCTGGACGCGCTGGACAAGGACCGCGACGGGACGGTCTCGCGCGACGAGTCGAGGCGCTCGGCGCTCGACAACGTGTTCGACCGGGCGGACCAGAAGGATCCGGCGACCTCCAAGGGGGACGCGCGGCTGAGCGCGGCGGAGCTGGAGGCGTACTTCACGAAGCAGGAGGCGGGGAAAGACGGGATCATCACTCCCGACGAACTCGTCGCGTTCTACTGCCAGCAGAAGCCCCGCGGGGACGGCGTCGTCGGCAAGGCCGAGCTCCGGTCCGCGTTCGGCGGCTACCGGGACGGGACGGGCGACGGTCCGCGCGGCACGCCGACCGTGGACGGCGACCGACTCTACGTCGAGGGCGCCAGCGGCGACCTCAGCTGCCTCGAGGCCGCGACGGGAAAGACGGTCTGGCACGTCAACCTGTCGAGCGACCTGGGGGGCGGGCGGCCGGGCTGGGGCTACTGCGAATCGCCGCTCGTCCTGGGAGACCTCCTCATCGTCACGCCGGGCGGAAAACGGGGGACGATCGCGGCGCTCGACCGGAAGACCGGCGAGGTGAAGTGGCGGTCCGCGGGCGTGACCGAAGGCGCGCAGTATTCGTCGCCCGTCGTCGCCGAGATCGCCGGCGTCCGGCAGATCGTGCAGTTCGCCAACAAGACCTGCTTCGGGGTGGCGGTGGACGGCGGACGTCTCCTCTGGCAGTACGGCGGGGCCAACAATGGCACGGCCAACGTCTGCACCCCGATCGTGTTCGATGCCCACGTCTTTGCCTCGAGCGCCTACGGCACGGGCGGCGGGCTCGCAAAGGTGAGCGTCGACGGCGACCGCCAGAAGGCCGAGCAAGTGTACTTCGAGAAGCGGATGTCCAACCATCACGGCGGGATCGTGAAAGTCGGCGATTTCATGTACGGCTTTGGCGACGGCGGCCTGATCTGCATGAACTTCCTGAGCGGCGAGATCAAGTGGCGGGCGCGGAGCGTCGGGAAGGGCTCGCTCGCGGTCGCCGACGGCATGCTCTACCTCTTCGGCGAAAGCCACGAGGTCGCGCTGGCCGAGGTCTCGCCCGAAGAGTACCGCGAGCGCGGCCGGTTCAAGATCCCGACGCGTGGGCGTCCCAGCTGGGCGCATCCCGTGGTGGCGGGCGGCCGTCTCTACCTCCGCGACCAGGGCTTCCTGACGGCCTACGAGGTGAAGGCGCCTTAGGGCCAGAAGGCGGATCAGCAGGACTTCGTGCGGATCAGCCGGCCCGTTGGATCATAGTACTTCCACAGGCCGGTCTTCTTGCCGTCCGCGTAGCGCCCCGCATCCCACAGCTCGCCGTTGGCCTGGGTGCGTTTCCAGAGGCCTACCTGCCGGTGCTTCTCGAAGCGGCCGACCTGGAGCAGCCCGCCGTTCTCGCGGTACCAGGTCCAGAGCCCCGTCCTCTTGCCCTCGAGCATGCGGCCGACGCAGGAGAGCGTCCCGTCCCGGAAGGTCTCCCGGTGTGGACCGGGGGCGGGGGCCTTCCCGGCCCGGGGCTTCTTCAGGCCTTGCCTGTCTTCCGGCCGCGCCGGGCCTTCTTGGCGGGGGCGGGCTTGGCGGGCGCTTCCTCGGACTGTTTGGGCACCCACTTGCCGTCGATGAACCCGGCGGACCAGCCGGTCCACTCGCCCTCCTTCGACTGGCTGCCCAGGTAGTGCTCACGGGTCTTGCGGCTGAAGCGGACCACCGTCGGGTGGCCGGCATCGTCGTGCGCCGGAGCGTCGGCGATGAAGTGGAACTTGGGATCCAGCTCCGCCCGGTGGCGCTGGAGGTCGACGACCTGCGGCGACTTCGTCTCGCGGGAGCGCGGGAACGTGTGGGCCGCGAGGAAAAGTCCCAGCGCGCCGTCGCGCAGCACGAAATACGCGTCCGACTTCTCGCACTTCAGCTCCGGCATAGGGATCGGAGTCGCCTTGGGCGGCGCCGCCTGGCCGCTCCGCAGCAGCTTGCGCGCGTTCCTGCAGTCCGGATACCGCGTGCACGCGAAATACTTGCCGAAGCGGCCGACGCGGAGCCGCATCTCGGCAGAACACTTGTCGCACGCGATCACCGGGCCGTCGTAGCCCTTCAGCTTGAACGCCCCCTCCTCCAGCTCCGAGCCCGGGCAGTCCGGGCTGTTCCCGCAGACGTGAAGCTTGCGTTTCTCGTCCACGAGATAGCTGTCCATCGCCGTGCCGCACTTCGGGCAGCGCCGAAGAGCCTGCAGCGCCAACGCCTCCGCCGCGCTGCCACCCTCCGACTCCTCGTCGTCGCCCGAGGGGTCGACCCCGACGCCCTCCTCCCCCGGCACGAGATTCAGCGTCCCTTTGCAGCGCTCCTTCGGCGGCAACGCGTAGCCGCTGCATCCCAGGAAGACCCCCGTGCGCCCCGTCCGCACCGTCATCTTGCGGCCGCAGGTCGGGCAGGGGATGTCTACCTCCACCGGCGCGTTCCCGCGCATGTGCGACTTCGCGGCCGCCACCTTCGCCTTGAAGCCGTCGTAGAAGCGGTCCAGCACGTCCTTCCACTTCTGCTTCGCCGCCGCGATCTCGTCGAGCTCCCCCTCCAGGCCCGCCGTGAAGCCGTAGTCCAGGAGGTCGCCGAAGTTCTCCACCAGCCGGCTCGTCACGAGGTCCCCGAGCTTTTCCGCCGTGAAGCGCCGGTTGACCAGCTTGGCGTAGCCGCGCTCCTGGATCGTCGAGATGATGGAGGCGTACGTCGAGGGCCTCCCGATCCCGCGCTTCTCCAGCTCCTTCACGAGCCCCGCCTCGCTGTAGCGCGGCGGCGGTTTCGTGAAGTGCTGCGTCGGGTCGAGCTTCACGAGCTTCAGGACGTCGCCCACCGACACCTTTGGCAGGACGACCTCCTCCTTCTTCCCCGACGGAGGCAGGACCTTCAGCCAGCCGTCGAAGCGGATCACCCGGCCGTTCGCGCGCAGCTCGTAGTCCGCCGCCGCCACCGTGATGATCGCCGTGTCGTACTCCGCCGGCGTCATCTGGCACGCGACGAACGTGCGCCAGATCAGGTCGTAGAGACGGACCTGGTCGGACTCGACGTCCGACAGGGACGCCGCCGTCGCCCCGACGTCCGTCGGCCGGACCGCCTCGTGCGCCTCCTGGGCGCCCTTCTTGCTCGCGTAGGCCGGCGGGGTCTCCGGCACGTAGCGCGCGCCGAAGTCCTTCTGGATCATCGCCCGGCAGGCGGCGACGGCCTCCGTGCTGAGGTTCGTGGAGTCCGTGCGCATGTAGGTGATGTGGCCCGCCTCGTAGAGCCGCTGGGCGAGCACCATCGTCTTCTTCACGGAGAAGCCGAGGCGCGTGCTAGCGGCCTGCTGCAGCGTCGACGTGATGAGGGGCGCATGGGGGAACTGGCGCGACGGCCGGTCGTCCAGCTCCGTGACCTTGAACTCCGCCGGCGTCAGCCGCGCCAGTGCCTCGTCGATCTGCGTCTTGGAAGTCGGCTTGAACGGCTCCCCCTTGAAGCGAGCCGCCTGGACGCGCAGCGGCGCGCCGTTCCTGAGGTCGGCGTGCAGTTCCCAGTACTCCTCGGGCTTGAAGGCGTGGATCTCGCGTTCGCGCTCGACGACCAGCCGCGTGGCCACGGACTGCACGCGGCCGGCGGAGAGGCCGCGGGCGACCTTGGCCCAGAGGAGCGGCGAGAGCATGAAGCCGACCACGCGGTCGAGGAAGCGCCGGGCCTGCTGGGCGTTCACGCGGTCGAGGTCGAGCTCGCCCGGCTGCTGGAAGGCCTTCCGGATCGCCTCCTTCGTGATCTCGGCGAAGACGACGCGCTTGTAGCGCTTGGGGTCGCCGCCGATCGACTCCCTCAGGTGCCACGCGATGGCCTCGCCCTCGCGGTCGAGGTCGGTCGCGAGGTAGATCGCGGGCGCGTCCGCGGCGTACTTCTGCAGCTCGCGGAGGACCTTCTCCTTCTGGGGGAGGATCTCATAGCGGGCGGCCCAGTTATGCTCGGGGTCGACGCCCATGCGCCGCACCAGGTTGTCCTGATCGCGCTTGGCGCGGGCCTTCGCGATCCGGGTCGTGCCGCCGGTCTTGGGCAGCGGCTTCGACTTCTTCCGCTCGCTCCCGTCGCCGTCGGCGCCGGTGGGCAGGTCTCGGATGTGCCCGAACGACGACTTCACGATGAAGTCGCGGCCGAGGTACTTGTTGATCGTCTTGGCCTTGGCCGGCGATTCGACGATGACGAGCGAACGTGCCATAGTCTCCGGTGAATGTTTACGCGCGACCGGCCCCAAAATCAAGTGCTTCCCACCGCGAATACGCATTTTCCAATTCCCGCGAGAGGCGGTCGAGTTCCGCCTGAGACGAACTGAGGGCCTCCGCCCCCTGCCGATACCAGGCCGGATCCGCCATTTTCCCGTGCAGTTCCCTCTGCCGCGCCTCGAGCTCCTCGATCCGCGCCGGCAGCGATTCCAGCTCGCGCTGCTCATTGTAGCTCAGCTTGCGCGGGCCGGGCGCCGGCGGCGGCGGCGAGGGTCGCGCGGGGGCCGAGGCCCGGGGCTCCGCCGGGCGCCGGCGGAGGTAGTCGTCGTAGCCGCCCGCGTACTCCTTCACGCGGCCGTCCCCCTCGAAGGCGATCGTGCTCGTGACCACGTTGTTGAGGAAGGCGCGGTCGTGGCTGACGAGGAAGACGGTGCCCGGGTAGCCGATGAGCAACTCCTCGAGGAGGTCGAGCGTCTCGGTGTCGAGGTCGTTGGTCGGCTCGTCGAGCACGAGCACGTTCGACGGACGCGCGAAGAGGCGCGCGAGCAGGAGGCGGTGGCGCTCGCCGCCGGAGAGGACGTCGACGCCCAGCCGCGCCCGCTCGGGCGGGAATAGGAAGTCCTGCAGATAGCTCAGCACGTGCCTCGTCTTGCCGTCGATCTCGATCTTCTCCAGGCCGTCGGCGACGGACTCCCAGACTCTCTTCGCCGGGTCGAGTCCGCCCATCAGCTGGTCGAAGGTCGCGACGGCCAGCTGGGTGCCGAGCTTGACGATGCCGGAGCTCGGCGCGAGATCGCCGAGCAGGATCCTGAGCAGCGTGGTCTTGCCGGCGCCGTTGGGGCCGATCAGGCCGATGCGGTCGCCGCGGGAGACCTCGACGCTGAAGTTGCGGAGGATGGAGCGCTCGCCGTAGCTGAAGCTGACGTCGACGGCCTGCACGACGCGCTGGCCGGAACGACCGGCGTCCTGGGCCGACAGACGTCCGGTGCCGAGGGCCGCGCGGCGGGCTTGGCGCTCGACGCGCATCGCCATCAGCGCGCGCACGCGGCCTTCGTTGCGCTTGCGGCGCGCCTTGACGCCCTGGCGGAGCCAGACTTCCTCTTGCGCGATCTTCTTGTCGAAGGACGCCTCCTGCTTCGCCTCGGCGTCGAGAAGGTCGTCACGCCGCCGGAGGAAGGTCTCGTAGTCGGTCGCGAAGTCGAACGTGCGGCCGCGATCGAGCTCGACGATGCGGGTCGCGAGGGCCTGCAGGAACGCGCGGTCGTGGGTGATGAAGAGGAGCGTTCCCCGGAACCCGAGCAGCCAGTCCTGGAGCCAGACGATGGAGTCGATATCGAGGTGGTTGGTCGGCTCGTCGAGGAGCAGGAGGTCGGGCTCGCCGACGAGGGCGCACGCAAGCAGGACGCGGCGCTTCTTGCCGGCCGAGAGGGTGTCGAAGGCCTGGCCGCCGTCGAGCCCCATCTCCTCGAGCGTCCGCTCGACCCGGCGCTGCCGCTCCCAGGGCTCGAGGGCCGGCACGACGAGGTCCAGGCCGTCGGCGACCCGCTCGGCCACGGTCCCGCCCAGCCCCGTCGGAACGTCCTGGGTCAGGGTGGCGGTCCGGGTGCCGATCGCAACGCGGATCGACCCGGCGTCAGGCTTGAGCTCCCCGGCGATCAGGCGCAGCAGCGTGGACTTCCCCGCCCCGTTGCGGCCGAGCAGCCCCACCCGCTCGCCCCGCTCGACGTCGAGCGAGACCCCCTCCAGCAGCGGAGGCGACGCGAACCCGAAGATCAACTCGGAGACGCTCAGGACGGCCATGGATCGAGGTTCATTCCCCGCCGGGGGCCCGGCGGGCGGCCACTATAGGAGAATCCTCCCGCGAGGGACAGAGGTTTCCGGGAGCGTCGCGCCTCGCGTCACGGCCTCCGATCCGCTACGGCAGCTCCAGGACCTGCTCGCCGAACCTGACCCGGTGCCGGGTCGCCTTCGCGTCGATTTCGAAGACCGCCTGGAAGACGCGCCGCTCGCCCTTCGGCAGGAACCGCAGCGGCGGACGCGGTCCCAGGTGCGCCGCCTCATGGAGGCCCACCGGGTCGCCCTGCTCGGGGACGTACTTCACCGACTCGTTGGCGTCGAAGAAGGCGCCCTCGCCGCCGTTGAGCACCCGGAGGTCCACCACCAGGAACCGCCCCTCCCTCCCCGCGAAGCCCTTCTCGACGCTCTTCGCGATCACGTCGATCCGGACCTCGCCGTCCTTGGCCGACACCAGCGACTTCCGGTCGGCGGCCTTCGGACGCGCCCCCTCGATCGGCAGGGTAAGCGTCACCGGGAGAAGCGGATCGGCCCGGCCAGGGACGCCCATGGGCACGAAGTCGAGCCGCACCTCGAGCGACTTCGCGGAGTCGGGCGCGAGGAACACGAGCTCGTTGCCCGTGGCGACGTCCGGAAGCAGCATCGCCTCGTTCGGGAGGAGGCTGGCCTCCAGCGGCGAGGCCGCCGATTCGCCGTCGACCACGAGCGAGACGAGCCGATGGAGGTCCTCCCACCGTCCGAACGTGGGGACGCGCATCTTCTCGCCTTTTTTCGCCTTGGGGTTGAAGGCCGTCGCGTCCGTCTCGATCGACCAGACGCCGTGGGCGAGGAGGTCGACGTGGACGAACGACATCCCGTCGGGGGCGCCCTTTTTCACCTTCCGCACGCCACGGACCTCCGCCCCGAGAAGTTGGTTCTTCGCCGGACCGGCGACCGGCTTGGCGGCCGGCCCCGCCTCCTTCCGGGCGAGGAGCGCGAGCGCGATGTGGCCGTGGGTGAGGTCGTAGAACCGGAAGTCGAGCGTCTCGATCCCCGCGGCCGGGACGTCGAAGACCGCGACGCCGCGGCGGGAGGAGCCGAGGTTGGGCAGCCAGAAGTCCTTCTCGGTGAGACCGCCGGGAGCCGACGTGAGCTCCGGTTCCAGCCGCGCGAGCCGCGAACCGTTGACCACGACGTACAGGATCTCCCTGAAATCCACGATGTGGAAGGCGACGGGGGCCTCCCGCTCGTAGACGTACCTCATCGGGATCGCGTTGGTCCACTCGGAATCGACCACGAGCCACGCGCGGCCGTCGGCGGCCTTCCGCCCTCCGAACTCGGAGGCGACGAGGAACGAGTGCGCGCGCACCTCGAGGGCCCGGTTCGATCCCTCGACCCAGACAGCCCTCCTCTTCCCGGGTTCGAACGACGCGGCGGAGCCTTCCTCGACGCCGCCCGCCGGCTTCCGTGCCGAGACGAATTTCTCGCTGCCCCCGCCGTGCTTCGCGGCCAGCTCGCTCAGACGCTTGAAGTCCTTGTCCGAAATCTCGACCCTCGCGAAGTCGTTCTTCCCCGCCGACGGAGAGAGGCGCCCGATGACCCGTTCCGAGTCCGGGCTCTGGACCAGCCATCCCTCCCCGACCCTGAGCGCCTTCGGATCGTTGACCCCCTGGGCAGGGACGATCACCGCGGCGATCCCCGCGACCTCTTTCAGGAGCCCGGCGGCGTCGAGCCGATCCATGACCGCGAGGACGACGATCCGATCCGCCTCCTTCGCGAGCGCGGGCACGAGCGTCTTGAGCACGGCGGCGGGCTCGTCCAGACGCCAGCCTTTCGGCGGAGTCCTCTTCCGCGTGGGGCGGGTGACTCCGACAAACGCCACCCGGATCTTGCCGATCGTCACGGTGGCGTGACCCGCAAGCACGGTCTTTCCGGTGTTTTCGTCGACCACATTCGCGCAGACGAAGGGAATCCTGCCGGAGCGGATCGGCTCGAGCCGGGCGGCCATGGCCTCGAGCTCGTCGAACCCCACCGCGACGGCGGCGAGACCGGCGGCCTCGAGAAGCGCCTTTTGGAACCCGCTCGAATCGCAGGCGATCAGAGTCACCCCGCCCCCCACGACAACGCGGGCGAGTGCAGCATCTTTGTCCGTCGCGAGTCCCAGATGACCCCCGGCCCGGATGGAGCAATGCTCGATCTCAGGCGATTCCTGGGCGCGGACCGGGAGTACGGCGGCCAGAATCGCCATCAGGCATGATGTCGGCTTGATCATGTCTCTCTACGGATCCTCAATCGCGCTGTAAACGCTGAGCATGCTTCCAATGAGCGAGAGGGCGAGTCCCACCGCCGTCCCGGCCGAAACAGTCCCGGCCGCGACGGTCTCGAATGTCCCTGCGATTCCTAGGGCCGCGCCGAGCGTGCACAAGCCGAAGCTGAGCAGATCCCTTCCTTCAAGGCCGCCCGAGGGTCCCGCCCGGTAAAGCTTGACCAGGAACACTCCGAGGCATCCCGCCCAGGTGATGCCGTTCGTCAGGTTGATGACGGTCTCGCCGCTCACCCCTCGAGCCTCGCATCCGCCCCGGCCGCCGGAGATGCGTCCGATCGTTCGACCCGTGGCAGGGTCGTGGGACCACCAGGCGCCCGCCCGGCCTTGGGCCAGGAGGACACGCTCCCCGGGCCTGGCGTGGCGTCCGATCCAGGCCGCGTCGGTCTCCGACAGGCCCGCCTCCTTCAGCGCGCGGGCGTCGTCCGAAGGGAGGACCCGAAGCGGCTCACCGAGGATCCGGGCGCGCTCGAACGGCGCCAGCGTCCCGTCGGCCGTTTCGGAGGGGTTGGCCTCGCGGAGGAGGACCTGCTCCAGGACCGTGTCGAACGTCCCCAGCGCGCAGGTCTCGGCCGGTCGGAGCGCGAACCGGTCCCCCGCTTCGATCGCCAACGCTCCGTTCTCGACGATGTCAAACCCCTCGCAGAGGCAGAGCCCACCGCCCCCCTTCAGCCGCACCTGCGTGCCGGAGATGAAGAGGTCGGCGTGCTCCCAGAGAAGCCCCATCGACCGCCCGTTCGCGTTGAGTTGCGCGAACGCCTGCCGGGCACGGGCGAAAGAGAGGAGCGCGAACGGGTAGTAGAACCCGGGAGTCCCGGCATCCATCAGCGATCCTTTGGAATTCAGCTGATCCATCGCGCGCTCGAGGAATCCCTGGCCGCGGACGGCATGCGCCATCGCCAGGCCGCGCGCGAACCGGTCCGAGAACGCGTGGCTCTGGAAGAAGAGATTCCAGCTCAGGATGGGGCCCGAGGCGACCTTCTCCCCTTCCTCGACGATGACCCGGTCGCGGGACCAGCACTCCTTCCCTTCGCGGACCACCGACAGCCGGAGGTTGAGCGCCAGGAGTTCGGTCTTCACCTTGGGCGCGTCGCCGAACAGGTCGGTCGCCGCCTTGACCTTCTCCGCCGCCGTCGCTCCCATGAGCGAGCCGTTTGCGGCGACGCTGAAGACCCTCCCCTCCATGTCGAACGCCTTTGAGCCCACGGATTCCGTGCCAAGGGTCAGGACTCCCTGGAACCGCTTGAATTCGCGCAAGCGCTCGCGGAGTTGCGCCTCCGTCATCGGTTTCTCGCTTCGCATAAGGTCGTCCAGCCCGCGATCGGGGATGATCACGAAGCGGATCGGCCGGAGGAGGGTGTCATGGACGGGGAGATCCCCCTCCAGCAGGGAGACGGTCTCCCTCTTGCCGCCCACCTTCCTGTCCAGGCGCAGCGAGATCCGGAAGAGGTCCGAGACGGCGGCGGGGTCCACCACCTCGCCCTCGGCCTCGGCGGCACGCTTTCCGGCTTCGAGGCCGGGGAACGATGGATCTAGATTCGTCCACTCCTCGTTCCCCTGCGGCTGCCACTGCACCCAATAGTGGGTTCGAAGCCATTCGACGATCTCGCCGTGGATCTCCCGCACACGGCCCTCGCCGAATTGCCCGCGGAGGAACCCGAACTCGCGCTCCGTGACGTCCAGCACCTCGTTCCAGCGGTCGCTCCGATCGCGATCCCCCGCTTTCTGGATCCGGCCGAATTCCTCGGTCGACAGACCGATCTCGCCGCAGACGCCGGCGTGACGCTTCTCATTGAAGGCCCCTGCGCCGAACGGGCCGCGGATCGTCTCCAAGGGCCCGATCTTCGCCTCGGCCAGCGCCGCGCGAGCAAGTTCCTCCGCCTGCGCGCGTTTCAGCGTGGCCCGCACGATCCTCGCCTTGTGCCCGCGCGCGCGGAGCAGCTCGGCCAGGAGGAAGGCCTTGTCCGCGGAATTGCCGCCGCCCGACGCGAGGACGCCCGCGGGTCCGCGCTGCATCCCGGGATACGGCTCGAACCGGATCTTCGTCCGGACGAACTCGAGAATCTTGGCCGGATCGTTCCCCAGCGACTCGGCCCGCGCGGCGACATCCCAGGGGCGCGCGTCCGGGGGCTGAAGCTCGCTTCGGAATCGCGCGAGTAGCCTTCTATAGGAATCGCGCAGGCGATCTTGCGTCTCCTGTCCCTTCGGAGCGGGGTCCTGCGCCGGAGCGGACGCGAGGCCGGGCAGTCCGAGGAGAGCCATCGCGACGAGCACGATCCCGCGTTTCATCGAACACCTCTTCGATTCCCAAGGCCGTCGATCCGGAAATGATACCGGGCCGGGGATTCCGCGAGGAGTGAAATCGTCCCGGGATGGCCTCGAGGAATCTACCCCGAGCGCAAGATCGCCCTCGCCGCCCGGACCAGCGCGTCGGCCTGCGCGTCCGTCCCGATCGTGATCCGCAGGCGGTCGCGCGTCGCCGGGCCGTCGAACCAGCGGACCAGGATTCTCCGCTCCCGAAGGCGCGCGAGCCACGCCTTCGCCGGGAACCGCGGCGGCCGCGTCAGGATGAAGTTGGTCGCGCTCGGAAGCGAGTCGAAGCCGAGGGCCGCCAGCTCGCCGCCCAGCCGCTCGCGCGTCGCCACGATCCGCCGGACATTGCGCCGGTAGTAGGGGAGGTCGTCCAGCGTCGCCAGGGCGGCCGCCTGCCCGAGGCCGTTCACGTTGTAGCTGTCGCGGATCGAGTCGAGCGCGGCGATCAGCTCGGGAGGGCCCACGAAATAGCCCACCCTCTGGAAGCAGAGCGAGAAGCCCTTCGAGAAGGTCCGGGAGACGATCACGTGCGGGTGCTTGCGCGCGAGCGACATCGCGTGACCGGGCGCGAAGTCGACGTAGGCCTCGTCCAGGATCACCACCCCCCGGAGCGCGGCGCAGAGCGCGTCCAGTTCGCGAACCGGGTAGGCCCGGCCGCTCGGTGCGTTCGGGGTCGTCACCAGCGTGACCGCCGCGTCGAACCGCCACCCGCGCGTCCGCCGGAGCTTCGCCAGAGAGGGGAGCGAGAAGTCCGGCTCGAGGGGCGCACTCCCGAGCCGCGCGCCGTGCATCGCCGCGATCACCGGGTAGAGCGAGTAGCTCGGCCGGAACCACTGGACGACCCCGCGGCCGGGCTCCGCGAACGCCCGCACCGCCATGGCGAGCAGCTCGTCCGAGCCGTTCCCCACGAGGATCCGGTCGGCCGTGCACCGATGGTACCGGGCCAGCTTCTCGCGGAGCGCCTGGGAGGTCGGGTCCGGATAGAGACGGAGCCGGCCGTCCGCCGCCGCCTTCACCGCGCGGAGCACCCGGGGCGACGGCGGATAGGGATTCTCGTTCGTGTTGAGCTTGACCAGGCCGCGGATCTTCGGCTGCTCGCCGGGGACGTACGCGCGGAGGTCACGGACGAGGGGGCGGATCAGCGAACGGAGGTCTCGGGTCGGCACGGGCAGACATGGTGCCAAATGAGCCGCCCGAAGGCTACTCCCCCGGCGTAATTCTGGTAAGGTATCTTCCGATGAGGACCCGACGCGCCGTCCTAGGGATGATCGCCCTGGCACTCCTTTCGGGGGCGCGACAGGAGGCCGAGCGCGCGCTCTGGACCGCCTCCCGACTCACCGGGTCGCCCGAGCCGCCGCCGCCCCTCCGCGCCGACCCGGCCTTCCCCGCCCTCCGCTTCGCCAAGCCCCTCCACCTCGTCCCCTTCCCCGGTCACGCCCGGTACGCCGTCGTCGAGGAGGACGGGACGATCCGCACGTTCAGGAACGACCCCGCCTGCGACAAGGCCGACCTCCTCATCGACTTGAAGAAGGAAATCCGCAACCTCGACAAGGTCGAGAAATGCAAGGGCGTGCAGTCGAGCTACGCGATCGCGTTCGATCCCGACTTCGCGAAGAACCGCTCCTGCTACGTGATGTACGTCCTCAGCTCCACCGACCGGAAAGCGCCGATGCTCGACGGCTCGCGTATCTCGCGCTTCAAGGTGACCGACGCGGAACCTCCCCGCCTCGACCCGGCGAGCGAGGAGGTCCTCATCACCTGGCGCGCCGGAGGCCACAACGGGTGCGACCTCCAGTTCGGGAACGACGGCTTCCTTTACTTCTCCACGGGCGACGCCGAGGCCCCCGTCCCGCCCGACCTGCTCCGCACCGGCCAGGACGTGAGCGACATCCTTTCCTCGATCCTGCGCATCGACGTCCGGCGCGCGGAAGGCGGGCGGCCCTACGCGATCCCCGCCGACAACCCGTTCGTGGGCGCCGCGGGCGTGCGGCCGGAGATCTGGTCCTACGGATTCCGCAACCCGTGGCGCATGAGCTTCGACCGCGCGACCGGCCGCCTGTGGGTGGGCGACGTCGGATGGGAGCGCTGGGAGATGGTGATCTGCGCCGAGCGCGGGGGCAACTACGGGTGGAGCGCCATGGAGGGCCCCGATCCCTGCATCCCCGACGTGAAGCGCGGGCCGACCCCGATCCTCCCGCCCGCCCACGCCCTCCCCCACACCGAGGGCACGTCCATCACGGGCGGGTTCGTCTACCACGGCAAGAAGCTGAAAGGCTACGAAGGCAAGTACTTCTACGGCGACTGGGAGACGCGCCGCGTCTGGGCCCATCCGGTGCAGGGCATCACCCTCGGCGCCCGCGAGACCGTCGCGCGCACCGGCCTCCGCATCGTCTCGTTCGCCGAGGAGGCCGACGGCGAACTGCTCGTAGTCGACCACGAGGGCGGCGGCCTGCACCGGCTCGTGCCCGGAGACGCAGGGGCGCGGAACGCCGAGTTCCCCCGCACGCTCGGCGCCACCGGGCTCTTCTCCGCGCTCGCCGCGCAGGTCCCCTCCCCCGGCGTGATCCCCTTCGAGATCCGCGCCCCGCGCTGGGCCGACGGCGCGACCGCGCGGCGCTGGATCGGCCTCACGCGCGCGGAGACGATCCGCCTCGTCGACAAGGACCGCGAGTGGCCCAAGGAGAGCGTCTGGCCGAAGGACACCGCGTTCGCCAAGACGCTCGCGCTCGACGGCCGCACGCTCGAGACGCAGGTGCTCCACTTCGACGGCCTCTCGTGGAACGCCTACTCGTATCTCTGGAACGAGAAGCAGACGGACGCGGCGCTCGCGCCCGCGGAGGGCGCGCGGATCGATCTGGGCGGCGGCCGGACGTGGAAGGTCCCGTCGCGCGCGGAATGCCTGAGCTGCCACAATCCCTGGGCCGGCACGGCGATCACCTTCAACGCGGGCCAGCTCAAGGACCTCGCCTCCTTCCAGAAGCGGGCGATCCTTCCGAAAGAGGTCCCGAAGCTGCCGCCGCTCGTCGATCCTTCCGACGAAGTCGCGCCGCTCGACGCCCGCGCGCGTTCCTATCTCCACGCCAACTGCGCCCACTGCCACCGGATGGGCGGCGGCGGCGCGGCGAAAGTCGACCTCCGCCACGCCATCAAGCTCGACGAGATGAAGATCCTGGCCGTCCGCCCGGGGCTGGGCGCGTTCGACCTCGCCGACCCCCATCTCGTGAGCGGCGGCGATCCCGCCCGCTCGACCCTCTTCTACCGCGCCGCCAAGCTTGGCCAGGGACGGATGCCCCACCTGGGGTCCGACGTGGTGGACGAGGCGGGCGTGCGGCTGCTCGCCCGCTGGATCTCCTCGCTCCCCGCCGCCCCCGAGGCGCGCGTGGAGGCCCGGAAGGCGGTCGAACCGGGCGACATCGACCGTCTCCTCACCACGACCACCGGCGCCCTCGATCTCCTGGTGGCGCTCGAGACGCTCCCCGAGGCGTCGCGCGCTGAGGCGGTGCGGAAGGCCCTCGCCCTCCCCCCCGGCCCGGTGCGCGACCTCTTCGAACGGTTCGAGCCGCCCGCCCTCCGCCGCCGGCGGCTGGGCACGTCGATCCGGCCCGAGACGATCCTTTCCCTCGCGGGCGACGCGGCGCGGGGGAAGGCGCTCTTCGCCAATCCGACCCTCCAGTGCGCGAAATGCCACCGCGTGGGCGCGGGGCCCGAGACGGTCGGGCCGGAGCTGACGAAAATCGCCGCGAAGCTCATCACGAGGCCCCTGCTCCTGGAATCGCTCCTCGAGCCGTCGAAGACGGTGGACCCCAAGTTCGCCGGGGTCCTCGTCCAGACGAAGGGCGGCGACGTCCTGAGCGGGATCCTGGTCTCGCGGACCGACGTTGCGATCGTTCTGCGCGACGCGGAGAAGGAGACCCGCCTCGCCGCGGCCGACGCCCAGCGAGTGGTGTTCCAGAAGAATTCGCTGATGCCCGACGGCCTCCTCCAGCACCTCACCGCGCAGGAGGCGGCGGATCTCCTGGCGTATCTCGAGTCCCTCAAGTAGGGTGACCCTGTTCCATTCCAAGGGAGGAAATCCATGATTAAGCTCAGAGCGCTCGCCGCCGCGGCGGCCCTCGTGGCGCTGCTCGGGTCGGCGCCGCAGGAGGAGAAGTGGATCCCGCTCTTCAACGGGAAGGACCTGGAGGGCTGGACGCCGAAGATCGCGGGATTCGACCTCGGCGAGAATCACCTCGACACCTTCCGCGTCGAGAACGGCGCGATCAAGGTCTCGTACGACAAGTACGCGAAGTTCGACAACAAGTTCGGCCACCTCTTCTACAAGGAATCGTTCTCCCACTACCGCCTCAGGATCGAGTACCGCTTCACCGGCGAGCAGTGCCCCGGCGGCCCCGGGTGGGCGCTCCGGAACAGCGGCGTCATGATCCACGGCCAGCCGGCCGAGACGATGGGCAAGGCGCAGAGCTTCCCCGTCTCGATCGAGGTCCAGTTCCTGGGCGGGAACGGCAAGGACGAGCGGAGCACCGGCAACCTCTGAACGCCGGGCACGAACGTCGTGATGGGCGGTCG
>CAZSCC010000038.1:0-2374 GCA_964604905.1 uncultured Planctomycetales bacterium
GCGCGATGATCGCCGGCGGCTCGTGGGGCTTCGTCGTCCTGCAGGACATCTACAACGTCCAGGAGCCGGCCTTTCAACCCTATGCAAGGCGGTTCCACGCGTTGATCCGGGAGACCGGCTCGAAGACGCTGCTGTTCGGGACGGCTTCGATTCTCAGCGACTTTCCCAAGGGCTTCGAGCGGCAGCATGGCCTGCACGTCGCGATGGGCAAGGAACTCGGGGTCCCGATCGTCGACGCCAGCCACGCCTACGTCCGCTACTTCGGCGACCCTCCCTCGACCGAACGGATGGAAAGCCTCTTCGCCAAGGACCGCGCTCACCCGGGTCTGTGGGGCTCGTATCTCTACTCGTGCATGATCTACGGCGCGATGACCGGGCGCAGCCCCATCGGCCTCGCCGCCCCCGACGCCATCCCGGCGGATGTCGCCAGGACTCTCCAGGAGACCGCGTGGGCTCAGCATCAGGAGACAGCCGCCGCATTGAAAAAGTGAAGGGGCGATCCTTCGCTCCCGAGGGCTGCCGGGGTGGCGCGTCCCGGGAAGCGGGCCGCGGCGCCGCCCGCGCTATTTCCCCGCGAGGATCAGGTCGAGCTGGCGGGACTGCTCGTCGAGCGGCACCCTGGGCTTGGCCCCCGATTCCTCGATCGTGGCGAAGCCGTCGAAGCCGACCTCGTCGAGGGCCTTGCGGACCTCGGGCCAGTGGATGCCGTTCTCGCGCAGGTTGGTCCAGACGCCGGATTTCCCGTCGGGGTTGTTCCGGTACTCCTTGATGTGGAGCTCCAGGGTCGACGCGCCCAGCGTGCGGATCCACGTCTCCGGCGGGATCCCGTACTTGACGTTGTTCGCGCAGTCGAAGTAGGGACGGACCATCGGGTGCTGGTGGCCGTCGATGAACCGCTTGAAGAGTTCCGGGCGCACCCAGAGGTTGTTCCAGACGTTCTCGAGCGCGATCGCGACCTTCGTCTTCTCGGCGATCGGCGTCAGCCGCTTCATCACCTCCCACGAGGACCGGGTGGCGCGGTTCTGGGCCTCGATGTAGGGCTGATACTTCTCGTTGTCCCCCTTCACCACGCGGCTCACGATCCCTTTCTCGTCCATCTCGATGTCGAACTCGTGGGCGGGCGGGACGGCGACCTTGGGGCCGAGCGCCGGGACGAGGAGGATGTTCGAGCACCCGAAGGCCTCGGCCGCGAGGAGGGCCGTCTCGATGCTCGCGACGTGCTTGTCGATCTCCTCCGCCTTGGGGCTGTCGAGCGGCACCCAGGCGCGGATGAGGGAGCAGATCCGGATCCCGACCTTCTCGGCGGCCTCGCGGGCCTTCCGGGCATCCTCGGGCTTGTGGTTCCACGATCCGAGCTGGATGCCGTCGAACCCGTTGTCCTTGGCCCTCTTGAACGAGTTCTCGTCGGGACCGGCGATGAAGGCCTTCTTGATCTTCTTCTTGAAGACGGGGTCCTGGGAGACGGCGCCAGCCAAAGGGCCGGCGGCGGCGGCCAGCCCGGCGGCCGCGCCGGCCGCGAGGAAGTCGCGACGGTTCATCAGGTTCATGTCGGGCTCCTTATGGGTTGGGGTCCATTCTCTCCGCGGTAGGGTGTCGTTGCCATTGAATAATGTAGGTCTTTGCTCTTCCCGGACCGGCGGGCAAGGCGGCCCCGACGGCATGACCTCATCCCTCCGAAATGATGGAGGCGGCCGGGGCGTCCCGCCGCCCCTCTCTCGACAAAAGGGGATTCTGCCTAGGGTCCGCATCGCCTTTCTCAGCGTCATCGTGGCCGCGGCCCAGGCCGGTCCGGCCGCGCCCGGAAAGCTGCTCTTCGAGGACGACTTCGCCCGCGCGGAGATGGCCCCCGAAGTGGAAGGTCGGGAAGGGGGTCTTCGAGCTCAAGGACGGCGCGGTGACGGTCGGTGAGAATCCCGACGACAAGCACGGCGCCTACGCCTACGTCAGACCCGCCTTCCAGTTCAAGGACAGCGTGGTCGAATACTCCGCAAAACTGGAAGGCAGCCGGGCCTGCCACCTCATGATCAACGACAGCGCCTACAAGGAGGCCCATGCCGGCCACATCCTGGGCCACGCTCCTCCCCGGGAAGGTCGATCTCGCCGACTACAAGTTCGGCGCCATGAAGAACGACGTCTACGAGAAGATGAAGGATCCGAAGACGACGGACGAGGAGAAGAAGAAGCTGCGGGAAAGCATCAGGGACAAGTCCGCCGCGTTCAAGGTCGAGGCCGACCTCGCCCAATGGCACGCGATCCGGGTCGTGATCGTCGGCGACGAGATGCTGATGAGCATCGACGGCAAGCCCGCCGGCTACCTGAAGTCCCCGGGTCTCGACCACGCCACCCAGAACGCCCTCGGCTCCGAGGTGGGGGG
>CAZSCC010000039.1:0-3530 GCA_964604905.1 uncultured Planctomycetales bacterium
CACATGCTCCACCGCTTGTGCGAGCCCCCGTCAATTCCTTTGAGTTTTAACCTTGCGGCCGTACTCCCCAGGCGGGACACTTAACGCGTTAGCTGCAGCAAAGAAGGGCAAGCCCTCCTTCACTCAGTGTCCATCGTTTACAGCTAGGACTACCAGGGTATCTAATCCTGTTTGCTCCCCTAGCTTTCGCACCTCAGCGTCAGGAACTCGCCAGTCACTCGCTTTCGCCTCCGGCGTTCCTCCCGATATCTACGCATTTCACCGCTTCACCGGGAGTTCCAGTGACCCCTCAAGCCCTCAAGCCCGGTATTTTCAGCCGCCGTTCCGCCGGTAAGCGACGGGATTCCACGACTGATTTGCCGAGCCGCCTACGTGCCCTTTACGCCCAGTACACCCGAACAACGTTTGCACTCTCCGTATTACCGCAGCTGCTGGCACGGAGTTAGCCGGTGCTTCTTCCTGAGGTTAGGTCAGTGTTCTTCCCTCATGAAAGGGGTTTACAACCCGAAGGCCTTCGTCCCCCACGCGGTGTCGCTGCATCAGGCTTTCGCCCATTGTGCAAGATTCCCTACTGCTGCCATCCGTAGATGTCTGGGCCGTGTCTCAGTCCCAGTGTGGCCGTTCAACCTCTCAGTCCGGCTACCCGTCATTGCCTTGGTGGGCCGTTACCCCGCCAACTAGCTGATAGGCCATGGACCGCTCCTCTAGCGACTTGCGTCTTTAAGCAGCAGATGATGCCACCCGCTGCCATTATTCGGTATTAGCCCACCTTTCGGAGGGTTATCCCCAACTAGAGGGTACGTTGTCCATGTATTACGCACCCTTCCGCCGCTGTACTCGCCGAGTTGCCCCGGCTTTCTCGCTCGACTTGCATGTATTAGGCACACCGCCAACGTTCGTTCTGAGCCAGGATCAAACTCTTCAATCAGCTTTCTGTTTGAAGAGAGATCTGGTGAAAGAAGCTCCAAGTACTTCGGAGCTTGGTTAAAACCCAGTAAAAAGCATGTCTTTGGGACATGCTATAAGGGCCCCATCTCCTCCCACTGCTTATCGCAGTGGTCGTCCTCCTGCCATCCTTTTACAGACGCAAAAGTTTAGATGGGTCAGTTTGGCTCTGACCCGATTGTCAAAGAGCCTCTCAGGGACAACATCATCCCACCCAGCGTTCAGCGGGTTTTTTTACCCTCAGACCCGATGTGGGTACTACACCTGAGAGAGCTTACTGATTACTGGCCGGATTATACGGATCGCTTCGGTCGTGTCAAGCACTTTACATGAAATTCCGTCGTCAGCGGCGGACGAAGTTCTGCGTCCAGAGATGGCCGTGAGGGAATTCCTCCGTCGGCCCGCGGTCGATCGCGTAGCCCACGCCCGCGTGCGTCCACTGCGCCGACTCGATGTTCCCCCGATGCTCCGGAGACGCCATCCACGCGTCGAACGCCGCCTGCGGCGTCGCGTAGCCCGCCGCGATGTTCTCGCCCACGCTCGTCCACGCGATCCCGTTCAGCGTGAGCCGGTCGCCCGGCGAGAGACCTTCCGGACTCGCGTGCGCGAAGAAGCGGTGCTCGATCATGTGCTGCGAGTGGCCTCGCGCCGCGGCACGGAGCGCGGACGAGTCGATCAGCGCGGGGAGCCCCTTCGACGCTCTGTGGTCGTTCACCAAGCGGAGGAGTTCCGATTCGAACGTCAGCGTCCCGGGATCGTCCGTCGTCGCCGAGAGCGGATGGCCTCCGGCGTCGACGAGGGGCTTGGCGCTGTCGCCGGAGAGGGGCACGCCCTCGGAGTCGGACCCCGAGCCACAGCCCACGGCGAGGAGGAAGGCGACGGCGCACAGCGATCTCATGGATTCCAATTCTACACCGGAAACGGTCCGGATGTCACTTTGACTTTTGCAGCCGGATCACGATTCCGCCGGTCTCCTGACCGGCCACCACCGTGAGCGTCGGCCGGTCCAGGGTCGCGTGTCCCGGAGAGGCCGCGTCGATCCGATAGACTCCTGGATCCAGCTCGCTCAGCAGGAACGTCCCGTCCTCACCGAAATCCACCTTGGGGAACCGCTGCATGTCGCGCCCGAGGGAGGTTTCGTACCGGGTGAGGGTCACCTGGATGGGTCCCGGAGGAGCCTCCGCCGTGAAGCGTCCCCGGACCGATCCTGCGGGTGCGAGCTGGACTTGGACCCCCTCCGTGTTGGGTCGGAGTCCCCACACGTGACACGTTCCGAACCCCGGGGCGGAGACGATCAGCGACATCTCCTGGTCGAGCATCCCCGAGACCGCGAACTTGCCTCCCGAGTCCGCATTGACGGCCGTGGAGTAGGTCGTGAACACCAGGACCAGGGCCCCCGGGATGGGTCGGCCGCCGGGGTCGACGACCCGCCCGGAGATCGCGGTCCCCCGATCGAGGACGACGTCCACCTGGAGGAGATCGTGGGCGTCGCGGAGCAGGATCCCCATCTTCTGGAGCGGCTTGAAATCGGCATGCCGGAAGTGCATGCCGAACTCCTGGACCGGGACGCCGTCGAGCACGTATCGACCCGCCGCGTCGGTCCGGACGGCCAGCTCCGCGTGGACGAACAGGGTGGTCTTGGCTTTCGTGAGGGAGATGTAAGTCTCGGGCACCGGGCGGCCCGATTCGTCGACCACAGACCCGGCGATCTGGCCGCCGGGGGTGAGATCCACGTCGAGTTCGGTCGTCTGGCCGGCCTGGATCTCGACGGGGAAGGCGCGCGGGATGTGACGGGTCGAGCGGACGATGACGTGGTACGGTCCCACCGGGATTTGAAGGAGGGATTGACACCCGTCGGGGGCGGTGGAAAAGATCTTCTCCTGGGACCCGCCCACCTGGCGCATCTCCACCTTCGCTCCCCCGTGGGGCTTGCCCTGGGAACGCACGCAGATCCGGAAGGCGCCCGTGGCGCGGACGGGGGCGACGGGGCTGGAAGAGGCGGGCGGGCGAACGTCGCCGTGCGCCTGCGCGGCGGCGGGACGAGCCGGATTGGAGTCGCTCCCCTTTGAAGGAGGCCCTTCCTCTCCGGGAGTCCGCAGGAGCGCGAGCAGGCCGATCAGGAGGAGGATGGGAACGAGCCAGAGCAGGGACTTCATTTCACACCCGGAAACGGAAAGGGCCCCGACCGTTCGCACGATCGGGGCCCATCCCTTTCGATTCAACGATCAGGGAATCTGGCCCTGCGGGAGCTGGATGATGGTCAGAATAAAGTAGTTCGTGTTGGCCAGGCCCCAGCCGCCGGCGCCGGCCCACAAGGGGGCGACGGCTCCGCCGATGTAGCCGCTGACCGCTCCCGACATGACGGTCCAGGCCTGAGCGCCCGTCATCCCGGCGCCGTAGGCAGGCCATTCCATCGCATTCATATAGGCCGGGTTGACTCCCACCCAGGTCAGTCTCTGGTTCAGACTCGAGAGAGTCGGGGGGGCTGCGCCGCCCACAGTAGCCCAGTGCCTGGCGAGGCCGCGGGCGACCGCCCGGACCGTGTTGTTGGGGGCGTACCAGCCGGGTCCGCCGCCGCCGCCGCC
>CAZSCC010000040.1:0-4977 GCA_964604905.1 uncultured Planctomycetales bacterium
CTGCGCCCAGTGCCACGACCACCCCCAGGTGAAGGAGTACAAGCAGGCCGACTACATGGGCCTCTACGCCTTCCTCAACCTGAGCAAGCTCCAGGACGACCCGAAGACGAAGAAGCCGATCCTCGTCGAAGGCCTCGCGAAGGGGAAGGTCGAATACGCCTCGGTCTTCAGCACCGCGAATAAAAAGTCCACCGGGCCGCGCCTCCCGGGCGGCGAGGAGATCGCCGTCCCCACCTTCGAGAAAGGCAAGGAGTACGACGTCGCGCCCACGAAAGACAACCCGGGAGTCCCGAAGTTCCGCCCCCGCGAGCTCCTGGCCCAGGGGATCGTCGAGCACCCCCAGTTCGCCCGCAGCGCCGTCAACCGCTTCTGGTTCCTCTTCATGGGGAAGGGCCTCATCCACCCGCTCGACCAGGACCACGCGGGCAACCCGCCGAGCGATCCGGCCCTCCTGGACTCGCTCGCGCGGGAGTTCAGGGAGAGCGGCTTCGACGTGAAGAAGCTCGTCCGGAAGATCGTCGTCGCCGAGGCCTACCAGCGCGCGCGGACGCCGCTGCGACCGCTCTCGGCCGAGCAGATGGCCTGGTCGGTCCTCCGCGCGACGGGGATGCTCGACGAGATTCTGAAATCTCCCGGCCCCGCCGAATCAAAGTGGGCCATGAAGGACTACCTGAACGGGAAGGGCGCTCCGCCCTCGTCGCTCGCCGACACGATCCGCTTCTTCGCCGAGATCTTCGGCAACGCAGCGGGCGATCCGGAAGTGGACTTCCGCCCGTCGATGACCCACGCGCTCTTCCTCATGAACGAACGCCTGGTCCTCGGCTGGCTCAAGCCCGCGCCGGGGAACCTGGTCGGCCGCCTCTCGAAGATCGCGGACGCCGGCGCCGCGGCGGAGGAGCTCTACCTCAGCGTCCTGACGCGCCCGCCCACCGCCGAGGAGCGGGCCGAAGTGGCCGCCCATCTGGGGAAGGGGCGTCCGGTCGGCGAGCTCGCGTGGGCCTTGCTGGCGTCCGCAGAGTTCCGTCTGAACCACTAAGATGATTGGCCACAGAGACACAGAGGCACAGAGCCGAAACTTTAAAATCTTCTCCGTGACTCTGTGCCGCTGTGGCCAATAAGGGGACCGGGATGAAGGACTACGCCTGCGGAGGCACCCAGCACGGGCTGACCCGGCGCCGCATGCTCGGCATGATGGGCGGCCTGGGCCTGGCCGGGCTCGTCCGGCCCGGCGCGGCCGAGGCGATGCGTCGAAAAGACCGCCAGGTCCTTTTCATCTGGCTCGACGGCGGGATGAGCCAGCTCGAGAGCTGGGACCCGAAGCCCGGCAGCGAGTTCGGCGGCCCCTTCCGCGCCATCCCGACCTCGGTCCCCGGCGTCCACATCAGCGAGCTTCTCCCGCACTCGGCCAAGATCATGCACAAGCTGGCCGTCGTTCGCAGCATGAGCACGAAGGACGACAGCCACTCGGTGGGCGTCGGCCGCATGCAGCGGGGCGACCCGGTCAACCGCGGCGTCGACTATCCGTACATCGGGTCGGCCGTCGCGAAGCTGCTCGGCCCCGGCACGAGCAACCTCCCGCCCTACGTCTCGGTCAAGCCGGGCTCGTCGGGCTTCGTCTTCCAGGAGGCGGGATTCATCGGGGGGAAGTACGGCGCCCTCGCGCTCGGCGACGGCAAGGCGCCCATCCACATCCACCGGCCGGAGGCGGTCACCGAAGAGGGCGAGCTCGCGCGGCAGGAGCTGCGCCGCAAGGCCGACGCCCGTTTCCGCGCGCAGCACCCCGACTCCGAGGTCGACGCCTGGGACTCCTGCTACGAGAGCGCGCTCCAGCTGATGAAGCGCAAGGACCTCTTCGACCCGTCGAAGATCGACAAGAAAGACGTCGAGCGGTACGGCACCCACCCGCTCGGCCGCCACCTCCTCCAGGCGCGCTGGCTGATCGAGGCGGGCGTGCGCTTCGTCAAGGTGACCTCCTACCACTGGGACACCCACGCGGACAACTTCGCGATGCACCGCGAGATGGTGCCGCAGATCGACCGCCCGTACGCGGCGCTCATCAACGATCTCGACGACCGCGGCCTCCTGGACAACGTCGTCGTGGTCCTCATGTCCGAGTTCGGCCGGACGCCCAAGATCAACCAGCGCTGGGGCCGCGACCACTGGCCCGAGGCGTGGTCGCTCGCGCTCGCGGGGGCCGGCATCAAGCGCGGCGTGGTGACGGGGAAGACCTCGCCCGACGGGGCGTTCGTCGACGAGAACCCCTACGACGTGGGCCACGTCTTCCATACGGTCTTCCGGTCGGTCGGCATCGACCCCGACCAGCAGTCCTACAAGTACAACGGACAGACGCTCGCCATCGCCCGCGAGGACATGGGCCCGATCAAAGAGGTGATGGCATGAGGCCCCAGGACCTGCCCTTCGACCTCAGCAAGGCGTGGGTCGCGAAGACGTTCAAGCACCCGAAGCTGATCACCTGCTGCCGGATCAGCCCGTCGGGCCGCTGGATCGTCGCCGGCGGCATTGACGCCCAGGTCCACCTGTGGGAGATCGAGACCGAGACCAAGAGCTCGCTCGAGGGCCACGCGGGCTGGGTGACCGCGATCGCCTTCTCCGCCGACGGGACGCGGATGGCGACGACCGACTCGCAGGGCGGCCTCCGCGCGTGGTGGGTGGAGGACTCGGGCGCCGTGCCCCTATGGTCTCTGAAAGACGCGCACGTCGGGTGGGTTCGCGCGGTCGTCGCGAGCCCCGACGGTCGGTTCTTCGCGACGGCGGGGAACGATCGGGTGGTGCGGCTCTGGTCGGCCGCCGACGGCCGCAAGGTGCGCGAGTTCGCGGGCCATACGGGGGAGATCTTCAGCCTCGCCTTCCATCCCGACGGCCGCTCGCTCGTGAGCGGCGACATGTTCGGCAAGGTCCGCCACTGGGACGTGGAGAAGGGGACGCAGGTTCGCGAGCTGGACGCCTCGTTCCTCCACACGCGGGGCGAGGACTTCCTGGCCGACGTGGGCGGGGTGCGGTCGATGGCGTTCGACGCGAAGGGCGAGAAGCTCGCCTGCGGCGGGCTCTCGGACGCGAAGAGCAACACCTTCTCGCCCGGGACGCCGACCCTGCTCGTCTTCGACTGGGCGACCGGCAAGCAGTCGCTCAAGTCGCGCATCTCGGGCGACAAGGTCGACGGCGCGGTCACCTCGCTCTTCTACCTCCCCGACGGCACGCTCGCGGGGACGGGGGAGGGGCAGAGCATGGGGGCCGTCTGGTTCTGGAAGCCGGGCGAGGCCGATCCCTTTCACACCGTGCAGCAGCAGTCGGGCTATGCGATCGATCTCCATCCCGACGGCCGCCGTCTCGCGGCGGCGACGTTCGAGCCCATCGGTCGGGGCGGGAACGGGCGGCACGTGCAGCGGGGCGGCTATCTCGGGAACGGGGGTTCCGTCCGCCTGTTCAACTTGTTTGCCAAGCCCGCGCCGGCCAGGCCCGCGAAAAAGTAGTCTCCTCCGACCGGCCTCGCGAATCCGGGGCTATAATTCTCCCTGTCCAGGCGTAGAGTTCCATTCAGCCACGGGAGGCAGGGACGCGCACCATGGGGTGGTTGAAGCGGGTGTTTGGGGCGAAGGAGCAGGCCGCTCCTCCTCCGCTTGCGAAGAGGCCCGCTCAGGCACCGCTTCCGGCCGAACGCTCCACTGCGAAGCGCGTCGCTCCCGCTCCGTCGGCGAAGTCCCCCGCCGATCGTAAGACCGCGACCCGCGTCAAGCCCGCTCCGCCGCCTCCGCAGGCCCCGGGCGAACGCCCCACCGCGAAGCGTGTGATCGCCGCGCCGCCGTCGAAGCCCGCGGTCGAGCGCCCCACCGCGTCCCGCGCCAAGCCGGCCGAGGCCACCAAGACCCGCGCGAATCCCGAGACCCGGGTCGCCGATCCCAAGGACGCCCGGTCCTATATCGCCCGCGCCCTGACTCGGAAGGAACGGGGGAAGCTCGACGAGGCCATCGCCGACCTCACCCGCGCGATCCAGATGAACCCGAAGATCCCCCAGGCGTACTTCCACCGCGCCGTGGCGCGCCAGACGCACGGGCTGTTCGACGAGGCCATCGCCGACTACACCAAGGCGGTCCAGCTCAAGCCCGACTACTCCGAGGCCTACTCGGGCCGGGGCGTGCTGCGCGAGCGAAAGGGCGACGCCGCCGGCGCCAAGGCGGACTACTCCAAGTCGATCGAGATCGAGGTCCGGGCCGCGCTCTCCAAGGAATTCCCGGACTACAAGCCGGAAGCCTGATTTCTGGCGCCCCCCGGATACTTGCCCCCTCCCTGCGACGTTAGATAGAGGGCGAGCATTTCGGAGTTGGACCCCTGAATCCCTGATCCGTCTACGGTACTAGGAGCGGAGATCTCATAGATGCACACCCTTTTCGTCGCAGCCCTCCTCCTGGCGCAGGCCAAGCCCGGGGAGCAGGAGGTCAAGCACCCCATCACCGGCGTCTACCACGGGGACATCAAGGACCCCGTCAAGAAAGACGTCCTCATGAAAGTCATCATGCAGGCGCCGTCGAAGCTCCCCGAGCTCAAGACGCTGGGCCTCATCATCCTCCACCACGGGTTCAATGGGAACGAGAACAACTACTTCGGCGGGACCGTCGACTGCGCCAAGCGCCTCGGCCTCACCGAGCAGTACGTGATCGTCGCCGGCAAGTCACGCGGCGCGGGCTGGATTCCCGCGGACGACGAGTATGAGCTGCGCCTCATCGCCTGGCTCAAGGAGACCTACCCGATCGACCCGCGCCGGGTCTACATCTGGGGCAGCTCGAACGGCGCCGCCCACGTGGGGCGGTTCGGCTGGCAGCACCAGGAGCTTTTCGCCGCGGTCACCGGCTACTGCGGCAGCTACAACTTCTCCCAGCAGCCCGAGAACCTGAAGGGCCGGATGCCTCCCGCCCCTCTGGTGGCCGAGTCGAAGACCGAGTGGTACTTCGTCCACGGCGG
>CAZSCC010000041.1:0-6214 GCA_964604905.1 uncultured Planctomycetales bacterium
GACCTGGGCCTTTTCCGCTTCTCGTTCGACGGGTTCATCGGCGACTGCGAAGGCACGGGCACCCTCGTGGTCGACGACGGCGTCAACCCCCTGACCCGGACGCCCGTGTCCATCGACGGGGACTTCTACGGGGCCAAGGGCGGCGTCTACTGGCCCGCCTTCCGGATCCGGTCGGGACCGTTCGAGGCGGCGCTGGGCCCTAATGTCAGCGTGGCCTGGTACGGGGAGACGATCGATTCCATCCCCGGGTCGCCGATCCCGCTCAGCGACCGCACGAGCCAGATCGTAGGCGGCCTCGGCCCGCGCCTCTCGCTCCGCTATTTCGCCCCGGGCTTCGACTTTACGGTCGAGGCCGAGATGCCCTACCTCTTCGGCGCCGCCCAGGGGTGGGGGATGGAGGTTTCCGCGGGCGTCGGGCTGCGCTTCTGACCGGCGGTGCGCTGGACCCGCCACGCCCTCATCGACCTCCTCCGCGCGCGCGGCCTCCACCCGAAGAAATCGCTCGGCCAGAACTTCCTGGTCGACGCCAATTATCTCGACGCCCTCGCGCGCGACACCGGGGCCACCCGGGAGGACGGGGTGATCGAGATCGGCTCCGGCCCGGGTAACCTGACCGACCGGCTGGCCGAGCGCTCGGGCCACGTCTGGGCGTTCGAGGTCGATCCCGGCCTCCACGCCCTTTCGAGCGAGGTGCTGGCGGGCCGGGAAAACGTGACCCTCGTGAACGCCGACGGCGCGTCGTTCGAGCGGCACGTCGACCCGCGCGGCCGTCCGCTCCGCGTCGTCTCGAACCTCCCGTATTACGACTGGCAGCGCCTGCTCCTCGTGCTCCTCTCGACGAAGCTCCCGGTCGTCACGTACACCTTCATGGTCCAGACGGACCTTTACGACCGCCTGCGCGCGAGACCCGGCTCGAAGGGATATGGACCGATGCCCGTGCTCCTCCAGGGGGCCTGCACGATCCGCCGGCTCCGCCGGGCGGGGAAGGAACTCTTTCTCCCCGCGCCGCGGGTGGATTCGACCGTGTTCGAGCTCGTCCGGGTGAAGGGGCTGGACTTCGTCGCCGCCGAGGCCCGCCTCCGCGAGCTGTTCGCGCAGCGACGGAAGAAATCGGTGGCGGCGGGAGGGAGGCGGATCGAGGAGCTTTCTCCGGCCGAGATTCTGGATCTGCTCTAACACTGCAACGCTTACACTCGTCTAACATACGGGTGATTTAGCTTGACAGAAGTCCAATGACCACTAAACTTCTGTGTTCTCTCGGGAGGGGACCTTGGCGCTGATCTCGGACGAGACCATCCTCGAGGTGAAGCGCGCCGTCGACATTTACGAGGTCGTTTCCGGGTACTTTCCCCTCAAGCGCGCCGGGGCGAACTACAAGGCCCGCTGCCCGTTCCACGAAGAGAAAACGCCCTCCTTCAACGTCCATCCCGAGAAGCAGATCTACAAGTGCTTCGGGTGCGGCAAGTCGGGCGACACCATCAAGTTCGTCATGGAGATGGAGCGCGTCGAGTACCCCGACGCCATCCGGATCCTCGCCGACAAGGCGGGGATCGAGATCAAATACTCGGGCGGGAACGAGGGAGGGATCGACCGCCGCGCGCTCCAGCAGGCGAACGAATGGGCCGCGGGGGTCTTCCGCGAGCAGCTCCTCAAGGCGCCCGAGGCCGAGGTCGCCCGGCAGTTCCTCGCGCGACGCGGGGTGAATGCCGAGACGGCCGAGACGTTCGGCCTCGGCTATGCCCTGCCGGAGTGGGACTCCCTGCTCCTGCGGGCGCGTAAGAACGGCACGACCGACCGGATCCTGGTCGCGGCCGGGCTCGCCCGCGAGCGCGAGAGCAAGACCGGCTGCTACGACTATTTCCGCGGCCGCGTGATCTTCCCGATCCACGACCCGCGCGGGAAGCCGATCGCGTTCGGCGCCCGCAAGCTCCGGGAGGAGGACCAGCCGAAGTTCCTCAATTCCCCCGAGACCGCGCTCTTCCGGAAGGGGAGCGGGTTCTACGGGCTCCACCTGGCGAAGGAGGAGTTCGAGACGACGAAGACCGCCTACATCGTCGAGGGCTACCTCGACGTGATCGTCCCCTGGCAGGCGGGCGTGAAGGGGTTGATCGCGACCCTGGGGACGGCGCTCACGGGGGAGCACCTGAAGATCCTCCGCCGCTACGAGGTGCAGAAGGTGGTGCTCGTCTTCGACGCGGACGCCGCGGGTCAGAAGGCGAGCGAGCGCGGCCTGGACATGCTCCTCAAGGAGGACGTCGACATCTTCATCGCGGAGCTCCCCGAGGGGATGGACCCCGACGACGTGGTCCTCAAGCTGGGCGCCCCGGCGCTCCGCGAGCGCCTCGAGAAGCCGCGCGAGATTTTCGACTTCCTGATGGAGTCGCTCGTCCGCAAGCACGGCGGGGAGACGCCCGCCGCGAAGGGCCGGATCGTGGGCGAGATGATGGAGCGGCTGGGCCAGATCCCCGACCCGGTGAAGCAGGAGATCCTTCTCCAGCAGTTGGCGCGGCGCTTCGGGATCGAGGAGCGGACCCTCCGGGCCCGCCTCGCCCGCGGCGGCGGGGAGGAGCCCCCGGCGGCCTCCGCGGGGCCGGCGGTCGTGACGGCGATCGAAGCGGCCGCGCGCGAAATGCTCGCGTGCGCCCTGGCGAGCGCCGAGGCGGCGGCCCTCGTGAAGAGCGAGGTCCCGGTGGCGGGTTACCCCACGGAACCGCTCCGCCGGATCGCGGAGCTGGCGTACGGGCTCCTCGACCGGGCGGGGGAGATCTCGAGCCGGGACCTGCTGGCGCTTCTCAAGGAGGGCCCGCTCGTCCAGGTGGCGGCGGAGATCGTGGGGATCGAGGTGGACCGCGAGGAGGCGCCGAAGAAGGCGGGGATCTGGATCGAGACCCTCGCCCGCGAACGGGAGAGGGCGGAATCGCGGGAACGGCGCGTGCGTTTGAAGAATGCATCCCCTGAGGAGGAAAGCGAGCTGCTGCGGCAGGCGATGAACCGCCGGCCCGACCACCGGCGGATGCCGGGGCGGTCGTAGAGGGAAGGAGAAGGACTCATTCTCGAGAGCGACAAGATCAAGTCGGACGCTCGCCGGGAGGACGCCGCGGAGGACGACGCGGCGGAGGCCGGCCGCGGCGGACTGCCCCGCGAGGTGAGCGACAAGCTCAGCCCCGAAGTCCGGACCCTCGTCGAGGAGGGCAAGAAGAAGGGGTTCGTCACCTACGACGAGCTCAACAAGGTCCTCCCGGACGACATGGTCTCGCCCGAGAAGCTCGACGCGGTCCTCCAGATGATGGACGACCTCGGGATCGAGATGGTCGAGTCCGCCTCGGACGCGACGGGAAGCGAGAAGGAGCCCGCCGCGGGGTCCGACGACGAGGAGCGCGAGTTCGCGGACGCGCCGGAGCCGGTCGAGACCAAGCGCGCCGCGGCCGGCGAGAAGATCGACGACCCCGTCCGCATGTACCTCACGCAGATGGGCGAGATCCCGCTCCTCTCCCGCGAAGACGAGCTCCGCCTGGCCAAGCGGATCGAGATCACCCGGAAGCGCTTCCGCACCAAGGTCCTCGAGTCGGCGCTGGCCGTCACCGAGGCCATCCAGATCCTGGAGGACGTGAAGAACGGCGATCTCGCTTTCGACCGCACGCTCAAGGCCGACAGCGCGATCGACGTCTCCAAGTTCGTCGTGCTCGATCGCCTCCCGCAGGTGATCGGCCGCATCCGGCAGACGGTGTTCAGCTCCCACGAGTGTTACGAAAGGCTCCACGACGGCGGGCGCCTCTCGGGCCCGCGGAGGCTGCGCCTTCTCCGGAGGCTGCGCGAGAACCAGAAGCGCTGCGTGGTCTGGCTGGAGGAGATGAACATCCAGTCGAAGAAGATCCGGCCGATGATGGAGAGGCTGGAGACGCTCTCGCGGAAGCTCGACGAGATCTCCCACGAGTTGGGCGAGATCAGGGTGGAGCGGGGGAACAGGATGCGGCTCCCGCAGCTCAAGAAGGAACTGGCCGCGCTGGTGGGGCAGACGCTGGAGGGACCCGACGAACTGCGCGCCCGGGTCCGCGAGATTCGGGAGCGGTTCGAGGACTACGAACGCACCAAGCGCAAGCTCTCGAGCGGAAACCTCCGCCTGGTGGTCTCGATCGGCAAGAGGTACCGGAACCGCGGCCTCTCGTTCCTGGACCTGATCCAGGAGGGGAACACGGGCCTCATGAAGGCCGTGGAGAAATACGAGTACCGCCGCGGGTACAAGTTCTCCACGTACGCCACGTGGTGGATCCGGCAGGCGATCACGCGGGCGATCGCGGACCAGGCGCGGACGATCCGCATCCCGGTCCACATGATCGAGACGATGACGAAGCTGCGGAACGTGGCGAAGAAGCTCGCGCAGAAGAACGGCCGCGAGCCTACGCTCGAGGAGATCGCCGGCGAGAGCCGGATTCCTCTCGAGGAGACGAAGCGCGTCCTCAAGATCGCGAAGCACCCGATCTCGCTCGACCGGCCGATCGGGGAGGGGGACGACTCCTATTTCGGCGACTTCATCGAGGACGGGTCGGCGGAGAACCCGGTCTCCGCGGCGACGCACCAGATGCTGCGCGAGAAGCTGGAGTCGGTGCTCCAGACGCTCTCGTTCCGCGAGCGCGAGATCATCAAGCTGCGCTACGGGATCGGGACGGGCTACACGTACACCCTCGAGGAGGTGGGCCGGATCTTCAAGGTGACCCGCGAGCGCGTCCGGCAGATCGAGGCGAAGGCGATCCGGAAGCTGCAGCACCCGATCCGCTCGCGCAAGCTCGAGGGGTTCCTGGAAGGGATCCTGGGGAAGGCGGCCGCCGAGGAGGTCCCGGAGACGCCGGAGGCGTGATGCGCGTCGTGCTTGCTTCTGAACGGCCGATTTGTATCATGGGGGGACTTTGATGATCCTCTCGAACACCGGAAGTGGATGGCCGCGCGAAAGACTGACGCCCTGATTCCGCTTCAGGAGCTGGATCTCCAGATCCACCAGCTCAGGGTTCAAGCCTCCGAAAAACCCCGCCAGATCGCCTCCGTCGAAGAGAAGCTCGCTCACGCGCGGTCGAACCTGGAAGCCATTCAGGGCGAGATCAAGGTCCTGAAGCTCGAGGGGGGAGGGCGCGAGCTGTCGGTCAAGGAGTTGGACGACAAGCTCGTGAAGATCACCGCACAGTCGATGACGGCCAGGAAGAACGACGAATATCAGGCGTTCCAGAAGGAGATCTCGGGCTTCAAGGCGGACAAGAGCCGCGTGGAGGACGGGCTCCTCGACATCATGATGCAGGTCGAGGAGAAGGTGAAACTGGAGAAGCTCCGCCAGGAGGAGCTCACGCAGGCGGAGGTCGCCTGGACCCAGGAGAAGAAGAAGATCGAGGCCGAGATCGAAATGGTGAACCGCGAGATCGAGGGGGTCCTCGTGAAGCGGAAGGACCTGATGGCCGCGGTCGAGAAGGAGATCCTCCGGGTCTACGACCGCGTGATCCTCGCCAAGGACGACGGGCTTGCGCTGGCCGCGGTGGGGAAGTACGTCACCATCGAGGACGTGGGGAAGGTCACCTACTGGCAGTGCGAGGCGTGCGGGGTCGGGCTCAACATGCAGGACGTGAACCTCCTCATGATGGGCAGGGAGATCCAGTTCTGCCGCACCTGCTCGCGGATCATGGTCCTGAAGGCGTGAGTCCCCGGGAGCTCGAAGATCGAAGTCTCAAGTTCGAGGCCCGGAAGGGGACTTCACCCTTCGAACTTCGGACTCAGCTGCGGGCCGTCTGGCCCGCGGGGAAGTAGGCGAGCCGCGTCGAGCCGATCTTGATGACGTCCCCCGCGCGGAGCGACTCGTCGTTCACCTTCCGCATCCCCATCCAGGTGCCGTGGCGCGTCCCGAGGTCCCTGACGAAGCAGGCGTCACCGGCGAGGTAGATCTCGGCGTGGCGGAGTTCGACGTTGGGGTGCTTGATCACGATCGTCGATTTCGGGTCGCTGCCGATGCGGATGGCGTTGCCGACGATGGGAAACTCGACGCCGTCCTCCGGCCCGTCGAGGGGCACCACGCGGGGGGAGTGGGCGACCCCTTCGGCCAGGCCGCGGAGGTAGGCGCGCGCGGTCTCGCCGCTGGCCTCGAAGCGGAAGAATTTCTGCATGCCAAGGTTGTTGAAGATCACCTTGATCTTGGGCTGGACCTCGACCAGGCAGATGGCGCCGCCGCGGCGCTCCA
>CAZSCC010000042.1:0-39231 GCA_964604905.1 uncultured Planctomycetales bacterium
ACCCCGTCATCCCCTCCTGGTGGTGGGAGGGCGGCGCCGACTACTGGGCGGGCATCTTCGACAGCCGGAAGGACCAGTTCGTGCGCGACCTGGCAGAGGAGCGCCTCTACGACCTGAAGGAGCTCTACTTCCCCGACGTCATCAACTTCCACGACCTGCGCTCCATCTACCACGAGGGCTCGTACCTCTGGCGGTTCCTCGACGAGGAGTACGGCCCGGGGATGGGCCGCCGGCTCTTTGACCGGACCGACCGGAGCCTCCCGCTCGCCTCGCAGAAGCCGGTCCAGCACGTCACCGGCCGGAGCCGCGCCCAGATCGAGCGCGAGTTCGCCGAAAACCTGAAGCGCAAATGGGCGCCGATGATGGAAGGCCGCACGGTTCCCGCCGACCGCCTGACCGACACGCGCGCCTACTACAGGCGCCGCACCTGGGGCGGCCGCCACAGTCCCGACGGGAAGCACCTCGCCTGGGTGGGCGACGGGAACGTCTACCCCGAACTCTACATCGACGGCGAGGGCCAGTTCGGACTCTGGCGCGGCATCACGACCGGGTTCATGGTCTCTCCCCCCTCCTGGTCGCCCGACAGCCGCCGGATCGCCGTGATCGAGTGGACGACGAACCGCGACCAGATCGTCCTCCTCGACATCGGCGGCGGGTCGGAGTCGATCAAGCTGCCCGAGTTCGACGAGCTCTACGATCCCGCGTGGTCGCCCGACGGGACGAAGATCGCCTTCTCCGCGCTCAAGAACGGGACGAGCGACGTCTACCTCCTCCACCTGGCCGACCGTAGGACCGAGCGCGTCACCGACGACCCGCACGCCGACAGCGCCCCCGCGTGGAGCCCGGACGGGAGGCTTGCCTACGTGAAGGACGTCGAGGGGCGCACGATCCTGCACGTGGGGAAGGAGGCGGTCACGAAGTCGTGGGCGCTGATCGAGAGCCCTCAGTGGTCGCCCGACGGGAAGTCGATCGTCGTCGCGGCCGACGTCGGCGGCGTCTACGACGCCTTCGAGGTCGATCCCGCGACGGGCAAGGCGAAGCGGCTCACGAAGCTCCGCGGCGGCGTCTCCCATCCCGCGTACCACCCGACGGACGGGACGATCGTGATCACCTACGCCCAGGGCCGCGGAAGCGACCTCTACCGGGTGAAGCCATCGCCGCAGGACGAGCCGGGCTTCGACGAGGAGGCGCGGAAGCCGTGGTACGAGCAGTTCCGGAAGCCGGCCCCGCAGGGCGAGCCCGCGGAGAAGTCGCGCGTCTGGGGGGTGAACTGGCTGATGTTCCCGGTCTCCAGCATGTCCCTCCTCGCGCCCGGCCTGGAGTTCAGCTTCGGCGACCGCGACGGCGAGAACACCCTGACGCTGGGAGGCTACGGCGTGGGATCGAGGGCGTTCACGGCCGCGGCGACAGTCGCGAACACGCGCTACCGTCCGACGATCGGCGTCAGCGCGGCGGCCTCCCGGTTCGGCGACCTCCTCGAGGCGCGGGGCGAGCCGTTCGTGGAGTTCCCGCTCTGGCCCACGATCACGACGGGCGGCGGCTGGGTGGCGCGGTTCCGCGACCAGGAGGAGGAGGACTTCCCCGACCCGCATGTCTTCGACAGCGGGCCGACCGCGGCGCTGCGCTTCTCGGACCAGATCCCCCTCCACCTGCACGATTGGGAGTGGGGGTTCGCGTTCGGCGGCTCGGCGTCGTTCTTCAGCGAGAAGTACGGCGGCGACCGCGAGCTCAACGAGTACTTCGCCTTCGTCGAAGGCTCCCTGAACTTCCTGGGCGAGGACTGGCTCCTCTGGGCGCGGTCGACGTTCGAGAAGAAGGTGGGACGCCGGTTCCTGGAGGACGAGTTCCTCCGGGTGGCCGCTGCGGTGCGCGGCTCGGAGACCCTGGAAGGGATCGACCTCTTCGGCGCGACGCTGGAGCTCCGATTCCCCCTCTGGCGCGACCTGATGTGGAAGCCCTTCGAGGCCTTCGGCCTGGGCGAGTGGCTGATCCTGAAGGACCTGCGCGGGTTCATCTTCGGCGACCTCGGGCGGATCGCCACGGAAGTCGGCAGCCTGGTGGACCAGAGCTGGTGGGCGTGGAGCACGGGGGCGGGTCTCCGCCTGGATTTCTCGTTCATGCTCTGGCCGCTGGTGAACCAGCGCGTCCCGATGCGGATCGAGTTCTGGGGCGCGTGGGTCGGGCAGCCGTTCGAGGACAACAAGGGAGCGGTCGGGTTCGCGTACACGATCGGGTTCTGAATCCCGAATCCGGGCTTTCGGGTCCGTCGTATAAGCGGGTATGCCTATGAAGAGAATGGTCTGGACCCTCGTCCTGGCGGCCTGTCCCGCGTCGGCGGCGTTCGCCCAGGAGTTTTCGATGCCGTGGGGCGCCGAGCTGGGCGTTGCGCGCGAGCGACTCGGCCGGCACACCTCCGGATCGGTCGCGCTCTACGGCCGCGCCAGCTTTCCCGGAGACTCGGACGTGACGCAGGACGGCGTCACGTACGCGGCCCTCTTCGATCCCGGCCTGGGGTTCAGCATCGAAGGGGACGTCCTCGTCAACTTGACCCACGACTGGTCGGTCGGCGGGTATCTCTCGGTCGGCTGGGACACGTTCGTGGGCGTGCGGGAAGTGGACGACTTCGGCGACGCCATCGAGGTCGACACGATGGAGCTGTTCAGCGTGATCGCGGGGGCGAAGGCGGTGGGGACGTTCGATCCGCTCTTTTTCTGGGAGGGGCGGGTGGGGCTGGGCGTGGTCCACTACGACGCCGTCGAGGCCGATTTCATCCTGTCGGGCACGACCTTCGCCGACCAGGAGTGCTTCAAGGCCTCCGACCGCGCCGTCTTCGAGATCGGGGGGAGGATCGGGATGGGGACGCCGCATTTCGCGATCGATCTGGGGATGGGCTTCCGCATCATGGGCGGCCCCAGCCGCGGCAAGGACGTCACGAACTTCATCGACCCCGACCCGCTCGTGACCTTCATGCTGGAGCTGGGCGTGATGCTCCGCTTCTAGCCTCCCGGACACAAGAGCTCCGACGCAATTTTTGTGTCCGTCCGGACACAAAAACTGCGTCGGAGCTTTTGTGTCTAGCGGCCCTCCAGGGAGGCGAGCGTAAGGCGCTGGAAGGCAAGGCGTTCGTAGGGGGACTTGGCGCCGCATTCGTAGAGGCAGCCGATCCCGCCGCCCGGTAGCGCCACCAGACAGGAATAGGCCGAGGGGCCGGCCTGGAGCTCCTTCGCGACCGGCCAGGTCTTCCCCTCGTCCAGGCTCATCCGCAGCGTCATCTGCGTCCGCGTCTTCGCGGTCGCCGGATTGGAAAAGAGGATCCGGCTGGGCTCCCAGGAGTACCGAAGGATCGAGGCCTGGCAGACCGGCTCGACCAGCGCCGCGTCGTAGGCCGGCTCCGACCACGTCGCGCCCCCGTCCGGGCTCGTCGCGACGCCCCGCTCGCGGCGCGGCGAATTCATGTTGCGCATGTTGAGCATCAGGCGGCCGTCGGAGAGCTCCACGACCTGAGACTCGCCGAACGTATCCCCCACGGCGCCCCCCGACTTCCACGTCTTCCCGTGGTCGTCGCTCGAGATCACCAGCGACGCGCCCTTCTTCCCGAGCCCGTACTTGGAGTCGCACGGCACGACCAGCCGGCCCGCCCGGGTCTGAACGCCGACGCCCGGGCCCGTGGCGAACCACGTCCAGTCCGCCTTCTTCACGTCCTTCGTGATCTCGACCGGCTTCGACCACGTCAGCCCGTCGTCGTCGCTCCGGGACACCCACGCGGTGCGGGTCCCCTGGCTCTTCTCCTCGACGATCTGCCTCTCGGTGTCGCGGCCGAGGTTGTGCGTAAGGAGGAGCCAGACCGTCCCCGTCGCGCGATCGACCACCGGGCAGGGATTGCCGCAGGTGTTCTCCGCATCGTCCCACACGACCTGCATCGCCCCCCACGACGCGCCGCCGTCCGCGCTCCGCTTGAGGACGAGGTCGATGTCGCCCGTGTCGCTCGTGCCCTTCTTCCGGCCCTCGCAGAACGCGAGCACGGTGCCCTTGGAGGTGACGATCGCCGACGGGATGCGGTAGGTGTGGTAGCCGTCCTGCCCGGCGACGAAAACGTCCTGCGCCAGCAGGAGCGCGAGGGCGATCACTCCGCGACGGCTTTCGCCGCGCAGTATCCTTCGAAGACGTCCGCGACCTTGCCGACCGTGGCGTTCCCCTCGTGCACGTACACGCGGTACCTCAGGAGGAGCGACTCGCCCTTCGCCAGCGTGCTCTCGCCTTTGACGATCCACGGGTTCGCCGCGAAAAGCCCGTACGCGCGGACGTGCCACGTGGTCGGATAGCGGAAGCTCGAGGGGTGGTTCATCACCGAGATCCCCACCTTCTTGCCGTCCACGTCGCCCGCGTAATCGACCCAGGGCGCCGAGTCGGCGCGGATCGCTTTCTCCCCCTTGTTGCCCTTCGAGTCCGACATCATCTCCGGCGCGTCGCCCTTAGCGACGCTGAGGCCCGCCGCGACGCGCACCGCGAACGACCCTTCCTTCGCCATCTTGAGGTCCTTCCCCAGGACCACCGGCCCGTTCGCCGCGGTGAGCGTGATCGTCCAGTCGAGGACCGCGTCCTCCCCCGCGTTCAGCACCAGGATGTCGTGCGTCTCCACCAGGTCCTCGCCCCAGGCGTTCTCCGCGACGATCCTCGCGCACGCCGGGCCGGACTCCTTCTTGATCACCTTCGTCGGCGTGATCGGGATCTTCGACCAGTACTCCTTCCCGTTCACCTCGCCGAACGCGTGGTAGAGGCCCGTATGGTGCGGATGGTCCTTCGCCTCGCCCTGACGGCCCTCGCCGATGGGCCAGTCGCGGAGCACATTCACCCCGTGGGCGTTGAGCGGGTAGAGGAACGGCTTCTTGTGCTTCTGAGCAGGCGCGCCCGTGTGGTAGCGCGTGATCTCCCGGCCGCCCGACTGGACCGAGATCCAGCCGCCCGGGTCGTCTTTCAGGACCATCCCCGGCGCCCGGTCGCCCTCGAAGTGCTCGACGACCAGGGTCTTCTTCGCACCCGCCGGGATCGAGCCGATCAGCACCCGGAGGGTGGTGTCGTTCTCCTGCGACGGCAGCACCTTCCCCGTCTCCTTGTCCTTCACGACGACCGGTCCCTTCACGCGGATCGGAAGGGCGATCTCCGCCAGGACGTATCTCCGATCCTTCTCGTGGGCCGCGACGACGAACGTGCGGGACTCCTGGACGCGGGCGAGCGCCGGAAGGGACAGCACGAGAATCGCGAGGAAGCGCATGATCGGGGCTCTCCTTTTAGACGTTCTCGGGCACGACGTACGGCTTCCGGTACTCGCGGGTCAGCATCTCCGAAGCCTTCGAATCGCCCACGATCGTCTCGGTCTTCGGGTCGATCGTCAGGGTCCGCCCGACCTGCAGCTGGACCTTGTCGAGGTCGACTTCCGCCGACTTCAGGTGCGCGCACATCCGCTCGAACGCCTCGTTGCCGTCGGAGTAGGACCCGAACGGATCCTTCTTCGTGAACCCCTGCTTCTCGCCCAGACGGTACGACATGTTGGCGAGGTGGCAGAGCGAGGACGAGAGGTGTCCTTCCAGGACGTCCGCCCGGTTCTCCCCCGGCTTCCCGGCCTTGATCGTGTCGATGAAGTTCCTGAAGTGGTCGCCGCCGGGCTGGGCGGGTCCTTCGACCGGAACCTCCTTACCGTCGAGGTCGAACGCCTTCGAGCCGACGAGATGGCCCTTCTCGCAATGGACGACGTCGCCGACCTTGACCGTCTTGTACGCGTCGGTCTCCAGTCCGCGGACCTCGAAGATGAGGATGCTGTCGCCGTAGTCGGCGAGCGCGATCTGGGTGTTGGCCGTCTCGCCGTCGTCCTCGTAGCCGAAGCGCCCTCCGATCGAGATCACCTTCTTGGGAAGCTCGTTCTTCCCGAGCGCCCAGCGGGCCATGTCGATCTCGTGGACGCCCTGGTTGCCGATGTCGCCGTTGCCGTAGTCCCAGTGCCAGTGCCAGTTGTAGTGGAACCGGTTCTTGGTGAAGGGGCGGACGGGAGCGGGGCCGAGCCAGAGGTCGTAATTCACTCCGGGCGGCACCGGCGACTCCTTGTGGAACCCGATGGACGGCCGCCGCTTGTAGCAGAGGCCGCGCGCGACCTTGATCTTGCCCAGGGCCCCGGACTGGGCCCAGGCGTAGGCGCGGCGGAGCGCGCCGTTCGACCGGCTCTGGGTGCCGTGCTGGACCACGCGATCGTACTTCCGGGCCGCCTCGACGAGCTTCCGCCCCTCCCACACGTTGTGGCTGAGCGGCTTCTCGACGTAGACGTGCTTCCCCGCCTGGCACCCCGTCAGCGACAGCAGCGTGTGGGTGTGGTTGCAGGTGGCGACCGACATGGCGTCGATGGTCTTGTCCTCGAGCATCCTCCGCCAGTCCTGGTAGAAGGCGGGCTTCTTGCCCGTCTTCTTCTCGGTGGTGTCCATCGCGTTGTGGATGGAGTTCTCGTCGATGTCGACGATCGCCGCGATCTGGACGTCCTTCATGCCGGCCCACGCCTGGGCGTGGGAGAGCCCGCGCCCCTTCACGCCGCAGACGGCGATCCGGAGGATGTCGTTCGCACCCACGGCCTTCGCCGGGGCGTTCTGGGCAAAGACGTGGACGGGCAGCGCGGCGGCTCCGGCCAGCGCGGCCGAGCCCTTGAGGAAGTCGCGGCGGTTCAGGTTCTTCATAAGGGTCTCCAATCGTTCCTGCCTATATATTCTGCGGAACCTCGAAAGGTTTACGATATTCGCGCGCGAGGAACTTGTTCGCCTCGGCATCGCCGACGAACGCCTCGGTCTTGCCGTCGAAGGTCAGCGTCTTCCCGACACGCATCGGGACCTTCGAAAGGTCGATGTCGTTCTCCTTGAGATGGGCGGCCATCCGGTTCCACGCGTCGTTGCCGCCGTCGCTCCGTTCGAACGGCGCGTCGCCTCCCACCAGGCGCGTCTCGCCCAGCCGGTAGGAGAGGTTCGGAAGGTGGCAGAGCACGGTCGAGAGATGGCCCTCGAGCACCTCGGAATTCAGCAGCTCCCGGTTCCGGGCCTTGACGGCGTCGGCGAAGTTGCGGAAGTGCTCGCCGCCGCCGGAGAACTTCTGGATGACCTCGCCCTCGGGAGTGAAGGCAGCCTGCACCGAGCCGCCCAGGGCCAAGTATCCCTTCTCGCAATGGAAGACGTTCCCGCTCTGCACGTTGATGTACTTGTCGCTGGGCAGCCCGCGGATCTCCTGGACGACCTGGACGTCGCCGTAGTCGAGGACCGCGATCTGGGTGTTGGGCGTGTTCGCGTCGTCCTCGTATCCCAGGCGGCCGCCCAGGCACATCGCGCGCTTCGGGTGCTCGGTCTTGCCGAGGCCCCACCGGGCGATGTCGAGGTAGTAGACGCCGTTGTTGGCGATCTCGCCCCCGCCGTACTCGAAGTTCCAGTGCCAGTTGTAGTGGAAGCGGTTGGGATTGAACGGCCGCTCGGCCGCCGGCCCGGTCCACAGGTTATAGTCCACGCCCGCCGGAACGGGGGCGTCCGCCAGCTTCTTGATCGAACCGCGCTTCCCGTAGCAGATCCCGTGCGCGACCTTGACCTTGCCCAGCTTGCCCGCGCGGAGGAACTCGATCGCCGTCCGGTAGCTCTGGAGCGACCGCGTGTAGTTGCCCATCTGGACGATCTTGTTGTGCTTGCGGGCCGCCTCGACGAGCTTCCGCTGCTCCCAGATGTTGTGGCCGAGGGGCTTCTCGACGTAGACGTCCTTCCCCGACTGGATCGCCCAGATCGAGGCTAGCACGTGCCAGTGGTTGGGCATGGCGATCGAGACGACGTCGATCGACTTGTCGTCCATGATCTTCCGGAGGTCCTGGACGTATTCCGGCTTGCGGCCGGTCTTCTTCTCGACCGCGGCGATCGCGTCGCCCACGGTGTTGGAGTCGGGGTCGCAGACGGCGACGACCTCCGCGTCCTTCATGTCGGCCCACTTGCCGGCGTGGACGCGGCCCTGGCCGTGGACGCCGAGGAGGGCGACGCGGAGGCGCTCGTTGGCGCCCGCCCGCGCGGGGGCGACGGCCGGAAGGCCCGCGGTCGCCGCGACGGCGAGCGACCCTCCGAGGAAGGTGCGGCGCGTGAGACGTGACATGATTGGACCTCCGCTGACTCCGTGCTCCCGCTCCACCCTTCCGGCTCTCCGGGTTCTTCCGGCTTCCGGCCCTTCTGGCTTCCAGCTTCAAGCTTCCGGCTTCAAGCTTCTGCCTTCTATACGTTCTCCGGCACCACGAAGGGCTTGCGATACTCCCGCGTGAGGAGCTTCGAGGCCTCCGGATCGCCGATGATCGTCTCCGTCTTCGGATCGATCGTCAGGGTCCGCCCGAGCGTGAAGTGGGTCGACTCCAGTTTGACGTTGTTCTCCTTGAGGTGGGCGACCATGCGGCCGTAGGTCTCGTTCCCGTCCTCGTACTTGCCGAGCGGGTCCTTTGTGCTGAGGGGCTTCGGCGCGCCCACGCGGTACGAGATGTTCCCCAGGTGGCAGAGGGCGCTCGAGAGATGGCCTTCCAGCGCGTCGGCGTTCTGCATCTCGGGCTTGTTGGCCTTGATCGCGTCGATGAAGTTCCGGAAGTGGGCGTCGTCGTTCCCGCCGGCGAACTTGGCGAGGACCTCGCCCTTGGGGCTGTAGGCCACGCCGCTCGAATAGGTCGGGATGACGAGGTAGCCCTCGCTGCACTCGAAGACATCCCCGATCAGCACGCTCGCCTGTTTGTCGCCGTGGGGGAGGTACTTGTCGGTGTCGAGCCCGCGCACCTCGAAGATAAGCTGGGAGTCGCCGTAGTCAAGAAGCACGATCTGCGTGTTGGGGGTCTCGCCGTCGTCCTCGTAGCCAAGGCGGCCGCCCAGGCTCACCGCGGCCTGAGGCAGCTCCTGCTTGCCCAGGCCCCAGCGCGCGATGTCCATCTGGTGGACGCCCTGGTTTCCCAGGTCGCCGTTGCCGTAGTCCCAGTGCCAGTGCCAGTTGTAGTGGAACCGGTTCTTGGTGTAGGGTCGGAGCGGGGCGGGGCCGAGCCACTGGTCGTAGTCGACGCCCGCGGGGACGGGCTCCTCGTTGAACTTCTTGATGCTGCCGCGCTTCTTGTAGCAGAACGCGCGGGCCAGCTTGACTTTCCCGAGCTTTCCGGACTTGAGGAAGTCCATCGCCTGGCGCATGCCGTTCATCGAGCGGCACTGCGTGCCGTGCTGGACGATCTTTCCGTACTTCTTCGCCGCCTCGACCAGCTTTCGTCCTTCCCACACGTTGTGGCTGATCGGCTTCTCGACGTAGGCGTGCTTTCCCGCCTGGACGGCCCAGAGGCCCGCCAGCGTGTGGGTGTGGTTGCAGGTCGCGACCGAGACGGCGTCGATCGTCTTGTCCTCGAACAGCTTCCGCATGTCCTTGTAGTAGACCGGCTTCTTCCCGCCGTTCTTCTCGATCTTGGCCACCGCGCCGCCGATCGAGTTCTCGTCGATGTCGCAGATCGCCGCGACCTCGACGTCGGCCATCTTGAGGAAGGCGCCCAGGTGGGCATCGCCTCGACCGCGCACGCCGATCGTCGCGACCCGGAGGCGCTCGTTGGCGCCGGAGCGATGGAGCGGCATCGCGGTGACCGCGGGGAGCGCCGAGGCGGCGGCGACGGCGCCGGCCGACTTCAGCGCGTTCTCGATGAATTGACGCCGGGAGAACAGGCTCATGGGTTCCTCCAGTGGGGGTCGCCCATTATAAGGGCCCCCGCTCTCTTTTCTAAACCTTTTCCGGGACGACGTACGGCTTCCGGTACTCCCGGGTCAGCAGCTTCGACGCCTCCGGATCGCCCACGATCGTCTCGGTCTTCGGGTCGATCGTGAGGACCTTGCCGACGGTGATCTGGGTCGTGTCGGGCTTGACGTCGTTGGCGGTCATGTGCTCCTTGAAGCGCTCGAAGGTGTCGACGGCCTCCTCGTTCTCGCCGAAGGGGCGGGTCTTGTACATCGCGTAGAGCCCGCCCATCCGGTAGCTGATGTTCCCCAGGTGGCACAGCGCGCTCGAGAGGTGGCCCTTCTCGACGTCGGCCGCGAGGGTCTCGGGCTTCCCCTTCACGATCGCGTCGGTGAAGTTCTTGAAATGGTCGCCGGCCCCGCTGAACTTCTTGACCTGCTCGCCCGCCTTGTCGAACGCGATCGCCTCGGAGCGCGAGAAGGTCATATATCCGTCGGCGCAGTGGAAGACGACGCCGACCTTGGCCCCCCGGTACGGCTGCGTCTCGAGCCCGCGCACCTCGAAGAGGATCGGAGGCCCGTCGCCGAACTCGAGGGTCACGATCTGGCTGTTCGGGGTCTCCCCGTCGTCCTGGTACCCGAAGCGGCCGCCGATGCTGAGGACCTTCTTCGGCAGCTCGTCCTTCCCGATCCCCCAGCGGCAGATGTCCATCTGATGGATTCCCTGGTTTCCGAGATCTCCGTTCCCGTAGTCCCAGAACCAGTGCCAGTTGTAGTAGAAGCGGTTCGGGTTCCACGGACGCTCGGGCGCGGGGCCGAGCCAGGCGTCGTAGTCCACGCCGGCGGGGACCGGGGCATCGTCGCGGCGCCCGATGCTGGGGCGCGGATTGTAGCACAGGCCGCGCGCGAGCTTGATCGCCCCGAGCTTCCCTTCCCGCAGGAACTGGATCGCCTCCTGGAATCCCTTGTAGGAGCGGCTCTGGGTGCCGGCCTGGCAGATCCGGCCGTACTTCCGGGCCGCCTCGACGACTTTCCGGCCTTCCCAGATATTGTGGCTGACGGGCTTCTCCACGTATACGTGCTTGCCCGCCTGCATCGCCCAGATCGCGAGGAGCGAATGGGTGTGGTTGCAGGTCGCGATCGTCACGGCGTCGATCGACTTGTCCTCGAGCATCTTCCGGAAGTCCTTGAAGTAGGCGGGCTTCTTGCCCTGCTTGTCCTCGATCGACTTCATGGGCTTGGCGATGACGTCGGGGTTGACGTCGCAGACGGCGGCCACTTCGACTTCGTTGACGCCGAGGAGCTCCTTGACGTGGTCGCCCCCGCGGCCCCGGACGCCCGTCACGGCGACCCGGACGGTCTCGCTGGGCCACGGCTTCGCCCGTGCCCCGGCGGGAAGCGCCAGGAAGGCGCCGGCCCCCGCCGACGTGGAAATGAAATTCCTGCGCGTGATCGTCCGCATCGGTTCCCTCACCCAGCTGATGACACTCCGGGAACTCCCCCCTCCCCGCCAAATCCTGGCATCGGGGGGCACCGCTCCTACTATAGTACACCCATGACCGCCCCGCGTCTCCGGGTCCGCGAGGTCGACGTCTTCCTCCGCTCCGTGCGGACGCGGATGCCCTTCCGGTACGGCAAGGCGGAGGTGCTCGGTCAGCCGTACGCCCACCTCCGGGTGCGCTTCGAGCCGGCGGTCACCGGCGTGAGCGCCGCCGCCCTTCCCCCCCTCTGGTTCGACAAGCGGCCGGGACTCACGCACGAGGAGACGATCAGGGAACTGCTCCACTCGATCTCGATCGCCTCCGAGGTCTATCGCGGCGCCGGGACGGCGGACGGGTACGCGCTCCACCGAGCCTGCGAACCGGAGGCCCGCCGGCGGGCCGTCGGGATGAACGACCTGACCGCCGGCTTCGGCGTGGCGCTCCTCGACGCCGCGATCGTCGACGCGACCTGCCGCCTCGCCGGCCGGACGTTTCACCAGGGCCTCCGCGAGGACCTCTTCGGCTTCGGCCCGGTGGGCGTCGCCGATCGTCCCCTCGACCGGATCTTCGTCCGCCACACCGTCGGGCTCTCCGACCCGATCCGCTCCGCCGACGTCGTCGCCCGCGTGGACGACGGCCTGCCGGAGACGCTCGAGGAGGTGGTCCGCGCCACCCGCGCGCGCTACTTCAAGGTGAAGGTCTCGGGCGGCGGCGCCGGCTCGCTCGACCGCCTCCGCCGGACCGCGGAGGTGCTGGACCGGGAGGCGGGAGACTACGCGGTGACGCTCGACGGCAATGAGCAGTTCCACGAGATGGGGGAGGTCGCCGATTTCGCGAAGGCGATCGAGGCCGATCCCGCGCTCGGCGGATTCTGGAAGCGGACCCTCTGGATCGAGCAGCCCGTGGAGCGCACCCGCGCCCTCGAGGCGGACGTCCCACGGTTCGGGAAGCCGGTGATCATCGACGAGTCGGACGGAACGGACGACGCGGTCGACCTGGCCCTGGCGAGGGGCTACGGGGGGATCTCGGCCAAGAACTGCAAGGGCCTCTTCCGGACGCTCCACAGCTTCCGCCGCGTGAAGGAGTCGGGGGCGATCCTCTCGAGCGAGGACCTGATGAACATCCCGGTGGTGCCGCTCCAGCAGGACCTCTGCGTGGCGGCGGCGCTGGGGATCCCCCACAGCGAGCGGAACGGCCACCACTACATCCGAGCCTTCGAGTACTTCTCGGAGCGGGAGCGGGAGGCCGCGCTCCGCGAGTACCCCTCGCTTTACCAGGGTGGCGTAAATCAGCGAGGCAGCTTTGCGCCAACGGTCCGCATCGTCGACGGCGCCCTCGATCTCCGGGAGGTCAACGCTTTCGGCTTCGGGGTGCGCTCGGAGCCCGACTGGGATATGATGAAATAAGCGACTTACTTTATCATACCGTAAGTCCGACCCCGCCGATCGCGGACGTGTCGATGCGGCCGTCGCGGATCGTGAAGGGGCCGGGATGCTTCGTGGCCCAGGAGGCGTTCGCCGACGGACAGTACTGCCGCGCGTTCCCCTCGATCGCCGTCACCGGGCCGATGTGGGCCGCGAGGCCCGCCGACTGAAGGAACGAGAGCCCCGGGCAGGTCAGGTCCTGCACGCAGAGGAACATCCCGAACTTCTGGGCCGCCGCGGCCAGCAGGATCGACTGGCCCTGTCCCTTGCAGCTCTTGAGCGCGGCGCCCGAGTAGCCCTGTTCGCGCGCGAGGAGCAGACTCTCGTAGTCCTGCAGCGACTCGTCGATCACCACCGGCTTCAGCTTCGCCGCCGCGTGCATCCGGTTCTCGGGGTGGGCCTTCAGATCGCGCGCGGTCGGCTGCTCGACGTAGGCGACGCGGTCGAAGCAGGCGACGCTCCCCTCCTTCACGCGCCGGAGCACCTCGAGCAGGTACTCCACGTTCGGGCACTGCTCGTTGAAGTCGAGCGAGTAGGTGAACGCCCGCGGCGCGGCGGCCATCGCCACCCGGTCGATCGCGAGGATGCGCCCGATATCCCACGCGGCGTCGTTCCCGTTCAGCTTGATCTTGAGATGGGTGAGCTCGTCCTTCACGACCCATTCGCCGAGCGTGTTCGGCAGGCCGTCCGCGAGGCGCTCCTTCACCTCGGCGTCCGTCAGCGCGTCGAGCGCGCCCACCAGGTGGTAGAGCGGGAGCTTCGGCTTGGGTTTCCCCAGGACGTAGGGCGTCAGCCGCTCGCCGCGGAAGCGATCGTCCAGGTAGTGGGCAAGGTCCTCCTCCAGCCACTCCGGCCCGTAGCACTCCCAGACGTGGCGGCCGTGGAGGCGCCCGTAGGCGTCGTGGAGCGCCGCGTCGAACGGGCTCGCGCAGACGAGCGCGCAGAGCTTCGGCACGGGGTCGGCGAGCGGGATCTGCGCCGCCAGCCGGAACGCCTCGGCCTCGAAGCGGTGGCCGATCTCGACGGGATGGGCCACGGCGTCGAACGCGGCGTACGCCTTCGCGATCCGGCCGACCAGTTCCTCCATCGCGCGGCCGGTCTCGGCGGGCGGGACGCGCTTCGAGGGGAACGACCAGACGTTCCCGAGCGGCATCGAGCCCGTTCCCCACGCGGAGGCCCCGCCGCGGGACTCGACCCGCACCCGCGCGGTGACGAGCGTCGCGTGCGTCGTGGGAACCCCGCCGAACTTGAGCGGCGTACGATAGGCAACGCGCTCGGTGGCGACGTCGACCTCGCGGATGCGGACGTCGGTCGGGAGGGCCATCGTGCGTAAAGGATAGACCATGACGCCCTCTTTGTGGTAGAAAAGGCGAACCTTCCGATGACGACGCCCGACGAACGTCCCGCCGCCGCCGACGCCACCGCCAAGGGCAAGTGGATGGCGCTGCTCGCCGCCTTCCTGGGCTGGATGTTCGACGGCCTGGAGATGGGCCTCTTCCCCCTGGCCGGACGCCCCGCTCTGCGCGAGATGCTGGCGAACCACGTCCCCGCCGGCTCGCTCGAGAACGAGGTGGGCGTCTGGTTCGGACGCATCATCGCGGTCTTCCTGATCGGCGCGGCGGCGGGGGGCCTCCTCTTCGGCTGGCTCGGCGATCGCGTCGGTCGGGTCAAAGCCATGGTCTGGAGCGTGGCCACCTACTCGATCTTCTCGGGGCTCTGCGTGGTCGTGAAGGAGCCCTGGCAGCTGGGCGCGCTCCGATTCATCGCCTCCCTGGGCATGGGCGGGGAGTGGGCCCTCGGCGTGGCGCTGGTCATGGAGGTCTGGCCCGGCGGATCCCGGCCCCTGCTGGCCGGTCTGATCGGTGCGGCCGCGAACGTGGGCTTCCTCACCGTCGGCTTCCTGGCCCTCGGATTGAACGCCTTCGTGGGGAGTTTGGGCGGCTTCCTTGGAGGATTCCTTCCGGAGACGTGGGCCAAGGCCCTCCTGGCCAACGGATCCTGGCGGATGCTCTTCCTCCTGGGCGCCGTCCCCGCCCTGCTCACCTTCTTCATCCGGATCTTCGTCCCGGAATCGGAGAAGTGGAAGCAGGCCTCCCTGAACGCCCCGAAGCCCCGCGTCCGGGACATCTTCGCCCCGGGCATCGCCCGATCGACCGTCCTCGGCGCGTGCCTGGCGGGTCTCGCGCTCGTGGGAACCTGGGCCTCGGCCCAGTGGGTCCCGACCTGGGCCGACAAGTTCACCGGCGGAAAGGTGCAGGCCCGCGAGTGGTGCCAGATCTGGCTCGCCGCCGGAGCCATCGTCTTCACGATCGTCGCCGCCCTCGCGGCCCAGAAGCTCAACCGGCGCCTCACCTACTTCGCCATCTCCCTGATGTCGCTCGTCGTCTGCCAGTACATGTTCCGGGCCCATCTCACGTACGGCTCGTACTTCCTCGTCCTGACCTTCGTCATGGGAGGATTCACCGCCGCCTTCTACGGCTGGCTCCCGCTCTACCTCCCCGAGCTCTTCCCCACCCGGGTCCGCGCCATGGGCTCCGGATTCTGTTTCAACATCGGCCGGATCCTGGCCGCCGTGGGCGCGATTCTCGCGGGAGAACTCGTCAAGGCCTTCCAGGGCGACTACGCCCGCATGTGCGCCTGGATCAGCCTCGTCTACTTCGTCGGCCTGGGAGTCATCTGGCTCTGCCCCGAGACCAAGGGGAAGCCGCTGCCCGAATGAACGACTTCCCGACCTCCGTCTGGACCACGTTCCTGGACCTCCGGAAGGACCCGGAACGCGTGAAGGACCTGGTCGCACGCCGCTACCGCCAGCCCGTTTACGAGTTCGTCCGCCGGCAGGGCCTCCCTCACGAGGACGCGGAGGACGTGACCCAGGAGGTCTTCTCCCGCATCTGCCGCCAGAAGTTCCTGGACGACGCCCACCCGAGCAAGGGGAAGTTCCGCGCCCTCATCCTCGCCGTGACCCGCCACGTGATCGCCTCCTTCCGGCGCCACGCCCTCGCCCTCGCCCGCGACAAGCGCCGCGAGGTGACGCTCGACGACTTCGAATTGCCGGTGGAGATCCCCACCGACGCCGAGTTCGACCGCCTCTGGGTCCGCAACCTGATGGAGCAGGCGATGGGGGACCTCCGCGACGACCCGTCGATCGGAGCGCTCCGCCTGCAGCTCGGCGGGATGAGCTACGGGGAGATCGCCGCCCAGATGCAGCGCACCGAGGTGGACGTCACCAACCTCCTCCACCGCGGGAAGAAGAAGCTGCGCGAAGGCATCGAGCGCCAGATCCGCGACTACGTCGGGGAAGGCGACCTCAAGGAGGAAATCGGGAACCTCCTCCGATACCTCTGAGCCATGGGATCCGACGGGACCGACTCCTGGGTCCGCCTCTTCAAGGAGCTCGTCGAACCCCCGCCGCCCGACGAGCTCCGCAAGAAGAACGAGGCCTACGCGCGGCTCCTGGTGAAGCTAGACCTGCTGACGGCCGAGCAGGCCCGGGAGGCGCTCGCGCTCCAGGCCGCCCAAGGAGGGCCGGCCCGGCTGGAAGACCTCCTGATCGCGCGCGGCTTCCTGACGCGCGACCAGCTGGCCCGGTCGATCGTGGCGCGCGTGGCCGACGACCCGTCCAACCGCTTCGGCCGTTTCCTCCGCGTCTCGCCCCTCGCCCCCGACCCCGCGGGAGAGGCATGGAAGGCCTGGGATACCCAGGGACACTGGGCGCGGCTGGTCCTCCTCGATCCCGAACACGCGGCGCTCGCCGATCCCGCCCGGCGGGCCGCCGCGATCGATCACCCGGCCTTCGCCCGCCTCCTCGAGGTCGGCGAGGCGCACGGGATCCCCTACGTGGCCCACGAGCACATCGAAGCCCAGCCCCTTCCCCTGGACCCGCCGCGCCTTATCCGCGCGGTCCGCGACGCCGCCCTCGCCCTCCACGAGGCCCATGAGCGGGGCGTCGCCCACGGGGGCCTGGGTCCTTCGACGATCCTCATCGACCGGGCAGGAGGGGCGCGGATCCTGGGACTCGGACTGACCGCGGACTCCGCCGCAAGCCCCGCCTCGGACACGGAGGCGCTCGCCGCCCTGCTGCGCGAGCGGATCCGGGACCTCCGCCTCGAGCCGCGGTTCGCCTCGGCCCGCGAGCTCGCCGACGCGCTCACGCGCGTCCTCCTGAAATCATAAGTCCCCTAAAGAACCCCCGTCCCACTCGCGATGGAAGGGTGGATGCGCCCGTTTCACCGCACGACCGATCGGCCGGGGGACCCCCTCTCGCTTTACTTCACCGACATGTCGGGGGTGCCCCGGCCCTCGGCGGAGGAGCAGACCCGCCGGGCCCTCCGCATGGGCGGGCTCCGCGACGATCTCCGCCGCCGCGTGACGGAGTCCCCGCTCGCGGCCCTCGAGGCCCTCCGCGTCTCATCCGCCCGGAAGCGCGACGGTACGCCCATCCTCCGGCTCGTCGTCGCCTGGGAAAGGGCGTTCGAGAAACTCTCCGCCGGGCCTGCTCCCTCCGAGGCCGACCGGCTCCGCCGCACGATCGCGGACCTCCAGCGTCGCTGCGGCTCGATCCTCCAGACGGTCGCCCTGCCCGCCGAGCACCTCCGCGCGATCGTCGGCCGGATGATCGACCTTTCCGAGCGGCTCGACGGGGTCCTCCGCGACCTGGACGCCGCCCGCGGGAAGGCCGCGGACCTCGCGGAGCTGGAGCTCCGGCGGCGCGAGCTGATGAGCGTATCCCTCGAGAACGCCCGCGACCTCCACGCCCGGGTCGGAGAGATCCGCAGCGCTCTGCTGGCATACGAGGAGGCGAAGAAGGCGCTGGCCGCCGGCAACCTCGGCCTGGTGGTGCTGATCGCGAAGCGGTACGCCCGCGGCGTCCTCCCCTTCGCCGACCTCATCCAGGAGGGCAACCTCGGCCTCATGAAGGCCGCCGAACGCTTCGAACCCTCCTTCGGCTTCCGCTTCACCACCTACGCCAAGTGGTGGATCCGCGACGCGATCACCCAGGCGCTGGCCGAGCACTCCGGCGCCTTCGGCCTCCCCGCTCGCACGCTCCGCCAGATGTCGAAGCTCCGGGCGGCCTCCAACGCCCTCGCCCACCGCCTCCACCGTCCGCCCACGATGGAGGAGATCGCCGGGGAGGCGGGGATCCCGGTCAATGAGGCGCGGCGCGCCTTCCGATCCTCGACCGCGACGCTTTCGCTCGACGGCGAGCGCGGCTCGGGACTCCTCCGCGACCGCCGCGAGAGTCCCGGCCCCGGGTCCGACACCCGGGAGCAGCTCGAGGCCCGCATCGCCCGCGCGCTCTCCACCCTCCCCTTCCGCGACCGGCAGGTCATCGAACTCCGCTTCGGCATCGACCACGAGCGCGCGCACGGGCGCCCCGAGGTCGCGCGGCTCTTCCGCCTCTCCCAGGAGCGCATCCGGCAGATCGAGGAGGGAGCATTCAGGAAGTTGCGGTCGCCGCTGCTCAGCGTGGAGCTGGAAAGCTTTCTCTGATCCCGCCGAATCACGACTTTCGAATCACGAATCACGGGACGAGCATCCCACGCCCTGAAGCAAACCCCGCGTCCCGCGGCCTTTCCTTGCCGGTGGACGATCCGCGCCGCGAAGGGCATGATCCACTCCTGTCTGTCCCAAGCCCGCTTCCAGCTCTGTCCGACCGAGGCGGGTGAGAAGGCGTCTCCGAAAACTCGGGAGGAGCTGGACCCGCTCCACGATCGGATGGCCGAACTCCTCGCTCGCGCAACGGGACAGCCTGCGGAACAGGTCCGCGCCGACATGATGGTCTCCACCCTGCTCGATGCGGAAGGCGCCAGGCGCTACGGCATCGTCGACTCGATCACCGACACCCTCCACCTCCCTCCCCTTCGTTGAAGGGCCACGGGTCTCTCGGGTCGCCACGAGCTGCGGCTCGGCGTCTCCGTTATCCTTGATTCCTGATTCTTGATTCGCCTTATTTCTTATCCACCACCTTGATCCGGAACTCGCCTGAATTCCCCCCGATCGTCGGATGGTACATGTTGAACACCCCGGCGGGGAGGGCGTGGAAGTCGCCGGGAGTCTCGGCGCGCATCACGTAGCTCGCCGTGTGGCGGCCCTGCCAAAGGGTCGTCATCGCGATCGAGACCTTCTGGTCGTGGAACTCCTTGCGGCTGTACCAGTAGTTCCAGTGCCAGCCGTAGTGGCCCCAGTACTCGCGGATCGGTTCGAAGCCCGAGGGCAGCGGGTCCTCCATCATCAGCCATTCGTAGTTCCGGTCGGCCTCGACGTGGAGCGTCACCTCGATCTCGTCGCCGGACGTGACCGTGTCGCCGGTCTCGAGCTTCTGAAGGAACCGCTTGCCGCCGTCGTTGACGACGCGCGAGTAGGTCCGGTCGACCTTGATGCCGCCCTCCGAGGGCTTGAGATCCTCCGCCTCGGCGTAGTACTTGGCGTAGACGGAGTAGACCGGCGAGCCGTTCCCGGTCCGCTCGATCGTGATCTCGTTCTCGCCCTCGCGCAGCTGCTTCCCGCTGAACTTCCTCATCCCCTCGAACTTCTGCCAGTTCTCCTTCGTCACGCGCTCGGAGTAGATCCGCTCGCCGTTCACCGTGAGCGTGAGGGTCATGTCGGGGTCCATCTCGCCCGTCTGGGCGATGTAGTCGGTCATCGCGAAGATCACCATCGCCGTCTGCTTGGTCGACGCCCAGTAGTTCCCCTGGCGGACCACCGAGAGCCAGTTCACCATCTTGGGCACGAGCGCGTTCTTCGGGTCGATCTTCACGAACGCCCGGAGCGCCGCCGCGGTGACTTCCATGGTGTGGTCCATCCAGCCGCCGCGGGTGCCGCCGTCGAAGCGCGCCGCACCGCCCGTGACGACCGCCTCCTTCGCGAGCGCCGACATCACGTCCTTCGCGTCCCGGCCGTCCTTGTGGAGGACCAGCGCGAGGAGCGCCTTCGAGTAGCTGTTGAGCTCGCCCAGCTTGTCGGTCAACTGGTCGCGCACCGTGTCGTTCCGGCGGCCCGCCACCGAGAGGGAGTAGAGGAGGTACGCCTGCAGGTTCGCGTCCTTCCCCGCCTGCTGCAGGTGGTTGTGGAGCGCCTGGAGGCCGCGCTCAAGGACGCCCCGGTCGACGGCGTGATCCGCCTGCAGGGCCAGCGCGAGGCCGAAGACCACGTAGGCGGTGGTCCAGGCGTTCGACTTGTCGTGCTGCCACCAGCCCCAGCCGCCGTCCTGCTGCTGGAAGTTGTAGAGCCTCTGGAGCCCCGCCGCCACCATCTGGGGCAGCTCGGCCCGGAGCTCCTTGTTCTCGATCCCAAGCTTCTGCATCGACTGGCTCACGACCACCGTCGGCAGGAAGCGCGACATCGTCTGCTCGACGCATCCGTACGGGTAGCCCGCCAGGTACTCGAGGGCGTCGAGCACCATCGCCGCGTGCGTGGGCGAGACCACCACCACGAGCTCCGAGCCGCCCTTCACCGAGCCGGCCGGGATCACGATCTTCTCGACCACCTTGCCGTCCACGATCCCGCCCTTCGAGTCCCACTTCATGGCGCCATGGGGGAGCACGGGAATCACGAGCTGCATCGCGTCGGAGTCCTCGTCGGAGAGGGCCTTCACCGTGATCTTCGCCTTCCCGGCCGCCTTGATCGTCGCCTTCCAGTCGATCCGCTTCTGGCCGTCGGCCGGAACCTTGACGATCAGCTCCCGGGGGCCTTCGACCTCGATCCCCTCGGCGGCGAACTCGATCTTCATTTCCTTCTCGCCCTCAAGATAGTTGTGCGCGATCGCGGAGACCGTCGTCCGGTCGTTCTGGGTGAAGAAGCGGGGCGTCTCGAGCCGGACGATCACGTTCTTCCGGGAGACGACCGAGTTGAGTTCCTGCCCGAACCGCGAATCGGCCGTGACCGCGCGGGCCGTGGCGCGCCAGGTGGTCAGGTTGTCGGGGATGTCCACCTCGACGACCGCCTTCCCGTCCGCGCCGGTCGTGACGGTCTTCCAGAGCATCGTGTCGGCGAAGTTGGAGCGGATCTCGGTGGCCGCGTACGTCGCGGCGGCGCCGTTCCGGTCCGCGCCGTCCTTGAGCTTGCCCCCCGACTTTTCCGCCCCCTTGGCCAGGGGCGCTCCGGGCTCGCTGGAGGCCCTCTCCTCGCGGTTGCCGAACTGCCCGCCCGCCTGCTTCTTATCCTCCTTGGCGTCCGCGCGGCCCCAGTCGCGATAGTGGAGCGAGCTCGACGTCGCGACCTCGGCCCCCTTCCGGTGGATGAAGTGCTTCCGGATGTCCGCGCCGTACTCGTTCTGCAGGGCGTAGATCGACTCGTCCACGATCCCGAGCGCCACTTCGGAGGCGATCGGACGGCCCATCGAGTCCTTCGTGGTCACCTCGTAGCGCGCCTTCTGGCGCGGACGGTACTGGCTCTTGTCGGCCTTGATCTCGACCGAGACGAACCGCTCGGAGGGGTTGACGACGATCATCTTCTGCTTCTGGACCATTGCGTTCTCTTTCACCGCCGCCACGCTGATGTAGACGTTGGGCGCGTAGACCGGGCGGTCGAGCTTGAACTCGATCGTCTTCGTATGGCCCTTCACCGCGACCACCTCGTGGTGGTAGATCTCCTTCCCTTCGAGCGTGAAGAGGAGAGTCACGTTCTTGAACTGGCTGGTCACGAGGACCTGGGCCGTGTCGCCCATGTTGTAGGTCTTCTTGTCCAGGATCAGGTCGACGCCGTTCAGGTTCACGGAGTCGCCGCCCCAGTTGGCCCCGCAGAGCCAGGCGTAGTGCTCGGCGGTCACCCGGTTGTCCTTCCGGTCCCTCGCCTCGGCGACCAGCCAGAGGTAGCCGCCCTCTCGCTCGGGCGTGTAGTTGATCTCCGCGATCCCGTGGGCGTCGGTCCGCGTCTCGCCCTCGAAGAGCATCGCGTCGTCGTGCTGGTTGTTCCTCCAGCGGCGGTCGTAGGCCTTGACCACGATCTTCGTGTCGGCCACCGGCTTGTCGTCGGCGGTCGTGGCCCGGATCTTGGCGTTGATCTTCTCGCCGGGCTTGTAGACGTACTTGTTGAGCGTCATCCCCAGGCCGAACTCGGCGCGCGTGGCCTTCACCGAACCGTGGCCGTCCACGACGCGGCGCGAGAGGTCGGTCACCTTCGCGCTGATCGTGTAGACCGCGTCGTATTCCCACTTCTGGGATGGGAAGACGATCTTGAGCTTGCCCTCCTTGTCGGTCTTTCCCGCGCCCTGGAGGACCTGCTCGCCGTACCCCCACCCCCCTCGGCGGCCGCCCTTCCCGAAGTGGACCTGATCCTCCTCCTCGTCGGCGTACCAGTCGTAGTAGTAGTCCCAGCAGCGCCAGTACGACCAGTGGCCACGGCGGTGGACGGTGTACTGCACCTCGGCGTCGATGACGGGGGAGCCGAAGTAGTACTGGGCGTTGACCGTCGCCTCGACCGTGTCGCCCTGCAGGACCGGCGACTTCTTGAACGCGACGTCGACCTTGTACTCGGGCTTGCGGTACTCGTCGACCCGGAACTTCCCGAAGTTCTCCTGGTGGCGGTGGCCATAGTAGACGTACTGCCACTGCCATTCGTTGTAGTTGGGGTCTTTCTTCTCGGGCCGCGCCACGACCGTGTACTCCCCGAGGGGCGGCTCGTCGCCCAGCGTGAACGTGCCGAGCGCGGTGCCGAACTCATTGAGCGTGTGGAGCTTCTCGTACACCTTGTTCCCCTTGGTGTCCCGGATCTCGATCATCAGCTTCTCGCCCGCCTTCACCTGCAGAGTCTCACCCTGTTCCCAGCGGTGGACGATCCGGAAGTTGACGGTCTGGTTGGGCCGGTAGATCGGGCGGTCGGTGGTGATGTAGAGGAGCGGGTGGTCGCCCATCCGCTCGTAGTAGTGCGAGTCGGTGGAAACGATCTCGTTATCGAGAATGCCGGCGATCACGCCGCCCTTGTATCCCTGGGCGACGAAGAGGCCCTGGGCGTCGGTCTTCCCCGCCAGAGGTGCCTGCTTGTTGAGGATCTTGATCTCCATCCCCTCGACGGGCTTCGACGTGGCCCGGTCCTGGGCGAAGACGATGAGCTTCCCGGCGGCCGACTTGGTGACGATCCCGAACCTCGTGACGAAGAGCGTCACGGTCATCGTCACCGTCTCATGCTCGGCCTCGACGATGTAGACGCCGGCCTCGTTCGAAGGGACCTTGACCTGCTCGTTCTTCCAGTTGTTCTGCTTGTCGTAGGCGTACTCGGCCTTCCACTCCTTGAGGAGCTTCCGGCCGCCGTCGGGGACCTTCGCGATGGCGTTCTGGAAGTTCTGGGCGTCGTCGTCCCCCAGGTGCTTCAGGATCTCCGGGAAGGGGATGTGGGTGGCACGATAGGCGACCTTGTCGATGCCGTGCAGCTGGACGTTGACCTCGGGCTGCTGGCCGGCGGTGAAGGTCCCGTTGACGTGCATATAGAAGTGCTTGCCTTTCAGGCTCCAGGCCTGCTGGATGGCGTTGGCGCGGACCCGGGCGTCGGCCGCCTCCTTGCCGATCTTCATGTACTCCTCGACCGCCTTGTCGCGCAAGTTCTGGTACTGGTAGCACTGGGCGATCTGCATCCGGTAGGACCAGAAGTTGGGGCTCTTGGGGAACTTCTCGCAGAGCTTCACGTACCACTCGCGCGCCTCGGCGTGGCGGCGGCTGTACCAGAGATGGAGGTTGCCGAGCTGCTGGGTGACCTGTTCCGCCTGCTCGCCGTCGGGATTCTTCTCGAGCCAGGCCTTCCAGCCCTTGTCCGCGTCCTTCCAGTTCCCCTGGTTCATCCTCTGCTGGGACCACTCGAAGAGCTTCTTCGCGTCGGTCGGCATGTCGTCGGTCTTCGCCGGGGGCTGCTGCTGGACAACGGCGAACGACGCGCCGCCGAACGCCAGCAGGGTGAGCCCGAGCAACCCGAGGAGGAGGGTTCCACGCTTCATAAGAATTCCCTTCGAGTGTGGTAGAATCTTACCCCTTGGACGCGGCGGGAGGCGCTCGAGTTCATGATCGAGGCATTTTTCGACGGATTGTGCGAGCCGAAGAACCCGGGCGGGGTGGCGACGTTCGGATTCCTCGTCCTCCGGAACGGCAAGCGGATCCACGAGGATTCGGGCCTGGCGGCCACCCCCTACAGTGACGGGGCCACGAACAACGTGGCGGAGTACACCGGGGTGCTCCGGACGCTCGAATGGCTCCACGGACAGGGGCTCGTGAAGGAGAAGATCGTCGTCCGGGGCGACAGCGAGCTCGTCATCAAGCAGCTCAAGGGCGAATACAAGGTGAAATCGCCGCTCCTGGCGCCGCTCTACAGGAAGGCCCGCGAGATCGCGCTCCAGTTCCCCGCCCTCCGGTTCGAGCACGTCCCCCGGGAAGAGAACCGCGAGGCGGACAAGCTGACCCACCTCGCGTACGCGGAGTACGCCGGGCAGTCGATGAAGGCGCCGACGACGGACGTCATGACCGTGGACCTCGTCTTCGGGGTCGCGCGCGAGGCGGTCGCGGCGGCGCTCTCTAAGGCCGGGATGAAGGGGAAACTGACGGCGCTCCCGGGCGGCACGAGGGTGCAGGTCGACCTGCCCGCCGAGCCCGAGGCGCTCCGCCCCCTGCTCGAGATCAAAAACCGGCTCGAGGGCCGCGCGTAACCCATGGATTTTGTTGAATTCACCTATCGTCGGTTCTAAACTGAGCCTCTCATGAAGCGCGTCGCCGGAGCCATCCTGATGATCGCGGGGGCGATCTTTCTTTACCTCTTCGTCGCCCGCGCGATGTACGCCGCGCGGGGGATGATGGGCGCGGGGTTCGACGTGAACCTGCCCCTGCGGACGCTGGGGCACGAGTACCCGACCGATGTGCTCCTCTTCCTGGGGGCCCTCTGGGGATTCATCCTCGGCCTGGGCCTCGTCCTGACGCCGGAGGAGGCGTCGAAGGGCGGGCGGATCGCCCGCGTGATGCTGCTCAACGCGCTCTTCCTGCTCTCGTCGCTCTTCGTGGCCTACATCGGCGGGAAGACGAAGGCGGACGCGGGCTTGGTCGCGATCTTCGGCGTCATGGCGCTCGCCCAGAGCGCGCTCGGCTTCTTCCTCATGATCTTCGCGCTCTTCGAGAAGCCCAAAGGGTTTGCCTCGCTCCTCCTCGGCGTGCCCCTCTACCTGGGCGGGGTCGGGATCGGCCTCTACACCCTCCTCGCGCTCGGGGGAGGCCCGTAACCCATGCCGATCCGCCACTGCCAGAAGTGCGGCCTCAAGGTCCTGATCGACGAGAGCCAGGCGGGCGCAAACCCGTTCTATTGCCAGCGCTGCACGACGGCGATGAAGTCGCCCGACCAGCCCGAGCCCGCGGTCTCCGGCCCGGCCCCCTTCAGGCGCGAGCTGCCGTCGCCGGTCGCGTCGTTCCCCTCGTCCACGCCGCAGGCGGTGGCCGGACCGTCGCGCTCGACCGTCAAGGTCCTCTGCCCCTACTGCAAGGCCTCCTTCAACGGCCGCGTGCCGCAAAAGCCCGCGCGCGGGGCCTGTCCCGTCTGCCAGAAGGAACTCATCCTGCTTCCCAACGGCGACATCCGCGCCGCCGCGGGGTTCGACGTCGCGAAGTGGCAGCAGGAGATCCAGGACGGCGTCGCGCCCGAGCCCGAACCGGTCACGGTGGGCGGCCCCGCCACGCCCCCGACCGCTCCCGCGAAGGAGAGCGGGACGCGGCTCATGATCAAGAAGTACGCCGCCGAGCAGGACGTCGAGAAGGCGGACGCCGGCCCCAAGATCCTATCGCGGAGGCAGGCGGAGCCCACGCCCCTGCCCCTGACGGACCCTCCCGAGCCGCCCGCGGACGAGCTCCCCGACTGGCTGAATGACAAGAAGCCGAGCGAGCCGTCCACCGACGAGCTGATCAAGGAGAAGGAATACCAGCGCGATCCCATGGCGACCGAGACCCCCCAGGACGACGGGACGGCGCCCGCGGCCCCCGCGGTGGAAGAACCGCTCCCCGAGCCGGCGGCACCGAACTTCGCGGGCCGGCCGGCCGCCGTGGTCCGTCAGCCTCCGCCTCCCCCGCCCGCCAAGCCGCCGACGGTGATCAACAGGCCGGGGACGGTGCGGAAGTCGACCGATCGCCGCGGCGCGGCCGCGGCGGCGCCCGTTGGGGCAACCACGGGCGGCGGCAAGGTCTTCGTCGCCTACCTGATCCTCCTCATCCCGCTCGCCGCCTGCCCTGTGCTCCTGAACTCGCGCGAAAAGCTGAAGGGCACGGTGGTCGAGAAGCTGGGCGGGATGTTCCAGCGCGGCTTCCACGCGCTCTACGAGAAGTTGACGATCATCCCCGTCGCGCCCAAGCCCAAGCCGGTCGTGGAGAAGAAGCCCGAAGCCCCGGCCGAGCCGGTCAAGCCGAGTGCGGAGGAGCGGCAGGCGGACGAGGCGAAGCTGATCAAGGTGCACGAGAAGGTCATGCGCCTGCAGCTCCGCCTGAAGACCGACACCGTGGGTAAGACCCCCGAGGAGCTCGCCGCCTTCGAGCCCGCCCGGGCCGAGCTGAAAAAGGAGGAGGACGAGTACGACCGACGCGAGAAGCAGTACGAGAAGATCTACGGCGTGAAGTTCAAGCGGCCCGAGTAGTCCACAGACTCACCCCAAAGTCACAACGGGCGCAAAGAAGAGAATCCGCCCGAATAGGAGTCGGTCTCTGAAGTCCCGATCGGGGAGAGCGTATCGAGCCGCTTAGGACTCGGGAACTCGTCGGGCCTACCAGCGCTTGTACTTCTGGAGCTCGATCCTGACTTTGAGGATCACGTCCGCCCAGCGCTCCTCGAACAGGGGTCCCTCGCCGCCCGCAGCGGCGTCGGTCGTGCGACCGCCCTGGACCATCTCTTTCTTCTTGGCCTGCTCTTCCGCGATGCGGGCCGTCTCGGCGGCGGAGACCTTGCGGGCCTCCTCGCTGCGGGAGGCGTCCTCCTTGGCCCTCCGCGCCGCGGCGACCTCGGCCTCGCGCTTGGCGTCGGCCTCGAGCGCGCTGTCGAGCGCCTCGTCCGCGCTCTTGGGCCGCGCGCCGCCGCCCACCAGGTCCTGCAGCTGCTGCTGGAGGGAGGCGACCTCGCTGTTGGAGAGCGCCTTCTTCTGATTGGCGTCCGACTCGGCGCGGCCGAGCGCGATGATGCGGTTGGTCTTCTCATCGGAGGCGGGCTGATTGTTCAGTTGCTCGCGCTCCGCGGCCACCTGGGCGATCTCCGCGTCGGCGCGGGCCACCTCGGCACGCTTCTGGGCGATCTGCGCCCGCAGGCTGTTGATCTGCTGCTCCTTGGGCGAGACCCCCGGCCGGGCCGGCTGGCCGGGCTGAGGACCTTCTTCTGGGCCCGAACTGCAGCCCACGGCGACCAGGAGCGCCACGATCCATGCGTGCTTCATCGCAACCTCCGCGCAGTATTTCGTCGGCCCCAGCATCAAATCAATCTCGGGGGATGGGGTCAACTGTTTCCCGCCCCTATCTAGGACGGGGGCCGGCGTCAGACCCCGGCAGCCACCTCGTTCACCGCCCGGGCGGCGGCGCCGACGTGCTCGTCGGTGTTGAACCATCCGAAGCTGAACCGGACGGTCCCTTTTGGGAGCGTGCCCAGGAGCTTGTGGGTCCCCGGCGCGCAGTGGAGGCCCGGGCGGCAGGCGATCCCGTACTTCTCGTCCATGATGCGCCCCACCTCGCCCGGCTCGAGACCCCTGATGAGGAGCGAGACGGGCCCCAGCGATCGGTCGGGCGACTGGCAAGAGTAGACGGTCACGTTCCTGTTCGACCGGACCGCCTCGGCGAACTTGAGCGCCAGGCGCCGTTCGTGGTCGCCGATCTTCCGGATCCCCTCCTTTTCGACGAACTCGATCCCGGCCAGGAGTCCCGCGTAGCCGTGAGCGTTGGGCGTGCCGCCTTCAAGACGGAAGGGCATCTCGTCGGGCTGCAGCTCCTGGTCGGCCTTGTAGCCCGTGCCGCCTTCGCGGAAGAATCGGATCTCGACGCCGGGGCGGACGTAGAGCGCGCCGGTGCCCATGGGGCCGAAGAGGTTCTTATGGCCCGGGAACGCGACCAGGTCGGCGCCGAGCTTCCGGACGTCGATGGGCACGACCCCGACGCTCTGGGACGCGTCGATGAGGGTGAGGATCCCGTGCTTCTTTGCGATCCGGACGTACTCCTCGATCGGGTTGACGACGCCCAGGACGTTCGAGCAGTGGGTGATGGCGATCATGCGGGTGTTCTTGCGGACGAGCTTCTCGATGTTCTCGGGGGGGACGCTGCCGTCGGGCGCTGAGGCGGCCTTGTCGTAGGTGATGAGGCCGTCCTGGGCCATCTTGGCGAGGGGCCGGTTGATGGAGTTATGTTCGGTCCACGACGTGATGACATGGTCGCCGGCCTTGAGGATACCTTTCTGGGCGATGTTGAGTCCGTCGGTGGCGTTGAGGGTGAGGACGACGCGGTCGGGGCTCTCGGCGTTGAGGAGCCGGGCGACGGCCTCGCGGCAGCCCTGGACGCGCTTCTCGCTCTCGACGGCCATGCGGTGTCCCGAGCGCCCCGGGTTGCCCGCGAAGTTCCGCGCGAACTCGTCCATGGCTTTGTAGACCGATTCGGGCTTGGGGAACGAGGTGGCGGCGTTGTCGAGGTAGATCATAAGCAGATGGTAGCAGGGCCCTCAGCGGTCGGCCATCAGCTTTCAGCGGGGGGAGGGGAGGCGATCAAACTCCTGCTGAAGCGCTTGATCCATCGCCAGGAGATGTCTTACTCTCGGGGAGGCCTTCGGAGACTCCTCAAGATACGGCGAGAGGAGCGCCGCCTCGAGAAAGTCTTCCCGAGCAAGCGACCCGATCCGAAACTTGTCCTGGACGAAGTCCCGGAAGGCGGGAAACTCCTCGTACGCCCGGGAAAGGTCGTTCCCCGATATCCCTCGCCCCAGCGCACAGCCGCCCCAGGTAGCACCGAAGAACCCGTAGGGAGAGCCCTGGACAAAGACCCACTCGTGCCGGTGGGGAGCTTGGATCAGGTCGGCGAAGAGATGGGAGGGACGTTCTCTCTCGTATTTCGGGCCGATCGGGAACGACCCCCTGGGCCACAACCCGATCTTCCATTGGTCGCGGACCCGGTGAGACAGGCATCCCTCACAAACGTAATTGCGGTTGTCCCGATAGTGGAAGAACAGCAGCCCGAGCGCGAGCACGATCCCCGCCACCCCATAGGGCCACACCGTCCGATTCTGAGCACCCACCGGAAGAATGATAACCCCTGAATCAGGTCCAGACTTGGCGCGCGTACGAACTCGGCGCCTTCGTCAGGTCGGCGGCGCCTTGCGCGATCGTACGGGTCAATGAGTTCCGGGCCACCGTTTCTGAAAGTACATCCACAGGGTGTAAACGAGTGCGGCTATGGTCAGAAGGGCCGCAAGAACCTGACTCGGAGTTACCGGTCGCTTCCAATCTCCCCCTGGTGGAGCTTTGAACAACTCAGGGCTCTTGCCCGCGGTGCCCAGTGCCCGCCTGATCACGCGCCGCAGGATCCATCGCTCACAAAGGCTCGTGCCCGTCAGGTAGGCCGCAAAGAGTAGGTAGCCGAGGAGGGCGCCTTGCCGGGTCGCAGCAACTCTGATCCAAAGGATGATACCAATCAGCCCGATACAAAGTGCCGCCCAGTCGAGCCCGACGAGTCCCCATCGTGTAGCTCGGGAGATGAACTCCACCCTCGGCATCGCGACAAACAATTCAGGAGGCGAAGCCTCTGACTCACCCGGCCATAGCACAAACGCCCCACCGCACAGATCTTGGACGTACCAACGCCCGACGAAACCCGTTGCGAGGTGCTGCGCCTGATAGCGGACCTCATGCTTTCCGACGTATTGCTTGGTCAGCGCCCAACGACCCGGCTCCTCCCCGAGCCGCCCCGACAGCGTAAAGGGACCGACCTCATCCTCCCCAGCGGCTTCAAAGTGGCCGGAAGCACCGGAGGCGGCATCGAGCCGCATTCCATGCCGCTCGGGCGCGTCATAGTAGGTCCAGAAACCTTTCCAGGTCCCGGGGGTGAGTGGGTCATCCATTCGTCAATAGTCCGTCTGGCTCAATCATGACCCTTCGACTCAATCGCTGAAAAACGAACACGTCTGGCAGCCCTCGGGACTTCCCAGAACGCTGGAATCCTACGCTCCCACGTAGCGCGAATAGAGCGACCGCGCCTTCGCGAGGTCGTCCGTGCCCTGGATGATCGCCCGCGCGTCGGGGAAGAGCGTCAGCTCGCAGCCGTCCACCGCGAACTTGAGCAGATAGGCGTTCCGCCGCACCGCCCCCAACGGCGTCAGCCGCCGTTCCGCCTCCGCGAGATCCAGCGTCGAGCCGGGCGCCGGCGTGATCTGCACCGCGTTGCGGCCGCAGAGCGACGTCGCCGCCGAGGGATTGGACTCGAGATGGGGGAACTTCCGCTCGACGCACGTGGGACAGTTCGGCGAGCGCGGGATTCGGACGAGCTGGAACACGTTCGTCCAGAGGTCGAGCGTCTGGAGCCCCCCCGAGAGCGCCTCCCGCTTCCCCACGAGCAGCTTCAGCGCCTCGTTCGCCTGGAGCGACGCCACCACCGCGACCGCCGTGTTGAGCACCCCCGCCGTGTCGCAGGTGGGCGACGTCCCGGGCGCCGGCATCCCCCCGAGCAGGCACGTGAAGCACGGGCCTTCCCCGGGAAGCACCGCCATCGCCATCCCGTACGACCCGACGCAGCCGCCGTAGACCCACGGACGCCCGAGCTTCACGCACGCGTCGTTCAGCACGAAGCGCGTCTCGAAGTTGTCGGTGCCGTCGAGCAGCAGGTCGACGTCCCGAGCCAGCTCCTCCGCGTTCGCGTAGTTGACGTCGCAGACGCGCGCCTCGAGCGTCACCTCCGAGTTGATCCGCCGCAGCTTCTCCGCCGCGGCCGCCGCCTTGGGCAGCGCGGCGCGCACGTCCTCCTCGTCGTAGAGCACCTGACGCTGTAGGTTGTCCAGCTCGACGAAGTCGCGGTCGACCAGCCGCAGGAACCCGACCCCCGCCCGCGCCAGATGATTGGCGAGCATCGAGCCGAGCGCGCCCAGGCCCACGATCGTCACCCGCGATCGCCCAAGCCGCGCCTGACCCTCCTTCCCCAGCGGGCGGAAGAGCTCCTGCTTGGCGTAGCGGCTCACGAGAGCACACAAAGAGATTGGCCACAGAGGCACCGAGGCACAGAGAAGACCCTCTTTGAAAACTCCGGAACCCAATCGGGCACGGACAGTATCAATCCCCGTCTCCGTGCCTCTGTTCCTCTGTGGCCAATCATTCTTTCCGTCCTCTCAGAGCGCGGATGGCCCAGGCGGCGCCGGCGAAGAGGAGGCCGAAGAGGGCGTACCCCCCCGACGTGGATCCCCAATGGGGGCGGTCGAACTGGTAGTCGTGGAGGCCGAGCCCGCGCAGCCCGTCCGTATGAAGCGGCGCATAGTCGAAGATCGAGTAGCCCATCACGAGGAACGGGTTGACCCCGATCGCCCGCGTGATGCGGGGATAGGTCGTCTCGAGGCTCTGGTCGTCCGAGTCCCGGATCAGGGGGCCCGCCCAGAAGACCGTGCTCATGAGCGCCACCACGGCGAGGCCCGAGACGATCTGGCTCGCCTCGCGCGGGAGGCCGCAGGACTCGCACAGGAGATAGAGCCCCGCGACCAGCCCGCAGAAGGCCGCAAGCAGGATCGAGACCTTGATCCACGCGACGAACGATCCGCCCAAGGCGGCGATACCCAGGAGGAGGACCGCCACGCCCAGGACGCTCGCGGCGGCGAGCGCCCGCCGGCGCAGCGGACGATCGGCGGTCAGCGCGAGGGCGGCGGCGACGCCGAACCCGGCCGCCAGCGGCGCGAGGTAGGCCAGGATGCGGAACACTCCGCTATCCTAGTCGCGCCCGTTCACCGTGGTCAAGTAGAGGATCAGGCGGTCGCGCTCGGCATCCGCCAGCTTCACCTTCTTGAGCCGCAGCATCTCGTGGACCTCGGAGGTCCACTCCCGGTCCGTATGCCGATCCACGTCCCGGAGCGCGTGGCAGCCGGAGCACTTGTTCACGTAGAGCTCGCGGCCGGCCCTCAGGTCGGAGAGGCGCGCCTCGTCCCCGCCCGCCATCAGGGGGGTCGGGACGGGAACGTTCGCCACGCAGCCGGCGAGGCCGAGGATCAGGACGGCAAGCAGGCGCTTCATCTCAGAAATTGATCCCGAAGATCAGCCGCACCTCGTACTTCGTGAAGCCGCTAAGGTCGAGGTCGTTGTGCCCCTGGGGATCGACCTGCGCGAGTAACGTCAGCGTCGCCCAGAGCGGGCCGGTCGTCACGTGGACGTTGGGGCCGATGAAATAGACCGTCTCCAGCCGGTCCTTGAGGTCTTCCGTGTACGGCGTCCGCGTCATCGCCTCCACGCCGACCGCGAGAGCCTGAAGGAGATGATAGGAGACGCCCGCCGTGTTCTGGACCTGATATTCGTGGCTCCACCGTTTGATGCCGGAGGGATCGCGCGCGCCCGCCCACTCCACCTCAAAGACGGCGTTGTAGGCGAACGTCCAGTCTCCGAAAGACTTGCTGGCGACGCCCTTGAGCTCGAACTCGTACTCGTCCGTCTCGGCGGAAAACTCCGCGTAGAGGAGCGTGCCCAGGAGGTCGGCCGAGGGATCCGTGAACTTGTACTTCCCCTCCAGCGAGACGCCTTCGAACTTGGCCTCGCGCTCGTCGGTGCGGCCGGGGACGTCGTGGACCGTCTCGACTTCCCAGTTCATGTAGAGCGCGCCGGTGAAGCGGTCGGTGAAGCCGTACTCCAGCTCTTCCCGCATCTTCCACTGGCGGAACAAGCCCGACTCCTTGCGCGCGCGGACGGTCACCCACTGCTCCAGCTCGACCGTGCCTGCGGGCAGGGTCTTCGCCTCGTTCGAGTACGTGAACTTCCGCTCGTCCGCCGACGCCGGAAGGGCCTCGACCAGGATCATCGCCGCGACTCCAAGAATGACACTCCCGCTGCGTTTCATCGCCGAGCTCCTTAAATCATAGACGATCCGAACCCGTATTGCAACTGAGTCTCAGTCTCAATGGAGATAGAGAGATGAAGAGGAGATAAAGAGATAAGAGACATTAGCCGATCCCCTGGACGATCCGGAACTGGCCCGTCTTCTCGCAGCACGGCCCGCGGGGGATCGGCCGGCCGTGCGGACACTGGGGCGGGTGCTTGAGGAACTTGCAGATCGACTCGGTCACCTCGGGCGAGAGCACGTGCTCCAGCACGCAGGCGTTCGACTCGATCTCGGCGTTCGAGCGGATCTCGAACGTGTCCTGGAAGAGGCACTCGGCCAGCCGGTGGCGGCGGATGATGTCGCGCGCCCGCTCCTGTCCCTTATCGGTGAGCAGGAACGTCGCCCCCTCCGGCCGCACCATCCCCTTCCCCTGCATCGCCATCAGCAGGCTCCGGTCCTCCAGCATGTTCGGGCTGTCCGCGCAGAGGTTGGGGGAGCCGCCGGCCTCGACCCGCTCCCAGAGCTGCTGGAGGCAGTCGTCGAAGATCTCCTCCTCTTCTTTCGTCGAGCGGATCTCCGTCTGCACGGTCCCGTGCTTGAGCTCGAACCGCCGGTTCGCCAGACGGCCCAGCTCGGGCGCGTGGGTCACCATCACGATCGTGTGCCCTTCGTTGTGCAGCTTCGTGAGGAGGCCCATGACGAGCGCGGCGTTCTCCTCGTCCAGGTTCCCCGTGGGTTCGTCTGCCAGGATGATCTTCGGATGGTTGATCAGGGCGCGCGCCACGCACACGCGCTGCTGCTCTCCCCCCGAGAGCTGCCCCGGGAGATGGCCCGCCCGCTCCCGGAGGCCCACCTGCGCGAGCGCCCTCTTCGCCTCGTCCCGATCCGCCATCGAGTGGAGGTACTGGGCGAGCATCACGTTCTCGAGCGCCGAGAGATAAGGGACCAGGTGGAACTGCTGGAAGACGAGCCCGACGTTCTCCCGACGGAACCCCGCGAGATCGGCGGCCGAGAGCTTCCCGATATCCTGCCCGTTGATCACCACCTCGCCGGCCGTCGGCGTGTCCATGCAGCCCAGCATGTTGACGAGCGTCGTCTTCCCCGATCCCGACGGCCCCATGACCGCGATCCACTCCCCCTTATCGATCGTGAACGAGACGTCCTTGAGGGCCACCACGCCCCCGTAGCGCTTCGAGAGGTTCCGGACGGCGATCAGGCTCACCTCATTCCCCCTTGAGCACCAGGGCGGGCTGGATCGCGAGCGCCCGCCGGACCGGGATGACCGACGCCACGAGGCTCATCACCGCGCAGCCCGCGACCGCCAGCGCGATCGCCGCCGGCCGGAACTCCGCGGAGAGCCCGAAGACGCTGCGGCTCATGATCTCCGAGAGCCCGATCCCGAGGACGACCCCGAGCGCGACGCCCATCGCGAGGAGAAGGCCGACCTGCGCCGCGAAGAAACGGGCCACCCCGCCCCCGGTCGCACCCAGCGCCTTGAGCAGCCCGATCTCCGACCGTCGCTCGGCGATCCCGGTCGTGAGCGCCGTCGCCATCGCCAGGCCGCTCGCCGCCAGGATGAGCGCCGCGATCATCATGAGGAGCCCCCGCAGCTTCGAGACGACGACCCCCTCCTGAGCCGCGATCACCGGGATCGTCCGCCCCTGGAGCGTCTTGGACGTTTCCCCGATCCTCCGAAGCGCCGCCTCGATCTCCTCGTAGGAGCCGGCGGCGGAGAGCTCGACCCGGTCGGGCCGCGTGAGGGCCGTCGAGAGCACGCCCGGCAGAGCTTTCTTTGCCCGGCCGAGCTCCGCCTCGTCCATCGCGCGCAGGCCCCTCCGGACCTCCAGGATCACGTTGGGCCCGTGGAGTCGCAGTTCGCGGGTCATCTTGCTCTCGGTGTCGAGAGCGAAATTGGCCGTCGCGGTGACGATCGCGGCCGGGACCACGACCGCGGCCAGCGCGAGCGCGAACCTCGCGCGGCCGGCGACGACCGATCTCCACACCAGGCGGCTAAACATGAGAAGAATCACCACAAAGGCACAAAGGACACGAAGTAGACCCCCTTGTGGACTCACCCCCAAGGGGATCCTTATAGAAGAGAGTCTTCTTTGTGTCCTTTGTGGCTTTGTGGTGCATTTTCTCCACGGAGCTAGACCTCGTGCAGGACGACGTTGGGGTCCAGGCGCACCACGCGCCGGAGCGGCCAGGCCACGCCGAGAGCGACGATCGCGACCGCCGCCGCGAGCGTCACCAGATACACGCCCGCCGATCCCTCCACGGGGTTCCCGAAGAGGGAGGCGCTCATCGCCTTCGCGGCCGCGAGGCCGATCGCGTACCCGAGGCCGCTCCCGAGGAGCCCGAGCAGCGCCGCCTCGCCCAGGAAGAGCGACGCGACCGAGCCGTTCGTCGCCCCGAGCGCCTTGAGGAGGCCGACCTCCTTGCGCCGCTCGACGACCGACGCGGTCATCGCGGCGAGCACGGAGAGGCAGGCGGCGAGGACGGCGGCCAGCGCGAGCACCCAGACCACGGTCTCGATCTTCCGGAGCACGGCGCCTTCGGTCTCGGCCACGTGGCGGATCACGCGCGCCTCGGCGTCGAGCGCGGCCCCGAAGTCGCGCGCGACGATCGTGGGGTAGTTCACGCAGCTGAAGTTCTCAATCTCCTTCTCGGTGTACTTCCGCGCACCCCTCTTGAAGGCGGCGAACTCTTCGGTCTCGGGCTTCGTGACGGCGCTGACCAGGATGCGCGACAGGACGCCCGGGGTGCCGGCGATCCCCTGCGCGATCGCCAGCGGGACGATGATCTGGCCGTCCTCCTCGCCGCCCGTCGCGACGGTGCCGGTGACGACCAGCGGTCGCCCCGCGTCGACGGTCGCGCCAAGGGCGAGCCCGAGCGAGATGCCCGCCAGGACGCCGGGGGTCCCGTCGATCCTCCACGCGGCGTCCGGCTCTCGGCCGACCAGCACGTACCCGCTCCGCTCCACGCGCAGTTCGGGGATGACGCGGACGATCTGGTTCTTCCAGAAGGTCTCCCGGAGCGCCGGAAGGTCCTTTTCGTCGAGGGGTCTCCCCCGGGAGACGATCTCGATGTTCGCCCCCGTGCGGCGCAGCTCGGCGGCCATGCGGTCGCCGACGCCGAGGAGGATCATAACGAGGCCGCTCGCCGCGCCGGCGCCCAGCGCGACCGCGGCCAGCGCGGCCAGACGCGTCTTCGCGCGGCGGCGGATCGATTCCGTGACGAGGCGGAGATACATCAGTTCCCCCGCAGCTTCTTCCCGCACTCGGGCATCTTGCAGTGCCATTTTCCGTCCACCTGGCCGCCCGCGTCCTCGAGGTCGAACGTCATCTGGCAGACGGGGCACTTCTTCTCGAACCGCACGCCAGTCTTGAAGAAGGGAGCGTGGGCGTTCAGGGCGTCGAGCTTGAAGACGAGCATCCCGCCGCGGCGCTCGGGCGCGGGGGTGATCGGGATCGGGTTGCAGCCGCCCGCCTCGCCGATCGTGGCCCCGTTGATCTCGGCCGAGCAGTTCAGGCAGAGGACGCGGTCGCCCATCTGGACGTAGCCCTTGTCGTTGCAGATCGTGCAGGCGTCCATGGCGGCGGCGTACTCGTCCTTGTCGCGCTTCTTGAGGACCAGGAAGCGTAGGAGCTTTCCGCCCGACTTCACGGCGAAGCGGTGGAGCTTTCCGTCGGAGACCTTCTCGAGGGGGACGGCGATCTCGGGCGCCTCGGCGAAGACGATCTCGGGATCGCTGAGGACCATGCCGCCGGTCTCCTGCGCCCAGGCGACGCCGAGCGTGACGATGACCAGGATGCCGATCGCGGCGAAGGTGCCCTTGGCGAGGCGCTCGCCGCGGGATTGCGCGCGCTCCTTCCGCTCCTCGGCCGGGTTGACCGCGGCCGCGGCGGGGGCGACGACCGCACGGCGGATCATGAGGATGAACGGGAGGATGAGGACGGCGATCACGAAGAGCGCGCTGTGCTTCATGAGGGGGCCGACGACGCGCATGTAGGTTTCGCCGGAGGGGAGGTCGCCCGACTCGGCGAACTCGTGGATCCCCGAGGCGAGGAGCTGGAAGGCGAAGACGAGGAGGATGACGCTGGTCACCGCGAAGAACTTCCGCAGGTCGACGCGGAGCGTGCCGCGGTAAAAGGCGACGCCGAGCGCGGCGGCCAGGGCGAGGCCCGCGATGGCCCCCGCGCCCCCGAGCACGCCTTCGGAGGTCAGGCCGGCCGGAAGGAGCATCAGGACCACCTCCGCGCCTTCCCGGAAGACCATGAGGAACGAGAAGAGGAAGACGCCGAGCTTCGAGCCGGCGGCAAGCTTTCCCAGCGTCTCCTCGGTCTCCTGCTTGAGCTTCTTTCCGTGGCGCCACATCCAGAAGACCAGCCAGGTGACGAGCCCGCAGGAGACCAGGAGGACGATCCCCTCCGCCCGGCCCTCGGGGTCGAACCCGGAGCGGTGGATGGCGACGCCCGCGGCGATCGAGACGATCACCGCCAGGCCCGCGCCCAGCCAGAGGGTCTTCCGAAGATCGGGCCGCTCGATCTTGCGGAGGTAGGCGAGCGCAAGGCAGAGGACGAGGGCGGCCTCGACCCCCTCGCGGAGCGTGATGACGAAGGATTCAATCATGGTGTTTTCCCGTCGAGGGGTGGGGCGCCTTGTCGCGACAGTCCGAGCAATAGCCGAAGATCTTGTGGCTGTGGTAGACGGGGGTGAACTGGTGACGCGAGACGACCCTGTCCTGGAGCCGCTCGATCGCGTCCTCGGAGAACTCGATGACCTTCCCGCAGTGGATGCAGTACAGGTGGTCGTGGTGGGCGCGGCCGACCATGGGCTCGTAGACGCGGCGGCCGCTGTCGAAATCGTGGCCGTCGATGAGCCCCGACTGGCTGACGAGGGCCAGGGTGCGGTAGACGGTCGCCTTGGAGACGGGGGTGCGGTCCTTCCTGAGGAGCTCGATGAGCTCGTCCGCGGTGACGTGTCCCTTGACGGAGAGGATCTTCTCGACGACACGCTTCCGGGGCCCCGTGAGCTTGAGCCCGCGGGAGCGCATGAACTCGTCGATCGCCTGGAGCCGCTCTTTCATAAGTGAGACTGAGTCTCAGTCTCATGAAAGATACCCGTCCCAGCCCTCCGAGTCAAGGGGGAAAGCGGGCCAACTGTTCATCTGGGCACCCGATGCCCAGATGAACAGTTGAGGGGGTCAGGGACCCGCGGTGCGGCGCTTGGCGAAGCAGTCGCCGCAGTAGACGGGGCGGTCGCCCCGGGGCTTGAAGGGGAGCTGGGCCTCCTTCCCGCAGTCGCCGCACACCGCCATGAAGTACTCGCGCGGGGCGCCTCCGGCTCCACCTCCGGCTTCGCCCCCGCCGCGGGGAGCGCCGCCGGGGGCTCCCCGGCCGCCCCCGCCCTTCCGCTGCCGCTTGGCGTCGCGGCACGGCGTGCAGCGCTTGGGCTCGTTCTGATACCCCAGCGAGGCGTGCAGCTCCTGCTCGCTCGCCGCGTAGGTGAAATCCGACCCGCAGTCCAGGCACTTCAGCGTCTTGTCCGCATACGACGACATGGAAGGACCCTTTCTCAACAGACCTCGAGCCGGTGATCCAAAGGGACGCTGATGTGATGGCGGAATCCGCGACGTGCCACGGTGCCCGTGTTCCCTCTCCGGGGCAACCCCATTCCTATCTATGAGCCTCTACCGCCAAGTATACGACCCGCCCCCCCCGAATCAAGGTCGAATCATTTCCTGAAGACCATGAGCGCCGCGACCGTAAGAATGACCACCGCCAGCAGCACGCGGAACACGCGCTCCGGGAGCTTCTTCGCGACCGCCACCCCCAGGTGCGCTCCCACCACGACCCCCAGGCCGAGCAGCCCGATCACCCGCCAGCCCGCCTCGGTCATCTGCCCGCGCGCCACCGAGACCGCCAGGCCCATCGCCGAGGCGAAGAGGAACGTGAACTGTGCCGCCGCCGTCGCGCAGATCGGCGGCATGCCGTAGGCGATCACGAGGAACGGCACGAGCACCAGCCCGCCCCCGATCCCGAAGAGAGAGGAGATCACCCCGATCGCCAGGCTCGCCGCGAAGCCCAGGGGCCCGTTCACCTCGTACGCATGCGCCTGCCCCTCCGAATCGACCTGCTCGCGCGGTGTCCCGCGCACGAGGCCCCTCCCCTTCCTCAACCGGACGAAGAGGACATAGACCGCGACCGCCACCAGGAGCCCGCCGAAAGAGTAGGCGAACGCGCGGTCCGAGATCACCCGGATCACCTCGCGCCCAAGCCACGCCCCCGGCAGCGTCCCGGCCGCGAGCATCAGCCCGGTGCGGTAGTCGATCCGCCGCCGCCGCGCGTTCGCCAGGGTCCCCGAGGCCGCGCTCAGGAGCACGATCCCCAGCGACGCCGCGGTCGCGCTGTCCTTGGTGAAGCCGTCCAGGACGTGCAGGAGGAAGGGGACGACGAAGAACCCGCCGCCCACGCCGATCAGGCTGCCGATCAACCCGACCAGCACGCCGATGGGCAGGAGGAGCGCCGTCACTTCCGCGAGTGTACACCGATCTCGGGCGATCTGCTAGACTTGGCCCATGGCGCGGAAGCGAGTCGTCTGCATCGGCGGCGGCACCGGC
>CAZSCC010000043.1:0-13047 GCA_964604905.1 uncultured Planctomycetales bacterium
GAGCTGCGAGAGCGTCGAGTCGACTCCCAGCACCATGCCGGCCAAGCCGGCCAGAGCCCCGCCCGCGACTCCTGCGATCCAGGTGGTGAGGAAGACGGTCCCGGTCGTCAGGCGCAAAGGGCCGCCTCCGCCTCCTTCACCAGCTTGGCGTACGCCTCCCGGCGATGCTCGAAGGGGATCGTCCGGTCGGCCTCGATCGGGTCGTGGAACGCGACGCCGATCGGGAGGCGCTGGACCACCGACTTGCCGCGGGGGAGGGCGCGCTCGACCCCCGAGAGCGTGATCGGGACCACCGGCGCGCCCGTCTCGTAGGCGATCTTGGCGAAGCCCGGCGTGAAGCCCAGGAACGATCCGTCCTGCGAGCGCCGGCCCTCGGGGAAGATCGCCAGATGGCAACCCTGGCGGATCGCCTCGGCGCCCTTCTCCAGGCTGTCGGTCGACTTCCCCTTCCGCTCGAAGGGGTAGGTGTTGAACAGGAATTCCACCGCGGCGACGGCGGGGCAGGGGAGCGCGTAGATGGTGTCCCGCGCCGCGGCGGTCCGGACCTTCGTGACCTCGCTGATCGGGAGGGCGGCGAAGATCGCCGCGATGTCGATGTGGCTGGCGTGGTTGGCGATCAGGACGCTCGGCCGGTCGAGCCGGGCCTTGCCGCGCACCCGGTGGCCGCAGTGGATCTTGAGGAACACGCGGAGCGCCAGGTGGGCCATCTGCTGCATCCGCTCTTTCATCGTTCTCATGGGGGGAGGGGAGCGCAAGCCCCGTGCCAGCCCCAGGAGCCCGGGATTCGGGCCTCGTTGTGCAGCCCCGTGCGCACTGATAGGATGACCCCATGCCGAGGAGGATCGCTTGGGCCGCCAGTCTCGGCGGCGGTCTCGTCCTCTCATTCCTGGCCCTGTGCTGGCTCCTGGCCGCCCGCGAGATTCCGATGACGACGAAGTTCAATGCCCGTCCGGGAAGCCTGGGCCGGTATCGGGTCGCGGTGCTCGGAGATTCCCAGAAGGGGATCACCAACCTGAAGAACATCCTCCGGAGGGCAAGAGAGGAGAGGGCGGATCTGCTTCTCCAGACGGGCGATATCGTCTCCTCCAATGACGAGGGACACTATCGGCTGCTGGCCCATGTCCTGATGAAGGAAGCGAGCGGGCTTCCGCTGGTCATCGCCCCCGGCAACCATGACATCAAGGGAGGGCCCGAGCGCTTCATGGAGCGGATCGGCCCCCTGGAACAGAGCTTCAGGGTCGGCGAAGTCGGATTCGTCCTGATCGAGAACGCCTTCGGGATTCCCCCCGAGCCGAGCCACATCGAGTCCCGGATCGCGGCGGTCGGGCCCCATGGGGCCGTCGTCCTGGCCATGCACGTCCCCCCCTTCGACGAGAAGGGCGGCGTCCAGCCCGGCTACGAGCCGTTCCTCGCCTGGCTCGAGAAGAGCCGCGTGCGGTACCTCCTTTGTGGCCACGTCCACGGCTACTTCAAGAAGCAGGTGGGCGGGACGACCGTGATCGTCAACGGCGTGGGAGGGGATTACGGGCCGTGGGAGCTGGATCAGAAGGTGTATGCCACGATCCTGGAGGTCGACGGCGCGACGATCACCGACCGGGCGATCGAGCTCTCTCCCGAGCACGGCGTGTGGGACAACGTCGAGCACCTGGCGATCGGTCATGTGGCCGAGGCGTACCGCCGCCATCCGGTCCTCTGCTGGGGGGCGACGCTGCTCTTGGCGGCGGGGGTCGGCTTCTCGATCGGGGTGATCCGACTGAAGCGGCCGTGAGACCGATCTTCGAGCGCTGCCCGAAGCTCCGCGATCGCGTGCCGTTCGAGGCGATCTGCGACCTGCCGACTCCCGTGACCGAGCACCGCGGCGTGTGGGTCAAGCGGGACGACCGGATCGGCGGGGGGAAGTTCCGGAAGCTGGAGTTCTTCAAGCCGGAGGGGCGGCTTCTGGCGTGGGGCTCGGAGGGGTCCAACTGGCTGCGCGCGCTGGCGCGGCACCGGAAGGCGCGGTTTCTCACCTGGCCGCAGCACCACAACGAGCACTCGCTCCGGAACGTGGCCCACATCCCCGGCGACCGCCCGCGCGACTATCTGACGTTCGGGCTGCGGCTTCTGATGGAGTCGCCGCGCATCCTGGGGGGGCACGTCACCCTGGCGCCCATCGGAGGGACCGATCCGGTGACAACGCTCGGGTTCGTGAACGCGGCCCTCGAGTTCGCGGGGCAGGTCGCGCGCGGCGAATGTCCGCGGCCCGACGCGGTCTTCGTCCCGCTGGGGACGTGCGGGACGGCGGCGGGGCTGGCGCTCGGCTTCGCGCTCGCGGGGCTCGACGTCGTGCTCCACGCGGTCCGGATCACCACCCCCTTATGGGCCCGCCGGAGGAACATTCATGGGTTGGCGGCCCAAGCGGCGTTCCTGATGGACGAGCGCCCGCAGATGGCCCGGCTGGTGGTCGAGACCGGGTTCTACGACGGCTACGGGATCGCGACAGCGGCGGGCCGGGCGGCCCAGGCCTACTTCCGCCCCCTCGACCTCGACATGAGCTATACCGCAAAGGCGGCCGCCTGCCTTCTGGCCCGTCGCGACCAGTACCAGACCCCCCTCCTCTGGCTGACCTACGGCATGAATATAGCGTAGTAGTCAACCCAGCAAAACAGACGGTCTATTTCGTTGCGCTCATGAACCTTTTGGCCGACCTTCCGGTTAGAGCCGGTAGATGAATTGCGACGGTATTCGGGAATCAGCCCACGAGTACCTGAAGGGATGGCTGGATCCGCGAGAGGCCCAGGACATCCAGGGGCATCTAGAAAGATGCCCAGACTGCTCGGTCGAGCTGAAGACATCGCAAGCCCACCTGACCCTCCTTGGAACCCTCCCCGAAATCACGCCCGCCCCCGAAACCTGGACCCGGATCGAAGCCAAGATCGCCCCTCGAAAGACGCCCGTCTTCAAGTTCTGGCTGCGGACCGCCGCGGCGGCCAGCATCCTCGTGGCGGCAGCCTCCTATATGATGCTCGCCACGATGCCCCGATCGAGGGCCTTGCCGGTCGTGGCGGAGACCCACAAGGCCCTGAACTGGAACGAACGCTTCACCGCCTCCGCTTACACGAGAATCGAGATCCCCGAAGTCGGCACCCTCAAGCTCAACCAGGACGCCGTCGTCCGCCTCCCCGACCCGCGCACCTGCGTCCTCGAGAAGGGCGAAGTCTTCGCCGAAATCGCCCCCTCCGGCCGCGGGTTCGTGATCCGGACGGGCGAAACCACCGTCACCGTCCACGGCACCAAGTTCGGCGTGACCGCCCCAGGCACGGTCTATGTCGTAGAAGGCCGGGTCGAGGTCGCCTCGCCGCGAGGTCGATTGGAGCTCACCCGAGGCCAGGTCGCGGTCAACGCGGCGCTGGTCGAAGTGAGCTCCGGCGACCACCTCAAATGGCTCGCCCGATACGAGCGACCCGACGTCCGCCTGACCCTCGACCCGCTCGACCGCGCGACCATCACCCCCGGCGCCCCCCTCAAGTGGCACCTGAAGCTGGAAACCGACGCCCTCGCCCCGCTCTACCTGGGCAAACCCCGTGACCTCTCGCAGTTCTTCACCCTCGTCATCAACGGCACGCCCGTCGCGCTCGACGCGGCCGGCGTCACGCTCAAGGATGCCGTCCCGGCGTCCAACGGCCTCGTGCGCCTCGACGTATCCCATTCATGCGTCCTGGAGTGTGCGGTCGACCCCGCGCTCTTCCGCGAGAAGGGACGCGTCACGGTCAGCGCCCTCTATAGCTCGGGCGCCCAGGCGCCCGACGGGGCCTGGGTCGGGACCGTGCGATCCGCCCCCGTCCACGTGGAGGTGAAATAGCCCGTGAGCCCGCTTGCCGAACGGATGGCCCCGGTCGCCGAGCGACTGGGACGCCTGCGCAGTTCGATCAAGACCCTCTTCGCCCTCGACGGCCTCTCCCGCCTGGTCCTCGCGCTCCTCGCCTTCGGCGCCCTCACCTTCCTGGCCGACTGGGCGCTCGACCTCCCCCGCTTCCTCCGGATCGTCCTCCTCCTGGGCGGCCTCGGACTGGCGGGCTGGACCCTCGGCAAGCGCGTCCTGAAACCGCTGGGCGTCCGGATCAGCGACGACGACCTGGCGATCTTCGTCGAACGTAACTACCCCGAGCTCAACGACAAGCTGATCTCCGCCATCCAGCTCACGCGCGATTCGGGCCGGATCTCGAGCGGCGCGATGTTCCACAACTCGCCCGAGCTGGTCGACGCCCTGGTCCAGGACGCCGAGCAGTCCACCGCGGGGCTCGACTTCCGCCGCGTCATCGTGCGCGGGCACGTCGGCAAGATCGCCGCCTGGGCCGCGATCCTGGTCGCCCTCCTGGCCGGATCGGTCGCGGCGAGCGCCACCGTCCGCGACTACGCCTCCCGCTACGTCCGCCGCATCGTCGGGATGGCGGTCAAGTGGCCCCAGCGCAACCGCCTGACCGTCCTCGACTTCCCCAACGAGCGCAAGGTCGTGGCGCGCGGCGACGACCTCGTCGTCGCCGTCCTCTCCGACGGGCCGGCCGACCCCTCGAAGGTCACCCTGCGGTACACGTTCGACACGGGCGAGAAGAGCGCCGAGCGGATGACGCCGCTCGCGGGCCGCCGCTTCCAGTTCCTCTTCACCCGCGTCACCGGCCCCTTCAGCTTTAAAGTGGAGGGCGGAGACGACACGACCGCCGACCACCGCGTGGAGATCGTCACGCCCCCCAGCGTCGACGCCGTCCGCGTCTTCTACGAGTACCCGACCTACATGCGCAAGCAGAACACCCCGCCCGACCGCCCTGAGGCGGCGGGGAACGTGGTCGCCCCCTTCGGCACCAAGGTCCGCTTCGAGGTCCAGACCAACGAGGATCTGAAGGGCGCGACCCTCCTGGTCGGCCTGAAGGGCAAGGAGAAGTCCTCGGAACTCCAGGTCCGGAAGGACGCCGCCAGCCGCGACCGGATCTTCGGCGGCGGGTTCGAGGTCGCCGAGGTTTCCAGCGAGTACGAGCTCAGGCTCCACGCGCGGAACGGCCTCTCCAACCGCGACACCATCCGCTTCGCCATCAAGGGCCTCAAGGACGAGCCGCCGCGCATCACCGTCATCGACCCCGTGGGCGACGAGTTCATCACCGAGCTCTGCGAGCGGCCGCTCGAGATCAAGGTCGACGACGACTACGGGATCGCGCGCATCGCCCTCGAGTACCGCGTCCTCTCCCAGAACCCGGAGAAGACCTCCAAGGACTGGGCGGGCGTGGAGTTCACCCGCGACCAGAACTCGCGCGAGTACGGCGAGCTGTCGATCGCGAGCCAGCACGTGTTCGACGTCGCGAAGCTCAAGCTCGCGGCGGGCGACCACATCGAGCTCCGCTTCCGCGCCGAGGACTACAAGGACGTGGGCGGCCGGAACGTCAGCGTGGGGAAGACCTACAAGCTCTCGATCGTCTCGCTCGGCACGCTCGAGAAGGAGCTGCAGGACGCGATCGAGAAGATCAAGATCCTCCTGCGCACCCAGAAGGCCAAGCAGGAGAACGCCTGGAGCCGTACGAACAACCTGACCGGGAAGTTCGGCAAGATCGACCTGCTCAGCCCCGAGCAGCAGGGCGAGGCGCGCCAGGCGGGGCTCGACCAGAACGAGATCACCTCGAAGCTCGACGGCGCCCGGAAGGACATCCGCCAGATCCAGCGGCGAGGGGTCTACAACAAGATCTACAACGAGACCGCCGCCCAGAAGCTCCAGGGAGCCATCGACGAGCTCGACCTCCTCGTGGGCGTGACGGGCGAGCTGGCCAAGGACGGCATGGCCCGCGTGGCCGCCGCCCGGCTCGACCAGGCCGCCAAGGCCAAGAGCGGCGCGGACCGGACCGACGCCTTCCGCGACGCCCAGAACCGGCAGAGCCAGGTCATCACCGGCATCCAGCGCGCGCTGGACTTCCTCGACAAGTGGTCGAGCTACCAGGAAGTGATCCGCATGGCCCGCGAGCTCAAGGAGGCGCAGGACCGCGCCAACGAAGAGATGCGGAAAAAGGGTAAGTGATTTAGGTGGAGGCGTTTATGCACCGGCTCCTCATGGCGACCCTCCTGACGGCCCTGGCGATCCCCGTCTTCGCGCAGCCGCAGCAGGACCGGCCGCCCGTCATCGCGGAAGACCTCCGCAAGCTCGAGGCCAAGATGACGGAGCTGATCGACCAGCTTCGCAAGAAGGGCCAGGAGCACTACGCCAACAAGCTGGAGCAGGGGCTCAAGAAGCTCCGCCAGGACCGCGTCAGCGTCAACGTCCAGGCGGTGATCGAGCACCTGAGCCAGAACCGCATCGAGAAGGCGCTCGAGGCGGGCCAGGAGATCTCGAAGTCCCTGGAGCAGCTGATCGCGCTCCTCGAGGACCGCACCGACCCGGAGGAGCTCAAGAAGAAGATCGAGGAGCTCAAGAACGCCCTGGAGAAGACGAAGGAGATCCGCGAGCGGGAGGAGAAGATCCTCCAGGAGAACAAGGAGCTCAACACCCAGCTCGAGAAGGACGTCGAGCAGGCCCGCAAGGAGCTGGCCCAGCTGATCGAGGAACAGAAGGCCCTGCGCTTCGAGAGCGAGAGCGGAAAGCCCTTCGAGCTCATGCAGAAGATGGAGGAGATGGCCAAGGAGATCGAGAAGCTCCAGGCCGAGCTGAAGGCGGTCGAGAAGGCGTTCGACGAGGCGAAGTCGAAGGAGCTCCGCGACGTGGGCGAGCTCTCCAAGAAGCTCAACGAGCTGATCGAGCGGCAGGAGAAGACGAAGAAGGACGCGGAGGACCAGGCCGCGAAGTCGGGCGCGATGGACAAGGCGCTCGCCGAGATGAACAAGATCATCGAGGAACAGAAGAAGGCGCGCGAGCAGGCCCAGAAGGGCGCGCTGGAGCCGCAGAAGGCCAACGGCAAGGCGCAGGAGAAGGACCAGAAGGACCTGACCGACCGCACCTGGGCGCTCGGGAACGACCTCTTCCACTCGAAGGCGATGGACTCCAAGGCCAAGGAGGGCGTGCTCAAGCCCCTCTCCGACGCCTACAACTTCCAGGAGGCCGCGCGGCAGGGCCTCGAGGAGAACGCATTCGACCTCGCCAAGGGCGACCAGGACCGCGCGCTCAAGGAGCTCGAGAAGGCGCGCGACGAGCTCAAGAAGATCAAGGAGGGTGCGGACAAGGCCAAGCCCGCCGACGCCGCGAAGCTCCAGAAGGAGCAGGACCAGATCCAGAAGGAATCGAAGGCCCTGGCCGACGCGATGAAGGACCAGGCCAAGGCGAGCGAGGCCCAGAGCCCCGCGACGTCGAAGGCGCTCGACAACGCCGGCCAGAAGACCGAGCAGGGCTCGCAGAGCGCCCAGCAGGCGCAGCAGAACCTGCAGAAGGGCCAGAACGAGCAGGCCGGCAAGGACCAGCAGCAGGCGCTCGAGAAGATGAAGGAGGCCCGCCAGGAGCTCGAGAAGCTCCAGAACGCGATGGCCCAGAAGGACACGCCCAAGTTCGGCGACGCGGCGAAGAAGCAGGAGGAGCTCTCGAAGAAGGCCGCCGATCTCGCCAAGAAGCTCAACGAGATGGCCCGCAGCCCCGCCGCCCAGATGCAGAACCAGGACCAGCAGGCCCAGTTGCTCGAGGCGACCGCCGAGATGAAGGGTGCCGAGCAGAACATGCAGCAGGGCGCGCAGGAGATGCAGAAGGGCCAGAGCGGCCAGGCCCAGCAGTCCCAGTCGCAGGCCCAGCAGAACATGGAGAAGGCCAAGCAGGCCCTCCGGAACGCGAAGGAGGAGCTGGCCAAGAAGGACGACCCCGACTGGAAGAAGCTGGCCGAGGACCAGAAGAAGCTGGAGAAGACGCTCCAGGAGAAGGTGAGCAAGGTCCTCGATCAGAAGGCCAAGGAGGAGAAGGACGAGAAGCGGGCCGACGGCCTCAAGCAGGCGGCCGAGAAGTCCCAGCAGGCCCAGCAGAGCATGCAGCAGGCCCAGCAGAACATGGACAAGCCCCAGCCGCAGGGCGCCCAGGCCGCCCAGCAGCAGAAGGACGCCCAGAAGAAGATGGAGGAGGCGAAGAAGAAGCTCGACGACCTCGCCAAGCGGCCGCTCAACGACGAGGAGAAGAAGAAGGCCGAGCAGCTCGCCAAGAAGCAGGAGCAGAACAAGAACCTGACCGAGGAGCTCGAGAAGCAGCTCGATCAGATGCAGAAGGAGCAGGCCAAGCGCAGCGCCCAGAGCGCCAAGGGCAACATGCAGCAGGCCCAGAAGAACCTGCAACAGCAGAAGCCCCAGGACTCCCAGGAGGATGAGGAGAAGGCCATCGAGGACCTCAAGCAGGCCGAGCAGGAGCTGCAGGACGCGCTCGACGAGCTCAAGCGCCAGGCCGAGGAGGAGCTCATGGTCGAGCTCCAGGCCGAGCTCAAGAAGATCATCGAGACGCAGGTGACGGTCATCAGCAAGGGGACGCTGGACCTCGACGCGAGCCGGAAGAAGAAGGGCGCGCTCGACCGCACCGAGGTGATCCGCTCGAAGGGCCTCGCGAAGGCCCAGAGGGACCTCGCGGCCGGCCTGCAGGAGATCGAGAAGAAGCTCAAGCAGGAGAACGTGGACGTCTTCAAGTACGTGATCAACAGCGTCGTGGGCGACATGGTCGACGCGTCGGTCAACCTGAACGAGTCGGAGACCGGACAGCGCACGCAGGACCTCCAGGCGGAGGCGGTCCGCAAAATGAAGGACCTGCTCGAGGCGTTCGAAATCAAGAAGAAGCAGGCAAAGAAGCAGGGCGGCGGCGGGAAGCCCGGGCAGGGCGGCGGCGGGAAGCCGCCCCTCGTTCCGGACCTCGTCCAGCTCAACATGATGAAGAAGCTGCAGGAGCAGCTGCTCGGCCGGACGCTGGGCCTCCACAAGGCCTACCGCTCCGACCGGGACGACATGTCGCCCGCGGAGAAGCAGATGCTCAAGCGCCTCTCCGACGAGCAGGACAAGCTCTCCGACCTGATGAGGAAGTTCCGCGACAAGTTCGAGCAGCAGAAGAAGGAGTACGAGAAGCCCAACAACCCGAAACGGGGGGACGAGTAATGAAGTTCGCACGACTGCTCTGGCTGGCGCCCTTCGCGCTCTGGGCGGGGACGGCCCTCGCTCAGGACCCGCCGAAGCCGGACGATAAGTTCCGTCCGGAGGCGCCCAAGAAGGACGAGGAGGAGGACCTCACGCCCGAGCAGGCGCTCCAGATGCTCAAGGAGGTCAACGAACTCCAGGATCTGGCCGCCGAGCTGCTGAACGCGACCGCGCGGGGGAAGGCGCTCGAGACCGAGGAGGCGCTCCTCCTGAAGCTCAAGGGGCTGCTCAAGGACGACGAGAAGAAGGACTCCGAGAGCGCGACGAAGAAGATCCTGGAGAAGATCGAGCGTCTGATGGGGAAGTCGGAGGGCTCCCAGAAGGACGCCGCCGACAAGATGGGCGAGATCATCCGGCGTGCCAAGCAGAGCCAGGGGCAGGGCAAGCCGGGCGAGCCCAAGCCCGGGCAGCCGAAGCAGCCGCAACAGGGGTCGCAGTCCCAGAAGTCCCAGCAGCCCACGAATCCGGCGACCTCCCCCTACGATCCGGGCCGGAACAGCGATCCGATCAACAAGTTCCGCTCGAAGGGGGATCGGTCGGGCCGCTGGGGCGACCTCCCGGCGCGGCTGCGCGAGCCGATTCTGAACGGCAAGCGCGACCTGGACGACTATCCGCCCGAGTTCCAGCAGCTGCTCAAGGAGTATTTCAAGGAAGTTTCCGGAGAGAAGTAGCCCGCTTGGCCGTCCAATGTAGAGTAGACTGGAGATAGCCGTTCGAGGAGGGTGTCATGAAACGTCCATGGCTGTTGTGGGTCGCGCCGTTCGCCCTCTGGGCGGGCGCGGCGTTCGCCCAGGATCCGCCGAAGCCGGACGACAAGTTCCGTCCTGAGGCGCCGAAGAAGGAGGAAGAGGAAGACCTCACCCCCGAGAAGGCGCTCCAGATGCTCAAGGAGGTCAACGAGCTCCAGGATCTGGCGGCCGAGCTCCTGAACGCCTCGGCGCGCGGGAAGGCGCTCGAGACCGAGCAGGCCCTCCTCTCGAAGCTGAAGGGGCTCCTCACGGAGGAGGAGAAGAACGACCCCAAGGCGGCACAGAAGAAGATCCTGGAGAAGATCGAGCGCCTGATGGGGAAGTCTGAGGGCTCCCAGAAGGACGCCGCCGACAAGATGGGCGAGATCATCCGAAGAGCCAAGAGCTGACAAGGCGGCTCCTGAAAGGGAGGCCACGAGCCCCAGTCGGGGCCACCGAAGAACCAGCAGCAGCAGAAACAGCAGGCGCAGAAGCCGCAGCAGCCGTCCAGCCCGGCGACCTCACCGTACGACCCGGGCCGGAACAGCGATCCGATCAACAAGTTCCGCTCCAAGGGGGACCGGTCGGGCCGCTGGGGCGACCTCCCGGCGCGGTTGCGCGAGCCGATCCTGAACGGCAAGCGCGACCTGGACGACTATCCGCCCGAGTTCCAGCAGCTGCTCAAGGAGTATTTCAAGGAAGTCTCGGGCGAGAAGTAGCGCTCAAACCATCGCACGCACACGGGGACGGTCTCCGGCAGGGGGCCGTCCCCGTTTTTTTTTGGCGTAAATCTGCCTGGCAGATTTGCGCCGCTTACTTGGGGGAGCGGAGGCGGAGGAAGGGGCGGCGGGTGAGGAAGAGGTCGAGGTCGCGGCGCAGGTCGCGGGCGCTCGCGTAGCGCGCCTCGGGCTTGATCGCCATCAGGCGCTGGACGATCGCCTCGATCGTGCGGGCCAGCGCGGGGCGGCGGGCGCGGGGAGAGGGGCGGGGCTTCTCGAGGTGCTTGCGCACCACCGAGTCGGGCGAGCGGCCCTCGAAGGGGCGGCGGCCCGTCAGCATCTGGTAGAAGGTCACGCCCAGCGAGTAGAGGTCCGAGCGGCCGTCGGCAGGGAGGCCCTGGGCCTGCTCGGGCGAGACGTAGAAGGGCGTGCCCAGGACGTAGTCGCCGCCATGCGACTCCTTGTGCCCCACGTCCAGCGCGAGGCCGAAGTCGGTGATCTTGACCTCCCCCTTCTTCCCGATCAAGACGTTGCCGGGCTTGATGTCGCGGTGGACCACGCCGGCCGCGTGGGCATGCTCGAGGGCGCGGGTGACCTCGCGGACGATCTCCGTGGCGCGGCGCACCGGGAGCGCGCCCTTCCGGCGCAGGTAGAGGTCGAGGTCCTCGCCGTCCACGTACTCCATGACGATGAAGAGGCGGCCGTTCTCCTCGTCGACGTCGTGGATCGTCACGATGTTCTCGTGGTCGAGGCGCGCGGCGGCGATCGCCTCTTTCTCGAAGCGCGCGAGCTCCTCGGGGTCGCTCGAGAGATCGCGCGAGAGGATCTTGATCGCCACCCGGCGCTTGAGGAAGAGATGCTCGGCGAGGTAGACGCTGCCCATCCCGCCCTTGCCGATCAGCGAGATCAGGCGGCACTTGCCGAAGGACTGGCCGACGAGCGGCGCCGAGGTGGGTTCCATGGAAAAAAATGCGGCCCCTCTCTCCAGGCGAAGCGCGCGCATTATAACAACGGCGGAGGGATGTGCAAGGCCGAAGTTCGGGGCTACTTGAGCGCGCCGCGCGCGGCGGGGCCGAGCTTCTCGCGCACGGCGGCGAGCCGCTCGGCGATCTCCTTCGCGTCGCGCGCCTGGGCGAGGGCGGTCTCGGCGAGATCGTCGATCGCGGCGCGGCACTCGGGGCGGATTTCCCGGCCCACGAGCACTTGGTCGAGGGCGGCTTTCGCCTCGCCGTCGACGAGGAGGAAGTAGGCGAGGTCGAGCGCGGTGATCTCGCGGCTCTTCCGCGCGTACTCGACGATCGAGTCGGCGTGGACGGCGGGGAGGGGCGTGAAGGCGTAGGAGGTCGCGCGCCCGTCGCGGAGACGGAGGGTGGGCTGCCGCTCGGCGGCGACGGCCGCACGGTACTGGGAGACGACGCGGAGCGCGGTCGAGAGCTTCATCCCGACCTTCGAGAGCGCGGTCTTCTCGACGGGGCCCTTCGCCTGGTTGTGGCGGTCGAGGAGCCGCTGGACGACCGGCGCGTAGTCGCGGTCGGCGATCTGTCGGCGGTCGGCCTCGGTGAGCAGCCCGCGGAAGACGGCGGGGTCGGCCGGGGGGGGCGGCGGCTGGACCTCGGGCTTGAGCTTCGTCTCGAGGCGCGCCAGGCCTTCGCGGGTGTCGGCCGTGTCCCTGAGCTTCGCCGCCTCCAGGTAGAGGGTGCGGGCGTTCGGGAGTTCGCCCTTGGCCTCCGAGATCGCGGCCTGCCGGACGAGAGTGTCGTAGGGGGAGGTCGTCGCCTCGGGCTTGGGGCCTGCGAAGAGGAAGATCGCGGCCGCGGCGACGCTGAGCGCGACCAGGAACGCGGCGGCGAAGGCGAGCGAGGGCGTCGGGCGGTCCGGCTTCGCGGCGACCGGGGCGGGCTCCGGGGCGGGGGCGGCCTTCCTCGGGTAGCTGCCCTTCAGGAACGCCTCGAGGGCGCGGGCGAACTCGGTGGCGCTCGGGTAGCGCCTCTCGGGCTTCTTTTCGAGGGCGCGGAGGATCAGCTCGGCCAGGTAGTCGGGCAGGTCCGGCACGTAGAGGCGCGGGTCCTTGGGCTTCTCGTGGATCTGCTTGTAGAGGACCGACATGTGGGTCTCGCCCGAGAAGGGACGGACGCCGGTCACGAGCAGGTAGAGGCAGACGCCCAGCGAGTAGAGGTCGCTCCGCGGGTCGGCGCGCTTTCCCTCGGCCTGTTCGGGCGAGAGGTACCAGGGCGTGCCCATGACGGCGCCGGCGACGGTGAGGGTGGTCTTGTCCTCGGCGTCGAAGGCGAGCCCGAAATCGACGATCTTCACCTCGCCCTTCGAGGAGATGAGGATGTTGGCGGGCTTGATGTCGCGGTGGACGATGCCGTCGGCGTGCACGGTCTGGAGGCCGAGGCAGACTTCGAAGGCGATCCGGGCGGCCTCGCGGGGCTCGAGCTTCTTCGCGTCCTCGAGGAGTTCCTGGAGGTTCATGCCCTCGACGTAGGCCATGACGATGAAGT
>CAZSCC010000044.1:0-4458 GCA_964604905.1 uncultured Planctomycetales bacterium
CCAGCGCGCGCACGGCCTCCCGGTTTCCGAAGGATCCGGTCCCACCCGTGATGAGGACCGTGGAGCCCTTGAGCGCGGAGAGCGTCGTCGATCGGACCATGTCATCCCTCCCTCACGGCGGCCTGGAGCGCCGACCCACAGAGTTCCGGCGTCGACGCCTGACGCCGGAGTACGCCGAAGATGAAGTCCTGGATCGATAGGCCGTGCTTCCGGAAAAACGTGCCCTGGGCGTCGTTGTGGAGGTGCTTGGGGATCTTCCCCGTGCCTTTGCACTGGAAGTGGTACACAAGGCTCCGCCCCACGCCCACGAAGTGACGCATTCCGATGTCCCACAGCTTCTTGGCCAGGTCCGGATCGCTTCCGAAGCCAGGGGAGAACTCTTCGGAGAACCTCCCGACCCGATCGAACGTCTCCCGGTAGAGGAGATTGGGCGCCCAGCTCGTCCCCATGAAGTCCGGCTTTCGGTCGCGAAGAGAGGGGAGGTCCGCGAGGAGCCGCGATTCGTCGAAGCGAGCCACATCCGTGCCGTAGTCGGCCGGGGCGATGAACGAAGGATTGTCGCCCGTAGGCTCGATCAACGTGGACGAGAGCCATACGAGTTCGTCGACCTCGTGAGATTCGGCGTATTCGACGATATGACGGTCCCATTCGGGGAGCGCGACCATGTCGTCGTTCCAGTACATCACCAGGTCCCGCGTACAGAGATCCGTGACTCTGTTGATGGCGACGCAGATGCCGACGTTCTCTGGGGTGTGGGTGTGTTTGATGCCGGCGGCCCTGGCCCATGCGTGGGTTCCGTCGCTCCCGTCATTGACGTGAAGGACGATTTCGTGATCGAAGTCGCTATAGGCGCGAATGCTCTCGATCGCCTTCTTCAGATAGTCCAGGTTGTTCCAGGTTGGGATAATGATCGAGAATCCCTTCCGGAACTCGCCTTTGGTGCGACGGAAGGGAGAGCGCTTCGAGGCCAGGGTCCTACTGACAGCCGCAGGCGCAGGCTTGGGGCTAATCTCATCCGTGTGGAGCCACCGCGCGAGTATCTCGTCCAGGGTTTCTTCCCACGCGCCCTTGCTCCGAGAGAGCTCCTGCCACTCACCCCACAAGGCCGGACCGGCTCTCCGGTTGATCCATTCCCTCCAGGACTTGCCCGAGTGCGCGAAGTTGTCAAGCCATGGCCGGACTGATGACGGGTAGACGCCCTTATAGGGTTCAAGGCGGTGTCGGCGCGGCTCGAGAATCGTATCGGGCGTCCTTCCGTCCCGAAACCACGGCCGCTTCACCCCGTCGATGAATTCGTACTTGTAATGGGACAGATCGCTTCCCTGCAGGGTGGCATAGCGAAGCCACTTGAGAAGCGTCTGCCACTGGGGGCGAATGTACCCGAAGTGGAGAAAGGAGGCGTCGCTGTTGACCGCTCGCCCCTTACAGAGCCCTGCCATCTTCTCGTGGACGGCCCCCTTCCATGTAAGAGCATCTTCGCGACGGAAGATCACCTCTTTCGACTGGGTGGATTCCACCAGTGAAGGCTCGATCATGAAGTGGACGAGCGTGGCGTTCACCTGATCGACGGCGGGGTCGCGGAGAACATCGGTAAGCTCCAAGAGCGACTTCGGAAGGTAGACCTCGTCCGAGTCGATCTTGTGTATGTGGGTCATCCCGGGCGCCGTGGCGGCGAGCGCGCGGTTGCGAAGCTCGGCAAAGTCGTTCGACACATCCCGACCATCCAGGAGGGTGATCGGCAACGTTCCACGGCGGGTCACGACAGCTTCAAAGGCCTCGGGACCCAGGCCATTGTCGACCACCACGATTTGCCCGGCATAGCCCTCAAGCGCGTCGAGGCAGGATGCGAGAAGATCCGCTCCGAACCGATCCCGCTCCTGTGCGATCACATGGACAGAGATCCTGGGTGAAGCGACTCGATGCGCAGACGACGGCTTTGAACGAAAGGAGGACTCGATGGGCGCCGGATGCGTCCCCTGGAACAGGACGGTCCTGATGTCCAGTTCGTCTTTCGGATCACGGGCCTCGAGCCAGCCGTCGTCGTGATAGAAGCGGTGGAGGTTGCTACAGCGCGTGACGATGTCCTCCTTCGATCCCAGGCGACTGTAGTTGAAAAGAGTGGCGTCGCTCTCAAGGATGCGCCCGGGGTACCCTTCGACCTGGACATGCATGGCATCGCCCACCGATCGGCCGCACCCTGTGCGGAACATCCGGACCATGCCGCGGGTGCGGTGGTCTGGAATCTCACGGTCGAGCTCTCCGAAGATCGAGACCCGGTGGAACGAGACCCCAGCCACCGTGGGATCCGATGCTAGGGCCTTGAGGAATTCGTGATGGCGCTCGTGCAGCGCCTCATCCGCCTGAATATAGAGAGACCACTCATGGCGGCAATGGGAGAATGCGATCTGTGTCTGTCGGGCGAGTTCAGATCCTTCCTTCCGATTGCTCATGTCCCACGCGCTCTCGATCAGGCGCAGGTGGGGGAAGCGGGCGGCGACCCTTCTCACGAGAGCGGCAGTGTCATCCTCGGAGGTCGGATCCCAGCAGACGATCACCTCATCACAGAGCGATGCATAGGAGGCGATCGACTCTTCGAACGGGTACCGCAGACGCTCACCGTTCCGGATGATGGTGCACCCGCTGATTCCCGGCGGCCGAACTGTTGCAGCGGAGGCTGGGGGCGTTGCCTTGGATGGGAGTTCCCTTGCTGGAGCTGGGCGTGGGTCGACGACTCCAGAGAGCACCCTAAAGAGCTCCAGACCGGCCTGCTGGAAGGCAACCGGAGGGAGCGCTTCCGTTCCGACGTTCCGGTCTGCAAGACCCTGTACCCAGCGGCGATGGTCCAGTGGAATGCGTTGCCCCATGGATGCCGCCGGCACATGCGGAGATGCCAAGACACGGGCACCCAGACCTGCCGCCTCTGCAACGGGGAGCCCCCAGCCTTCCGCGAGCGATGGAAAGAGGAAGGCGTCACAACCCTGGTAGAGCGCTTTCAGGGTATCGTCAGCCACCCGCCCGGCGTATCGAACCCGCTCGCCCACGCCCAGCTCCCGCGCAATGGCTTCGAGATCAGGGGGTTGCTTGGGTGCATTGTTACCCCCCGCGAAGATGAAGAGATGGGGCGCATCCGGATGACTCACCAGGAACTGTCGGAACACCTCAAGGGCAAAGGCGACGTTCTTATGCGGAGCGAGATTGGATACATGGAAGAAGAAGGGCTGCCCGATGCCGAGCGCTTTGAGGCACGCCGTGACCTTGGACGGTGACAATGGTTTTCGGATCGTCTCCCGCACCGGCTGCTGGATCAGCGTGACGCGATCTCCGGGAATCCCCTTGAGCTCAAGGAGTTCGGCTTTGCTCTCCTGGGAGATCGCAACGATATGATCGGCGGCACGCAGCGAGGGATCGAACCACCGATCAAGATATTCGAGCAGAGCCCGCGCGTAGTACTCCGGCTTTCTCACGAACGTCAGGTCGTGGACCGTTGCCACCATCGGGCAGACCTTGACTAGAGGGAGAAGCGTGGCCGGAGCAAAGAGGCAGTCCGCTTCGATTGTCTTCAGGAGGGCTGGCAGCGCCACCTGGCGAGGTCCCTCTCGAAGCACCTGAGCGGGAGGGAGCGGCTCGTACTTCACATTGGGAAGCGCGATGGTCCGGGGCGCGGCCTCCGAGACAATCAGGGTGATCGTGGATCCAGGCGCGGCGGCCGCTAGGGCCCTCACCATGCTTTCCGAGTAGGCTCCCGTCCCCATATGGGCCGATGCGTCCCAGGGGAAATCGACCGCGATGCGAAGCGGCCGCCCGATCGGCGCTTCCTTCCTCCGGTGCTTCTGCTTTCCAGTCCCCATGGCAGTTCCATGTCCTCAGCGTTACAGAAACTCGTTCGTGCCCTTCCAATTTCGGGGATGCCAGAGATGGAGAGCGGTATGATCCTTCAGGAACTCCGGATGGACGTCCGCCCTCGTGACCAGGCGCTCGATGAAGACGATGTCGCTCTGATTGACCCTGTCGAACTCTTCGGGGTAGCGCGTGCGGGCGAATGCCTTGCGGTGGACCGCCTGGCAGTACCCGAGGACCCCGACGAACGGCATCTCCTCGCCGTCACCCTCCGACAGGCTGAGCTCGCCGAAGCGCGCAAACGGGTCGATGCGGCCCTCCAGGATCTGTTCCGTCACATCCTTGCTCAGGAAACTCCGACGGATGCCGTAAACATGCTCCGGGGCGCGGCGAACTTGTTCAACAAGGAGATTCAGGAGATGGGGTGGGAAGACGAGGTCGCCATCGATCGAGACGATGACTTCCCCGAGGCTGGCGTCAAACGCCCGGTTGATTCCGATTCCCCGGTTCCGGTGATATCGGGGATCAAGGGGGAGGCGGACGACTCGCACATGAGGGTGACGAATGGAAAACTCCGCCAAGTGTTGAGCGAGGCCGTCGGGGCTCTCCGGGTCAGCAACC
>CAZSCC010000045.1:0-9726 GCA_964604905.1 uncultured Planctomycetales bacterium
CCCGGAATCCTCCGTCGCGCGTGAACCGGAGTCCCCGAGGGGTCACGACCTGGAAGAATCCGTCTCCCTGGATGCTGAGGGCAACGCCCTCCCCGCTGAGTTCGAGGGGTCCGGGTGAAAAATCGACCGTCCGCCCCGCCACGGCGGTCCCGCCGCCGCGGAGCGTCACCGGGTCGAGACGCGAGGCCTTGAAGCCGGGCGTGAGACGGTTCGCGATGTTGTGGGCGACGATGTCGAACCTCGCCAGCCCCGCCTGGACCCCGGTCAGGGAGATCGCATCCAGCACGGCACTCTCACTCCTCTCCTCTCCTCATTGGACGGGATTCGAGGCGGGAGTTCAATTCAAAATTCGCCGGGCGCGGGCTTCCCGTCGCCGCCGACGGTGGAGCGCCTCACGCTCGAGGCACGAAGCGTCTCGGAGATGGGTCCTGCCGAGCCCCAGGAGGCCCAGGCCGATCATGAGGGCGACGACCGGAGAGAATGCCGCTCTCCGCATTCCCGGGATGACCGGCTGTACGAAACCGCCGCTCACCCCGTTGACTGCAAGGGGCGAGCCGATCACGGAGGGTTTATGAACGCATCACGGCTCCTTATCGCGCTCGCGTTTCTCGCCGCCGCGCCGGCGTTGGCGCACGCCCAGACGGCGCTCCGGGCCAATCAGACGGTGAACGTGCGGACCGGGCCCGGCACCGGGTACGGCCTCCTCGGGCAGGTCCCGGCGGGCCACACCTACGTCGGAGTGGCCCAGTCGGGCGACTGGTGGAAGATCTATTTCAACGGCGCCCTCGGCTGGACGTACGGCCCCTACTACAGCTCGCCCTCCGGGACCACGGGCGTGAAGGTCACGACCGACGTCCTCAACGTCCGGAGCGGACCGAGCACGGGATACGCGATCAAGGGCCAAGTCTACATGGGTCAGATCCATTTCTGGACCCAGTACGAGGGGCTGGGCGGCTGGTACAAGATCAACTGGGGGGGCGGCACCGGGTACGTGCATGGCGGATACGTGACGCGCGTGGCGCTGGCGGGCAGCGCCTCGTCGCCCCCTCCTCCGCCGACCTCGACGCTCTCCAACCTGGCCATGACCTACTACCGGCAGGTGACCAACTACTTCTGCGGTCCGGCCACGTCGCAGATGACGATCAAGCACGTGAGCGGCGCCCTCGTTTCGCAGTACACGATCGCGTCGTACGCCGGCACGAGCCCGAACACCGGCACGAGCGCGGCCGCGGTCGCCTCGTCCATCCGCCGCTACTCGGGCGACGGCTACTATGTGATCAATGGCTTCAACCGCGACCGGGCGGTCTCGAACATCCAGCGGAACAAGCCGGTGCCGATCAACATCCAGTGCCGCTACCTCGCCTACTGGGGCTACCGGTCGGCGATGCACCACTCCCCGATCAAGGGGTACACGAGCGGCGGGTTCTACGTCCACGACTCCTGGATCGGCCCGGACAAGTGGGCCTCCTCCACCGAAGTGTGGAACGCGGTCAACTACCACTACGGCCTCTGGTCGGCGAGGTACTAGCGTGCGCGCGCTGTGGGTGCTCCTGCCCGCGGCGGCGCTCGGGGCGGGCTGGCTGCTCGGGGCGCGGGGGGAGGTCGCTCCCCCGCCGCGCCCGCCGCGGAGCGAGGTCCCGGTCGAGGCGGCGCGGACCGTCGCCCCGCCGCCCGCTCCCTCCATTCCGGCGCCGATCCGACCGGAACGGCCCCCTCGGATCGACGTCCGAGAACGCCTGACGGGGGACCTGGCGAAGTCGGAGGAGGAACTGGCGGCGCGGCTGCTGGAGGATCGGGCGTTCGCGGAGGAGCTCTTCGACGCCTTCCGCGCCGAGACCGACCCGGTCCGGATGTCGTTCCTGGCCAACGTCTTGGCGAGCGACCCGCGGGTCCGCAACGCCGCCGCGTGGCAAGAGCGCTTCATGAAGGTCGCGGAGGGCGATCCCTCCTTCGAGCGGAGAGCGGCGTCGCTGATTTTCCTCCAGGAGGCGGAGACGATCCGTCCGGTCGCCGACCGGATGCTCGCGCTCGCGGAGAACGACCGGGAACTCTGCGCCCACGCGCTGGCCGCGCTCAAGGGGTTGCCCGACCGCCGGGCGGCCGACCCCCGGGTGGGAGCGCTGGCGGGGCGGATCGCCGACCGGGAACCCGACCCCACGCTCCGCGGGATCGCCCTCCGGGTCGAGGCCGACCCGTCGCACGCCGCACGCTACCTCTCGGACTCAGACCGCACGGTCCGGATCCAGGCGAGCCGGGTGGCCACCTCGCGCGCGGCCCTTTCCGCGGCGCTGGAGGCGGAGCAGGATCTCGAGGTCCGCGAGATGCTCCAGCTCCGCCTGGACGAGCTCAAGTAGACAGTTTCAAGGGCGGGAACTCCGCATCCCCGATTCTCGAATCAAGCGGGCTAGTACAGCTTCTGGACCTTGGCGGACGGGAAATAGTATTCTAGGATTTCGGGGGCGTTCTTGCCGTCCTTGGCCATCTCGTAGGCGCCGATCTGGCACAGGCCGGCCCCGTGGCCGTAGCCGCGGCCGAAGATGGCGATCGCATCGCCCCGGTCCTCGATCTTGTCCCAGAGGGTGCTCCGGAATCGCGAGGGCTGAAGGTTCCGGCGGAATTCCGCGTTGGCCTGGAGCCGGACGATCCGGGAGGAGTTCTCCAGCGCCACGGCCACCTCGAGCGCATGGCCGCCGGGGAGGGTCTTCGAGATCTCCACCGACTTCACCCGCGCGCCCTGCAGCTCCTTCGGAAGGCACTTTTCGGCGATCTCCTTCTTCGGGACGAGCACCGGCTCCTTCCAGCGGTAGATCGCCCGGCGCTGGCAGTAGTCGCACTTGCGGCCCTGCAGCGGCGGCATCTTCTCCGTCTCGTCCTGCAGGACCTCCCACGCGGCCTCCGTGTAGCCGCCGCAGCAGCTGGAGTAGAACGCCCGGACGAGCCGGCCTTCGTAGACCAGGAACATCCCCCGGGTCTCGTCGACCAGGCGGGACGCGGTGGAGGTCTCGCGCTCCATCCCGCCGTAGACCTGGGAGCGCTCGTCGTCGTAGAGGTCGAACCGTTCCCCCTTGACCTTCCGCAACCGCTCCAGTCGCTGCTCGTGGACCGCGTACGTCCTGGCGGCGACGACCTGCGCCTTGAGCGCCTCCTCCCCCTCCGAAAGGTTCATCTCCTTCCCCACCACCCCCTTCAGATAGTGCTCGAGGTCGACCTCGTTGACGAGCGCGAGCTTCCGGTCCGGAAGGGAATGGATGTGGAGCGTCCCGTGGTAGCGCACCACGGTCGCCTTCACGGGGTTCCCCCGGGGATCGCGGGTGTACTCGACCTCGAGCGTCCCGTCCCGCTCGGGGACGATCGTGACCGAGTTCTCCGGGTAGACCGCGCCGCCGATCCGGATCCCCTCGGCGACCCGGACCTCGGACCCGTCGAGCTCGTCGCCCTTCGCCAGGACCTCGCCGCGGCCGCGCACCTGGTAGGGGCCGCGCACCGCGATCCGCGCCGTGAGGTCGCGCAGCGAGCGGCCGAGCCCCACTTGAACCGTGGGCGCCGCGGCGATCTCGCCCACGTGAGCGTCCTCCTTGACGGGCTGCCCGCGCGTGCAGGAGTGGAGGACGAAGAGGAGCCAGAGGGAGAGGACGACCGCGATCGCGTGGAAATACCGCCGGCGTCCCATAACCCCTCTCTCTGCGAGGGATTGTAAGGCCGGCCGGAGCGGAAAGCAACTCCGGCCCCGGAATTGGGTTGAACGCCCGCTCGGCTCCTGATTGAATGGGAACCTCCATGAAGAAGAAGTCCCGCGCGACACGGGCAAAGCCCGCGGAGGGCCCGACCGCGCGCGTCCGCCGGCTTGAGGAGGAAAACCGGGCGCTCCAGGCGCGCCTCGACTTTCTGACCGGCAGCCAGGGCAACCTGGAGAGCCTCTCGGGGCAGGTCCTGCGCATCAACCCTCTCATGCAGGAGTTCAACACTCTCGACCTCGACCGGATCGGCGAGGTCTCCGTCTCGAAGATCCCGGCCGTCGTCCGCGCGCGGGGAGCCTCGCTCTACCTCTACGATTACGGCTCGAACGAACTGGTCCTCCTCGCCCAGAACAGCCCCGTCCCGCTCACCGAGCGGGTCTCCCTGAAGCACCATAAGAACAGCGTCATGGCCCGCGCCCTCCAGGTCCGCGAACCGGTCTGCATCTCGGATTTCGCGGCCTATCAGAAGGAGCACGGGATCCGCCTGGAGCGCCCCTTCGCTGACCGCTACGCCACGGAGACCTGCTTCTCGCTCCCGCTCCTCACCGCGAACTTCATCGTGGGCGTCCTCAACCTCTCCGACCGCGACGGCGGCGACTCCTTCGGCGGGAGAGGCGACCTTTCGGTGCTCGACCCGGTGGGCCGGGTCCTCGCCATGGCGATCCGGAACTGCCGACTCTTCCGCGAGGTGCAGAGCCAGGCGCACACCGACGCGCTGACCAAGCTCGGGAACTACCGGGCGTTCCACGAGTCGCTCCGGTCGGAGATCCACCGCTCGGCCCGCTACGGTCGCCCGCTCACGCTCATCATGCTCGACATCGACTCGTTCAAGGCGCTCAACGACAAGTTCGGCCACCAGGCGGGCGACGCGGCGCTTGCGGACCTCGGGACGGTGGTCCTCGAAGCGCTCCGCCGCGAGGACATGGCGGCGCGCTACGGCGGGGACGAGATCGCGATCATCCTCCCGGAGACCCAGCTGCAGGGCGCGCTCATGGTGGCCCAGCGGCTCATGGCCGCCGTCCGCGGCCACGCGTGGGCCCATGGGGGGAAGACGCTCCCCGTCACGATCAGCGCCGGGGTCGCCCCCTTCCGCGCGGAGATGTCGATCACGCAGTTCGTGGGTGCCGCGGACGCCGCCCTCTATCGCGCCAAGCAGACGGGCCGCAACCGCTACGAGGTCGCCGAGGGTCCTCAGGAGGAGTGAGGCCGACGGGCGAAGGGAGTTCCGGCGATCTCCGAAGATGCCGCTTCGTCTACTTCGGGATCAGCACCACCTCGAGGTCCCAGAGCAGGATCGTCGTGTCCTTGCTCGACGAGGCGAAGCGCTTGCCGTCGGGCGAGACCGCCACCGAGACCACCCGGCTCTCGTGGCCGTCCAGGACCTTCACCTCGCGGACCGCCTGCATGTCCCACACGCGGACCGCCCGGTCGTCGCCTCCGGAGACCATCCAGAGGCCGTTGGGGGTGAAGGCCAGCGACTGGACGTCATCGAAGTGGCCGTAGAGGCTGCGGATCGACTTCCCCGTCTGAGGGTCCCAGAGATAGATGTTCTGGTCGGCGCTCCCCCCGACCACCCGCTTGCCGTCGGGAGTGAACGCGAGGGCGTTCAGCACCACGTCGGAGGCGTGCATGGAGCGCATCGGGACGCCCGTCGCGGCTTCCCAGAGGCGGACGTCGCCCGCCCAGTCGCCCGACACGATCATCTTCCCGTCGGGCGAGAAGGCGAGCGAGCGGACCGCGTCCTCCCCCGCCGACGCCTTCCACGCGAGGCGCGTCGTCGTCGGGTCCCACACGCGGACGAACCTGTCCTTTCCGCCCGAGGCGATCGCCTTCCCGTCCGCCGACGCGGCGAGGCAGGTCACACCTCCCTCGTGGGAGGTCACCTTCCGGGCCTGCTTGCCGGCCCCGACGTCCCAGAGGCGGAAGCTGCCGTCGGCGCTCCCTGAGGCGAGCGTCTTCCCGTCGGGCAGGTAGACGATCGAGGTGATCTCCTCCTCGTGGCCGCGCAGGGCGGCCGTCTCCTTGACTCCGGCCATGTCCCAGAGGTGGATCGCGCGGTCGCTCCCGGCGGCGGCGAGGGTCTTCCCGTCCGGCGAGAAGGCGAGGGCCGTGGACATCCCGCCGCCGCCCGCCGTGCGGAGGAGCTCCTGGCCGGTCGCCACGTCCCAGAGGCGGACCTCGCCCTCGCCGGTCCCGATCGCGAGGGTCTTCCCGTCGGCGGAGAACGAGACCGACCAGACGGCGTACTGCGCCGCGACCGCCCTCCAGGTCTCCTTCCCGGTCTCCGCGTTCCAGAGGCGCACGGTGTTGTCCTTGCTCGCGGAGGCGACCTGCTTTCCGTCGGGCGAGACCGCGACGCGGTAGACGAGCTCCTTGTGGCCCGTCAGCGCGCGGATCTGCTTCCCCTTCGCGGCGTCCCAGATGCGGATCGTGCCGTTCCAGTTGCCGGTGACGATCGACTTCTGGTCGGGCATGAAGACCGCGGTGTTGACCGCCGCGCCGTCGCGGATGCGGAGCACCTCTCGGTTCGTGGCGAGGCTCCAGACGCGGGCGGAGCCGTCCAGGCTCGCCGTGAGCGCGGCCTTCCCGTCGGGCGCGAAGCCGACCGACAGGACGTTTGCCTCGTGCCCGATGAGGCGGACGCTCTCGCGGCCCGTGCCCGCGTCCCAGAGGTGGACGACCGTGTCGGCGCCGGCCGAGGCGACGAGTTTCCCGTCGGGGCAGAAGGCCACGGCCCAGACGTGCTCCTCGTGGCCGTAGTAGCTGTTGACCTCGAACCCGGTGGCCGCGTCCCAGATGCGGATGGTCTTATCGTGGCCGGCGGTGGCGATCCGCTTCCCGTCCGGCGCCCAGGCGAGGCCGTACATGCGCCCGCGGTGGCCCTCGACGGTGAGGAGGCGCTTCCCCGTCGCGGCGTCCCACGTGCGAAGCGAGCGGTCGTGGCTGACGGAGGCGACCTGCTTCCCGTCCGGGGAGAACGCGACCGCGACGACGGCGTCCTCGTGCCGGAGGCGCAGGGTGCCCAGGCGCGCGACGGCCCCCTTGGGCAGCGGGTCGCCGGTCGGGTCCACCCGATCCTGGAGCGCCAGAACGAGGGCGAGGATGCAGATCACGATACAGCTATGGTACACGGAAGGCCCGGGAAGGGAGGCGGCTATTCCACGTACGTGACGACGATCTCCGTCGCGCCCTGGGAGACGATGTCGTACTCGCCGATCTTGGCGGGGATGAGGTAGGTCTCCCCCTTCTTGAAGGGCTGGGAGGAGCGCTTCTTGTCGCCGAAGAGGTATTTGCCCTTGCCGGAGATGACGGTGTGCGCGACGCTGCGGGCGGCGTTGGCCTTCTCGGTGATCCGCTGGCGACCCAACTCGATCGTCTCCATGACGAACTTCTCGCACTTGATGAGGAGCTTGCGGCGGTAGGCGAACCCCAGGATACGGGCGGGCTTGTACTTGGAGACGCCCATCGAGTAGAAGTCGGTGACGTTCATCGCCTTCTCGACGTTGAGCGGCCGGGGCTTCCTGTTGAAGTCCACGCGGCCCCAGTCGGTGAGGCGATAGGTGGTATCGGAGCTCTGCTGGACCTCGAGGAAGACGGCGCCGCCGTACGCGGAGTGGACCGTCCCGGGCGGGATGAAGATGACGTCGCGCTCCTTGATGTCCATCACGTTGAGGCACTGCTCGATCTTCCCGCCCGCCAGGTGCTGCTTGAACTCGGCGATCGTGGTGCCCGGGAGGACTCCGCGGATGACGCGCGACTCCTTGGGCGCGGAGATCACGTACCACGCCTCCATCTTGCCCACGCCCTCGGTCTCGTAGCGTTGGGCGTAGTCGTCGGTGGGATGGACCTGGAGGGAGAGGCGCTCGTGGGCGCAGATGAACTTGATGAGCAGCGGGTACTTCTTGAAGCGCATGGAGTGCTCGTCGCCGAGCACGTCCTTGCGGTAGGTCTCGAGGAGCTCGTCGAGGCCCCAGCCCCTGTAGAGGCCGTTCGCCACGACGCTGGTGGCCTTGTCGCGCTGGGCGATCTCCCACGACTCGCCGCAGCGCCGGCCGGCGCCTTTCTTCCCGACCACCTTCGCCAGTTCGGGGCCGCCCCAGATCTTGTCCTTGAAGATTTCCTTGAATCGGAGGGGATAGAGGGGCGGAGGGCGCTCAGGCATGCCGGGATTCTAGGGTCGAGGGGGGGAACTGTCAACAAATGGCATGGAGATGGGGAGATGAGGGAGCTAAAGTGATAAGAGACGTGGAAGACGATTTCAGTTCCGGACCCTGGACGGGATTCTACACGTACGCCGGCGGACGGCGGGAGCGCATGGACCTGTCGCTCACGTTCCGCGAGGGGGCGGTTTCGGGCGCGGGGACCGACCCGGTGGGGCCGTTCATGATCCTGGGACGCTACGACCCCGAGCCCAACGAGGTGCACTGGACGAAATCGTATCTCGGGGCGCACTCGGTCTTCTACAAGGGATGCCGCGACAACCGCGGCATCTGGGGCACCTGGGAGATCCATCCCGGCCTGACCGGCGGCTTCCACATCTGGCCCAAGGGCCAGGGAGAAGGGGCCGTGGACCACGCGGAGGCTGAAGCGGAAATCGAGGCGCCCAGCGCCCTGGACGCCATCGAGCGGCTCAAGCAGAAGGGCTACACGCCCGTCAAGCCCCGCCTGCCATCCTGATTCGTGATTCTTGATTCGGGATTCTCGCTCTTCCTCTTGACTTGGAGGGGAACCCGGGTACAATCGCAACCCTTATGTCGCCGATCGCCGCCCGTTCCTTTACCTACTGGTATTGGTCCCGCTAGGCGGGCGCTGCAGCGATCTAACCCGAGAGATTCGCGAGAACCCGCCAGAACCCCTGGCGGGTTTTTTTATCGGAACAACCATGACGTCCATAAGAGTCGAGCTGAAACCGACGGTTCGCGAGGTCGCCGCCGACCTCGAGACCCCCGTCTCGGCCTACCTCAAGCTCAAGGGCCACGGGGCGCGCTTTCTCCTCGAGTCCGTCGAGATGGGGGAGAACCTGGGGCGCTACTCGTTCATCGGCCTCGACCACCTCCGCGCCATCAAGATCCTCCCCCAGCACGTCCTCGTCGAAGAGGGCGGGAAGTCGGAGATCATCCCGATCGGCACCCGCAACCCGCTCGAGATCCTCCGCGAGCTGATGCTCCCCCTCGGGATCCAGCACGACGGACTCCCCGGCCTGGTCGGCGGCGCGGTCGGCTACATCGGCTACGACTTCGTCCGATTCCTGGAGAAGCTCCCCGACCGCCTCCCTGACACGCTCGGGCTCCCTCTCTGCAACTTCTACCTCGCCTCGACGATGGTCATCTTCGACCACGTGAAGCGCAAGATGCTCCTGGTCACCGTCGGGAAGGAGAACCCCAAGGAGAAGCTCGACGAGGTGTACGAGCAGCTCCGCGCGCCGCTCGCGGCCGAGTGGACCCAGCCGCGCGCCGCGAAGAAACGCGCGATCTTCACGAGCGAGTTCCCCGAGGAGGACTTCAAGGCCGCCGTCCTCAAGGCCAAGGAGTCCATCAAGATCGGCGACATCTTCCAGGTGGTGCTCTCGCAGCGCCAGCACGGCGAGCTGAGCGTCGAGCCGTTCCAGGTCTACCGCGCGCTCCGCATCCTGAACCCGTCGCCCTACATGTTCTACCTCGACTTCGGCGACTACCAGCTCGTGGGCTCCTCCCCCGAGATCCACGCGAAGCTCACCGGCCGCGAAGCGGTCCTCCGTCCGATCGCCGGGACTCGCCGGCGCGGGAAGACGTTCCAGGAGGACCAGCAGCTCGAGAAGGAACTCCTGGCCGACGAGAAGGAGCGGGCCGAGCACCTCATGCTCATCGACCTCGCGCGCAACGACCTCGGCCGCTGCGCCGACTACGGCAGCGTGCACTGCACCGACCTCTACACGATCGAGCGCTACTCGCACGTGATGCACATCGTCTCGGAGGTGCGCGGCAAACTCTCCGCCGGACAGGACCAGCTC
>CAZSCC010000046.1:0-8186 GCA_964604905.1 uncultured Planctomycetales bacterium
CCGGCCGGTGGGGATTCCCGCCCAATCCGCTCATGGTTTTGGAAGCTGCTTAATGACTTCGTCCAGTGCGATCTCCACCGCCGCCTCTCCCTGGGCGGCCGTAACCTGGACGCCGACGTGCGTGTGCCCAGCGATCAGGCACTTCAGGCAAGGATCGCCGAAGTTTGCGTTGCTCCAATCACGATACCAGGGCCCGTGGTAGGCCATATACTCGGAAACAAACTCTCCCACGTCCCCGCTAAGGTCCAGGAAGGCATTCAGCCCTGGCACGCCCGCGTTCACCGCCCCTATAATCTGGAACGTAATCGTTCAGGGGGTCAGGCGGCCGCTTGAGCGCGAATGCGACGAGTAGGAAGCAAAGAGGGTGGCCTGTGACCGTGGGCGGCAGCGACGCACGCCTGAGTAAGGAAGTCGAGTACGTTTCTGCCCTGCTGGCGCAGGGTCATGGTCACCGTAAGAATTCTCTCCACGAAACGGCTGCCCTCCGCGCTGTGGGTTCCGAAGCACCCCTTCCGGTAGAGCACGGCGGGCCGGATGGCCCGTTCCGCCGCGTTGTTCGTGGGCTCGATCCCCTCGACGCGGACAAAGGTCCACAACGCCGGAGCCACCTTGAGGATCATCTCGCACATGCCCTCGGTCTTGGCTTCGCCGCAGCGAGTCCCTTTCCGAAGGAGCGCTTCGATCTTCTGACGGATCGGACTCATGTAGACCTGGAAACTGGACCTGGCGAGAGTTCGATCTCGGACACGTCCCCACAGCGCGAACATCTTCTTCGTCTCACCCAAGAGGGCGGTGCCGACCCGAGCTGCTTTGGCCCCGCGCTCGGTGAATCCTTTGAAATCTCTGATCAGGTGGGCAAAACAGATCTGGCGACGACGGATATGCCAGCCGTTGTAGCCATTCCAACGATCCGTGGTGAGGTAGCCAGCGAACGTTCCAAGCAGGGCCCGAGCGGCATCCGCCCCGCGGTGGACATGGATCAAGAACACGCTGACCCACGGCGTGACAGCGGCCCACAACCAGGCCCGCTTGCGTCCCTCGCGCCATCCCGTCTCGTCGGCGTTGATGCTGGGCTGGGCTTGCACAAAGTCCCGGGCCGCTTCGACAGGCGCTGCCAAGGCTTGGCTGACCGACTGCTCGGCCGATGCAATCGAGCCCGTGGACACGCGGATGTCAAAGAGGTCTTCGAGCGCCTCGCGAGCCGCCCGTTTGGACAGGTGCAGTTTCCCGGTGAGGTAGGCGATGACGGCTTGAAGGGCGGGCCCCTGCATCCCCCGGGAGACTCCCCGAGGGAGTTTTGCCACCGTCCGATGGGCGCACTTCGGGCAGATCAGACGATGAAGCAGGTACTCGATGATCTGGGGATGGATCGGGGGAATCTCGGTGACTTGGTGCCGAAGCGGCGACGGATCCTCTCCCGAGAGGCGGTGCCCGCATCCCTCGCACTGCTCAGGCTTGAGGGGGACGACGTCGTCGACCTGCTCGACCGGCACCAGCTTGAACGTGGTGCCCTCGTGGCCGGGCTGGCCACCGGGAGACCGTCCCGTCGGCGGCTTGGGACTCCGAGGCGGAGTCGAGGGCGGATCGCTCGACGGCGGACGCGAGGAGTTTCGAGAGTTCTGGTTGAGGCGGGCCTCCAACTCGAGGATTCGCTTATCCTGCTGAGCGGCCCGCTTTTCAAGCGAGGCGAACTGGGTCGCGAGGGCTTTCAGTTCAGCCTGAAGCGTGGCAATGATCTCCCGGCAGGGAGCATGAATGTCGCCTTTGGGTTCCCCTGTCTCCATCCACTCATGAAACCCGAGGGGACGAAAAAAGACTCGAGTGAAATGAAGAAGGCCTACGAATTATCGGGGTCAGGCAAAGCGGCCGCCAGCCGTCGGCTGACCACCTGAACGATTACTCTGGAACTTCGGGAGGTTGCTGGACCGCGTTGAACCCGCAGGCTGAGTGGGGTCCGGGGGATCGCCCGCCATGGGAGGAGGAGTATTCTTGTACGGCGAGAAGTCGTCGGCGGCGCCACCGACGTTGGGCCTCTTGGGGTTTGTATAATCCGGGACCCAGTCGTTGTGCTTGAGATTGTGGGCTTTCTCCTCGAGCTCCCAGCTGTTGTCGTCAGCCCCCCGGCTGTGGTGCAGGATCGCGATGGGCCGGTACTGCTTCACCAAGGCCCAGAAGTCTTCGGACGTTTTCTGGTAATCGACTTGGAGGATGCCCGTACCCTGTCCCCACTTTGGCGGTTTCCCTGGCTGGATGGGCGGGAGGGGGGCCTGGAACGTGGGACTGAAGGCTTGGACGTCGTACCCCGACCCTTTCCAGTTCACCTGCAAGGTTTGCCATTTCCAGAGCATTCCATGCCGCGTGGCAATGCCGATGTCGGTCGGGGGCCAGTACCCAAAGAGGAGGATCATCCTCTTGCACCCGGAGCTGGAGCTGGATTTTTTCGAAGAGCCGCTGGAGCCCGATGAGCCGCTCGACTTGGAGGACCCGCTCGAACGGGAGGACGCAGACGAGAGCGAAGAGTGCGACGACTCCGACGAGGAGGATTCGGAGGACGCGGACGACTCGGACGACGTCGATTCCGAGGACGCCGAGGACTCCGCCGATTCGGAAGACTGCGCGGAGGTCCCCGAGGAAGCGGACGCCTGGGAGGAGGACGATTCCGAGGACGGGGACGACTCGGACGACGTCGATTCCGAAGACGAAGACGATTCGGAAGACGCGGACCCGGACGGGGCCGACGACTGGGAACCGGCGGATGCCGCGGACGGAGACGATTCCATGGAGGCCGAGGATTCGGAAAACGAAGAATCGGAGCTCGGAGCCATGGCGGTCTCTCCTATTCGTCCTGACAACCCGACGTTTCCATGCGCGTCAACCGAAGAAGCTGACGCGGCTTCACGACTCGCGATTCCGGGAGGAGGGTCGTGCGGAGCCTCATCCTCGTTTCCACACGAAGCAAATCCCGGGGTGGAAGGAGACGCCGTCGATAACCCCCGTGAAGAAGCCGTCCACCTTACAGATCTCGGCGAGAGCATCCCGGAGAGTCCCGAGGATCGTGCCGGTGAACCCGTCTCCGCTCCCGCCGTACTGCGGCCAGAAGCAAGTATGCACGTCTTCCACTGCGTACATCCCGCCGGATTTGAGTCTCGGGAACAGGTTTTCGAAGGTCGCCTTCTGGTGAGCGACGTGGTGCGACCCGTCGTCGATGATCACGTCGAACGGACCGAACTCGGAACACAGAGCGTCCGTAAATTCCTTCCGGGTTCCGTCCCCGATCCTAACGACGATCCGGTCCTCTCGGAAGTCGCACGAGGGGTTGGTGTCTACCCCGACGACCGTGGAGTTCGGCAGGAATTCCTTCCAAGTTCGTAACGACGCACCGCTGGCCACCCCAATCTCGAGAAGCTTGAGACTCTGATTCCGGAGGGGACGAAGAAACCGATGGTAGTACTCCATGTAGAAGTGGCGCGTCGCCTTATCGGTCCCGTGCTTGATGCCGATGTCCTGGAGTTCGTTGAGCGCGTGACGCTTGGGGGCGCCCGTCACCCGGTACCCGTTGTCCCAGTCTCTGACAGGAATTGTTTCGGCGGGATCGGGCCACCACCGGAAGTCAACGTCCGACCGGTTGTACGGCGTCTTGAACACCTCGCGGGCGGCGTCGCCGCCCCATTTCATCTTGTAATGGTTCAGATTCCAGTTGAAGTGCGTATTCTGGTTGTGGGAGGCGTAGTCTGGATTGCTGCGGATGGTGGCGGAGCCGACGTGATTTGCGCTGGCGCCCGGCACGTCGACCCACTTCAGGCCGGCCAGCGTGGAGCGATAATAGTAGTCCTGGTCTTCCTTATAGGCGGGGTAGAAATTCTCGTCAAACCACCCTACCGCATCGATTGTCGAGCGATTGATGAGAAAGAAATTCGCTTCGCGGAGGTTCCAGATGGCAACGTTGGGCTCCTTGGGCATGTCGATCGCGGCCCGGATGCTGCCGGGGTGGAGGAATGTGTCGTTAGACCCGATGAACACCCAGTGATGTCCACTCTCGAAGCCGGTTCTCATGATCAGGTTCCAGGAGGCGGCGACCCCGAGGTTCCGGGTTTGATCCAGGACCGTGACCTCCCTCTCCATGGCGAGTGCCTGAAGTTCCCGGGTGAAGCCCTGGTCGACGGTGTTGTTGTTCACAACCACGACGTCCGCGGCGTGGTCGATGGACTGAAGACAGCGGTGGAGAAAGTCCAGCCTGTTGAGGATGGGGATTCCAATGAATACCTTTCGCGCTGCATTCGCGTCCATGGCTCAGCTCAAGCGTCCGACGCTCCCACCCTCACGTTGGCTGCCGGTGACTGCGGGATGAACTCGGCCAACAGGATACCCCGGAGGGGGGCGCTCTACAAACATTTTTGAACCACACGTGGACTCTGGCTTGAGAGCACGGGTCACTGACAGCTAGGATCGCCGGAGGGCAATGGCGGCGAAGTTGTAATCGTACACGTGTGGTTGCACCCACTTGTAGTCCGGGGTCTGACCGTAAACGGCGAATCCCGCCTTCTTGGCCAGACCCATAAGGCGGCTGATGCTCTGCCGGTTATACGTCCGGAGGTGACCGGCTGAATGCTGCTGGCCGTCGGGGTGGAAATCGACGGTCACGAAGAGGAGCCCTTCTGGCTTGACGAACTGCAGGAGCTTCTCGAAGAAGGGCTGATCCTCTTCGATATGCTCCAACACACTCAAACAGGTGACTGCGTCGTAGGTCTTGTCAACCGGCACGTGTTCGAAGCGGGCCGTGATGTACGTCATGGGCTTATTGATCCGTGCGGCCTGCTCGGCGGACCACGAGGAGAAGTCCCCGGGATCGATCTGGGTCACCTCCATCCCGATCCACGCGGCGGAGGGCGCGAATATGGAGCCGCCTCCGCCGACATCGAGGATCGCCTTGCACTTGTTCGCTCTCAACGTCTTCAGCGCGAGGCCATACTCCCACTTGCGATGTTGATGCTCCAGTCGCACCGGGACATGGCACAGGACTTCGATCATGTTGTGGATATGGGCGGCTTCGAGGATCCAGTTGTAGTCGTCCGGATCGAACGTCCTGCAATACGGCACCTGCCCCAGCAGGCGGAGGACGGAGGTTGGGCTGGGATTGATCGGGTAGAAGCTGAACTCGTCGATGCGCACGTGGCGCATGTCCCAGTGCACCCCGTCGTGAGGCGCGACGCGGGGGATCCGGAACCCGTTGGCGAGCACCAGCTGGCTCGAAAGGATTCCGACAAAGGCCTTCGATCCGGCGATCCAGGCCGTTGTTTCCAGCAGGTCGAGCCCCGTCTTGTCGATGGAGCGGGCGTCGATTCGGTCCCCGGACGACCCGATCTGTACGACCTGCACATCGGAATCCTGGCACACCTCGATGAACGTGCCGCTGTAACTGGTCTCCCCCCGAGGGGCCAGGACGATGTAGGGCTCTTTCAGCACGTCGATCTCGGGATACTCGTAGGTGGTCGGCAGCCCATGCGGGGCGCCGACGGATTCCGCGATGAAGTCGGGAAGCGCCTTGTCGGGAACCGCTCGAAACCCGAGATGGTAGACCGCTTCGTACTCGCCGGACGGAATCGGCATCTCCCAAGGCTGGATGCCCATCGACCAGTCGGAGATCTGGTAGTCCGGCGGGACGACGACGTTTCGGATGCAGGACTGGAACTCCAGGAGCCGCTTCATTGGGAGACAATAGGCGCTCGTATAGAAATCTGCTTTCGACCGGTGCTTCTCGCATAGCCAACGAACCGTCGGGAGCGAGGACAAGGCGTCGCCCATTTTCCCAGGATGAGAAACTGCGATGAGCCTACGGCCCATAGGTCTTTCCGGTGACCGTAATGCCGCCTTGGCCCAAACTCTCATCGATCGCCCGGACAAGCGCGTTTCGCCGGGCATTGAGTTCCTGCGCTTTCTTGGCGGCTGCTGCAACCGCTTCCGTGGAAGTCCCCTTCGTGATTTCTTCCTGTGCAAAGAAGCACTTGATGTCGGTAGTAATGAGTTCATCGATCATCGTGGCGACAGACTTCATAGAAATGTCCATCCTTTGACTCCGCCAATACTTGGCTCGAACCTGAGCATCTTTAACCTGACAGATTTGTCAAAGTAGTCTACAGTTCCATTGCGCGGGGTCATTCAAAAAAAGTTGTATCTAATTTCGCGGCTCCATCTGCCCTATGGCTCCCGCTTCCGCGCTGTCACTGCTCGGGCAAGAATTCCCCACAGCAATCTGATGTCCGATCGCATGACGCCGACCATGCCGCACGCCTTCATTGCTTGCGCGTACTGTCGAGTATGTCGGACGTCATGAATCCAGAGAACTCCCCCGGGCCGCAGGATTCGCGCCATCTCGCGGACTACCGCATCTCGGTCATGCCTCCGGGGAATTTTGTGCAGTGTGCCCATCGACATGACGACGTCAAAGCTTTCATTTTCGAAGGGCATGGCCTGGGCCTTTGCGTTCTCAAATATCACCCGATCGGCGACCTTATCCAAGAGCTGGTCATTCATAGCCACCTTCGGACTTCTGCCGGACATGTCGCTGGCCTGCCAGAGGTCCACTCCCACTGCCTTGCCCATCAAAAACTTGCGGGCAATCCCCAGGAGCTGCAAGCCACGCCCGCAGCCGATGTCCAGCACGCGTTCGTCACACGGCCTTGGGCGACCGCCTATGATCAAGTTCCGCCTCTGGAGTTTGTCAGTCCGACTGCTCCAGATCATGTGGGCCGATTGTGCCAGCACAGCCGCGCCGTGAACCATGCCGTAAACGGGGGACCCTCTCGCCCAGGCAGGGTGTGCTCCGCACAAGACTGAAAAGGCTACCAGCCCCATTAGGAGCGCGGCGCTGCTACCGAGAGCTAGCCCGCGTATGATTCCCTGAGCGTCAATCCGGTAGTGGGGACGTGAACGCAGTTTCACCCACTCCTCGCCTCGAGCATCCATCGGATCTCGGCTTTCATGTCGCGCAGACTACCTAACGACGGGGGCAGTCGTCCAATATCTGTGCGAAATCGATTCCACATGCGCCAGGGAGGCTGCCTTGCGGTGATCCAACAGGAAGCTTCGGGATTTTCCAGAGTTACCTGAGAGCTGTTAGCCGTCTTTGAGGAATGGCTGCCAATCGGAGCTGAGCGAAGTACCTGCCGTAAGTGAACGCGATGCCCGTAGGAAGTCGCGCCCCCCTGAGGGGCGGCAGCATGCGGCTTTTCCATATATCACGCGGCACCCCGCACAAGTGCTGATCGCGTGTCCCCGAAACTCGAACTTGATCGAGACCTCCTCCCCGGTCGGGGAAGATTGAGAAGAGGTCTTCCCCCCGCAGGAAGGATACGTGCCGAGGCGAAGCAGGGAGCTCGCCTGGACGGGACAAGCCGCCCGACCCCGTAGGATCAGGGAAGGCTTTGAGCCCGAAGGCTCGCGCGTGTCCGACGCGCACGGTCGTCTCGACCGCGGGTGAATGAGGCGTGCGCGATGCGACGCCTGCCTGAAGGGATGTGTGCTTGGTTTTGGCCATTGTGGGCTTGCGAGAAGCGAAGCCAGCGTGTGAGCTTTCGTTCAACAGCCCTTTTCCCGCCTTCTGCGGGGCCCTGGCGGGCCTCTGGCGCCCGTCAGAGTGCGGCCCGCGCACTCTTACGGGCGCCCGGCCCGCGCATCCCGGCGCTACCGACTGCGCGGCATCCGTCGGCCGCCTCGCGCATGGCTCGCGCCGTGTTCCGCTAGCGTTGCGCGGCCACACCAAGCCCGAGCCGCTCCAATAGCCCTTGTGCGAAGACTCGACGCCTGAATGAGTCTGGAGGCGCAGGTAACCCGGGCCCCGGGCTCCATCGGGAGCCCAGACCCTTTCAGGGTCGTCCGTGGGCGTCCGGTCGATTCCGAGAGCGGCTCGCGCGCTCTCGTCCTCGCCCAGCCGCCCCCGGCCTCGGGGCCCGGGTGACCTGCGATTTCAGCGTAGTTACGAGGGTTCCTTGCTTTCGGAGATGCCTCCCATCATCGACTGGATGACAGAGGTTCTATAGGTGTCCACGACGGCCCACCATATGCGACGCCGGGACGAAACAACGTCCGTTCCCGTGCGTCGCACTGGCGGTGTCGAAGTCGATCGCGTCGGGCGAAACCGCGACCGGCTGACCGAAGAGCGCCAGCTCGATCTGGCCCTCGCCCTTCTC
>CAZSCC010000047.1:0-3729 GCA_964604905.1 uncultured Planctomycetales bacterium
TGTCCGCGGACGGGCCGAACGGGCGGCGGTACGAGGGGGCGAACGCGCCCGGCAGCGGGTCGAAGCCCGCGATCGGCGACAAGGACATCGAGAAGGACCCCACCGAGGCGCTCCGGAAGCGCCGCGCGGGCGAGCTCGGGCGGCTCCGCGGGGGGAGCGACCGGGAGATCCTCGTCGTGGCCGGCTGCTACGACCGCGTGCAGGACGTCCTCAGCCGCCTCGACATCCCGCACCGCACGATCCAGCCCGAGCAGCTCGCGCGCCACGACCTGTCGAAGTGCAAGGTGCTCCTCATCAACTGCCACAACCAGTACTCCGCGGGGATGATGAAGGAGGGCGACCGCGCGGCGCTCGAGAGGGAGGTCGTGGCCCTCGAGGCGAAGATCCGCGACCTCCGGCAGAGGATCGACAAGACCAAGGACAAGATGGCGCTCTACAGGCTCAACCTGGAGCTGCTGAACGCGACCTCCACGCTCGAAGAAGACCGGCGACGCCTCCAGTCGAGCGGAGATTCCGCGACGCTCGCCAAGAACCTGAACGAGTTCGTCCTGGGCGGCGGATACGTCTTCACCAGCGACTGGGGGCTCACGCTCCTCCAGCGCGCGATCCCGGGGTACATCATGGTCGGCGGCGTGGTCGGGCCGCGGACGGTGTCGATCCGCCCGAAGGCGGGCGCCGAGCCGCACGCGCTGCTCCGGGAGGTCTTCCTCGAGCCGTCGAAGGGGAGCACTCGCACGGCGCGGCGGTTCGACTGGGACGTCGACTCGAGCTCCTACTCGATCCGGGTGGAGAAGAGTGACGCGGTGGAGGTGCTCGTCGAGGCGGCCGAGGCGCTCAAGTACCCGGCCGTGGCGACGACGTTCCGGCACGGGAAGGGGCGGTCGCTCCATGTGCTCTCGCACTTCCAGAAGCAGGCCACGCGGCACGGCGACTACGCGCTCCAGAACATGCTGCTCAACTTCCTGATCGAGCGGCTGGAAGGGGGGGCTCCCGCCGCGGCGGCTTCCCCCGCGGTCGCGGCGACCCCCCGCCCGGCCGCCGCCGAGGTCTTCCGCGCCCACACGGACGAGACGTGGGGGATCGCGCTGGCGGTCCCCGACGGGTGGAACGTGATCACGCAGGCGGACCGTCTGGTGCTCCGGCCGGCCGACGAGGGGCCCGTCACCGGGACCGTCGCCCTGGCCGCGGTCGACCCGTCGCTGGCCCAGGGGACCGGCGGCTGGGACGACTGGGTGAAGCGGACGAAGAGAGGGTTCGAGCGGACCGATCCGGCCGCCGCGATCACGCGGCGGGTGCAGGCGTTCTGCTCGGGATGCCCGGCGCTCCTGACGAGCTGGACGGTGGGGAAGCGGGCCGCGCTGATCTTCGTGGTGGCCGGGCCGCAGGCGACCTACGTGATCCAGTGGGACGCGCCGCGGGAGGAGTTCGCCGCGTGGGAGCCCGTCTTCGAGAAGGCGAGCCGGGCCTTCACGATCCTGCGGAAGTGAGCGGGGGGGCGGGAAAAATCTTGAGCAACGCGTCCCGGGCCGCCTGGGCCTTCGCCGGCTCGCCCGCTTTCTCGTAGGAATCCCTCGCGAAGAGGAACTTCCCCTCCGCCATCGCCCGGTCGCCCGCCTCCTGCCATTCCTCGGGGGCGATCAGGTCCGGGGCGAGGCGCGCGATGCCGTGGAGGAGGAAGGCGTCGCCGGCGCGGACGGCCTGCTTCTTGACCTCTCCCAGCCGGCCGGTGTCCTTCGACCGCTCGTAGAACATCATCGCCTGGGCGAACTTTCCGGCCTTCGCGAACAGGTCGCCGTGCTGGTTCGCCTGTTCGGCGGTCAGCTTCGGGTCGGCGGTGAGCTCGCGGACGCGCTCTTCGGAGGGGAGTTGGACGGGATCGGCCATGAGGGGTATTATAGGTTTCAGCGATGACTTGTCCACGCTGATGGCGGCGCCCCTTTCGGTCGGGAGCAGCTACCGGAACGCCGGGCTGGTCGCGTCTCTCACGGTCGGCGTCGTCGCGATCGCGCTCGCGGCCCTCCTCCCCCGCGACCCGGTGGCCTCCCGCGTCCTGTTCGCCCTGGGCGGGCTCGCCCTGGCGACGGGAGGCGTCGTCGGCCGCGTGCTCTTCCTGCGGCGCCGCTGGCTCGAGGTGACGCCCGAGGGGTTCGTCGTGACCGGCCCGGGGATCTCCCGCGCGTGTGCCGACGGAGACGTGGAAAGTCTCGGCTTCGTCGTGACGCGGAACTTCCGGTCGGGGCTTCCGAACTCGCTCAGCGGCCGCCTGGAGGTCCGGGTGGGGTCCGGCGACGGGGACCGGTTCGAGATGGCGCACACGCAGGGCATGGCCGAGAGGAGCGACTTCGCGAGGCTCGCGGAGCGTCTCTTCGACAACCTCTACCGGCGCTCGAAGGCGACGCTGGGGAAGGGCGGCGAGCTGCGCGGCGAGGGCTGGCGGCTGACGCGGGGCGCCCTGTCGATCGACGGCGGCGCGGAAGTCCCGGTGTCGGAGATCTCCGCGGTGGGCGATTTCGACCGCTTCGTGCGTCTCTGGCGGAAGGGCGAGAACGAACCGCTGCTGAGCCTGCCGACCGGATCGGCCAATGCGGGGATCCTGGAGAAGCTGCTCTCGGAGCGCCTCCCGCCGGCGGTCGAGTCGCCGCGGACGCCCTCGGGCGACGATCTCGGAAAGGTGCTCTTCGAGCGGCGTTCGGGCGGGATCGGCCTCTGGACCCTGGCGACGCTCGCGTTCGCGGCCTCGTGGGTCTTCTTCGCGGGACGGAACCCCGCGGCGGGGGCGGTCGCGGTGGGGATCGGGGCGCTGCTCGGCCTGGGGGCCTGGTGGGCGCTGGGGACGGTCTTCCGCTGCCACGAGAACGGGGTGATGCGGCGGACGCGGCGGGGCGCGCTCGAGGTCCGCTACCGGGACGTGAACGCGTTCACGTACAAGGCGGTGCGCCACTTCACGAACGGCGTCTACACGGGGACGTCGCTCAACCTCGAGTTCGTTTCGCTTCCGCAGCTGGGCTCGGAGCGGATCGCGTGGGGCGCGAGGAGCAACGGCCTGGACGACGAGCTCGACAAGCTCCGGGACCACATCTCGAAGGTGATCGCGATGCGGATGGCGTCGGAGCTCGAGGAGGGGAAGCCGGTGCGCTGGACGCCGAACCTCAAGCTGTACCCGGACGGGATCGAGTTCCGCCCTCCCGGGATGTTCGGCCGGAAGGAGGCGGAGCGGGTGCCCTTCAGCGAGGTGGAGAACTTCGCGCTGGAGCAGGGCTACTTCCACCTGTGGGTGCGGGGCAGGGGCAAGTCGGTGATGAGAGAGCCGGTCTCCGAGCCGAACTTCTTCCCGGGATTCCTGCTCTTGAGTTCGATCGCCAAGTCGGGCGGGGAAGAGGGCCAGGGCGCCGCCCCGGGTTAGGGCTTCGACGAATCGCGCGTGCGGGTGGGGTCTGGCACGGGGGCTGGGGTGGCGAGGGTGAATTAGGGCTTGACGCACTTGCGGCGGGGGCTAAACTTTGACTGGTCACACCCTCCCGGGGGCCGTTAGCTCAGTTGGCTAGAGCGCCTGCTCGACACGCAGGAGGTCAGAGGTTCAAGTCCTCTACGGCCCACCATATGCGACGCCGGGACGAAACAACGTCCGTTCCCGTGCGTCGCACTGGCGGTGTCGAAGTCGATCGCGTCGGGCGAAACCGCGACCGGCTGACCGAAGAGCGCCAGCTCGATCTGGCCCTCGCCCTTCTC
>CAZSCC010000048.1:0-14011 GCA_964604905.1 uncultured Planctomycetales bacterium
CGATCCCCATGCCGCCCCGGCCGATCTCCCCAACGACGGTGTAGGTGGACGAGGAGGTGAATTTGAGGCCCGAAAGATCCATTTCGCGGATTATAATGGCTCTCCCCGTCGTTCCACACACTAAAGGAGGTCCGCGCATGACCCGGATGCTCGCCGTCCTCACGCTGGCCCTGATCGCCGCCCAGGGCGACTTCATGGCCAACTCGTACAAGGGTAAGGCCTCCCCCGAACTCTCCTCCGAGGCGGGCCACTGGCTCAACGCCAAGACGCCGCTCAAGCTCGCCGACCTCAAGGGCAAGGTCGTCTGGCTCGAATTCGGCTTCCTCAACTGAGGGGGCTGCAAGAAGATGAAACCCCACCTGGTCAGGTGGCATGGCGCCTACGCGGAGAAGGGCCTCACGATCATCGACGTGGACGACGGCTCCCAGGACACGCTCGCCGACCTCAAGAAGGAGGTCGACCACCTCAAGCTCCCTTTCCCCGTCCTCTGGGACAAGGACGGCAAGAACTTGGCGGCCTACAAAGTCGAGGGCATGCCCGCCGCGTACCTGATCGGGGTCGACGGCACCGTGATCTGGGAAGGCCACCCCAACGCCAAGCAGAGCGAGGCCGACAAGCTGGAGGCCCGGATCAAAGCCGAACTGGAGAAAGTGAAGAAGTGACCCAGAAGCTGGAAGCCTGAAGCTCGAAGCCAGACCTCGCCGGCCCACTTCTGCTTCAGGCTTACACCTTCCGGCTTTCCGGCTTTCCGGCTTCCAGCTTGCGGCTTCGAGCTTCCAGCTTCTTTAGTATCCCTTGCTGATCTTCATCCCCGGCGTGGCCGGACGCGTCTCGGTCGCCTTGCCCCCGCTGATCACCCCCTTGAGCATCAGCCTGAGGTCCCCCGGATTGGTCGACGCGCCCAGCGCCTCCTCCTCGGTCACGACCTTCGCCAGGACCATCTTCGCGAGCGACTGGTTGAACGTCTGCATCCGGTAATAGTCGCCGGACGTCGCCATCGCCTTCTCGATCGAGGAGGTCTTCCCTTCGACGACCAACTCCCGGATCTGGGGGGAATTGATCAGCACCTCCATCGCGGCCAACCGTCCGCTCCCATCGGCCTTCCGGACCAGCCGCTGGCTGACGACCGCCTGGAGGCAAAGCGCGAGCTGGGAGCGCACCTGGGGGTGCTCCTCCGCCGGAAAGACGTCTGCGATGCGGTCCAGCGTCTGTTTCGCGTCGTTCGTATGGAGCGTGGAAAAGATCAGGTGGCCCGTCTCTGCGGCGTGCAGGGCGAGGTTGATCGTCTCCGGGTCGCGCATCTCGCCCACCAGGATCACGTCCGGGTCCTGCCGGAGGACGCGACGGAGCGCCTCCGACAGCGACTTCACGTCCGTTCCCAGCTGGCGCTGGCGGATCGTGGACTTCTTGTCCTCGTAGACGAACTCGATGGGGTCCTCGATCGTCACGATGTGGAGCGGCTGGGTCTCGTTGATGTGGCTGATCATGGCCGCGAGGGTCGTGGACTTTCCACTCCCGGTCGGGCCGGTTACGAGGACCAGACCCTGGGGGGCCTGGCAGATGTCCTTGAGCACGGCCGGGTGGCCCAAGCCCTCGAGGGTGGGCGTCACGAGAGGGATCACGCGCAGCGCCGCTCCGAATCGGCCGCGCTCCTTGAAGGCATTCAGGCGGAACCGCGCCACGCCTTCGATTTCATAGGACGCATCCACCTCGAATTCTTCGTTCAGCCGTTTCCACCCCTCGTTCCCCACCAGCTTCCGGAGGACCGCTTCCATGTCGGCGGCGTCGGTGGGCGGGAACTCGCTCGGGAGCAGGTCGCTGGAGATCCGCATGAGCGGAGGGCGACCGACCTTCAGGTGGAGGTCCGAGCCTCGGCGGTTCACAAGTTCCTTGAGCACCGCATCGATGTCGGTCATCCGCGCCTCCTTTTGGGCTTGGCTTCCCCGGCCCGCGCAAGGAGGTCCCCGGCGGTCCGTATGATCCGCTCGACCAGCTCCAGCTCGTGGCGCTGGAATTCGTTGTTCCCGGTCTTGTTCACGAGCTCGACAACGCCAAGGGCCTTCCCGTCGTGCACCACCGGCGCGGCAACGAGCGATCGCGTCTCGAACCCGAGGGCCTTCGCGAACGCGGCCGCGTGGCGCGGATCGCTCGCCACGTCGCTCACCGCGATGATCCGGCGGTCGGCGAGGCAGGCGCCTGCGAGGCCGATCCCCTTCTTCAGCTTGAGGCCCTTGAGCTGCTCCGAGACCCTTCCCCTCGCGGCGACGATCGTGAGGTCGCCCCTCGCCCCGGCGACGAAAAACGATGACGCTTCACACGGGATCGCCTGCATCGCGATGTCCAGCAGGTCGTCCCGAAGCCGTCCGGCCTCGATCGGGCCGCTGAAGAGGCAGAGGAGGCGCTCGAGGACGACGTTCTTGAGCGACAGCCGCGCCGCGGAGTCCATGAGATGCCGGCTGGTTTCGAAGGAGCCGGCGGGCTGACTCATTGGAGAAGTATAGCCGACGGCTCTACCGGTTGACCACCTTCAGCACCTCCTCGCGGAGTCGGCGGTCCTTGACCTCTTTCTCTCCGTGGTAGGTGCGGTTGTCGAGGAGGATGAGGAAGCGCTTCTTCGCGGGATCGATCCAGACGAGCGTCCCCGTGAACCCGGTGTGTCCTACGCCCGGCTTCCAGGGAGGCTCGTCGAAGACGTCCCACCCCAGTCCCCGGGTGTAGAGGTCCGGCTCGAACATGAGCTTCACGGTCTCGGGCTTCAGCAGCCTTCCCGAGAGGAGCGCGCGGCAGAAGGTCGCCAGATCGTCCGCCGTCGAGAACAGCCCCGCGTTACCCGACTGGTGGTCCGACGTCATGTACGCGCGCGCCAGGGGATCGTGGACCCGGCCGACGATCTCCGGCGTCGTGGGCGCGCAGCGCGACGCGTCGGGGCGATAGCCCGTGTCCTTCATCCCGAGCGGGCCGAAGACGTTCTTCTGGAGGTAGTCCGCCAGCGGCGAGCCGGTCACGATCTCGACCACCCGGCCGAGGGAGATCATGTTGAGTCAGCTGTACTGGAGGGTCTTCTTCCCGGGCTTCAGGGCCGAGAACTCGCGGAGGATCTCCTCCGGTGTCGCGGCCTTCGGGATAAGATAGGCCGGAAGCCCGGAGCGGTGCTGCAGAAGTTCGCGGAGGGTGATGTCGCGTCCCTCGAAGCACTTCACGTACTTCCCCAGCGGGTCGTCCAGGGAGAGCTTTCCCTGCTCGACCAGCATCATCGCGGCCGTCGTCGTCGCGACCACCTTGGTGCACGACGCCAGGTCGAAGATCGTGTCGACCTTCACCGTCCCGAACGCCTTGCGGTAGGAGACCTTCTCCAGGTCTCCCGAGAGGACCACGGCGCCCGGGATGCGGTCCTGCTCGAGGATCGCGGGCACCAGGGTGTCGAGAGGCGATGCCGGCGCCGGCGCCGCCGCCGTGCAGGCGGAGAGCGCGGCGACCAGGACGATGCCGATCACTCGCATTCGCGCCTCACGAGTTCGCGGAACGCGGCCCGAAGCCGCAGCGCCACCGGCCCGGCCTTGCCCACGCCCACCGGTTTCCCGTCGATCGTCACTGCAGGCATGATCTCGGTGAGAGTGCCGGTCATGAACGCCTCGTCGGCGGCCAGCGCCTCCTCGAGCGTCACGGGGCGCTCGTCGACGGCGATCTTTTCCGCGCGGGCCACCTGGAGCACGGCCTCGCGCGTCACCCCGTTCAGGATCCGGTTCGTGGCCGGATGGGTCACGAGGCGGCCGTTAAGGATGAAGAACGCGTTCGAGGAGGTCCCTTCGGTCACTGTGCCGTCGTCGCGGACGAAGAGGCCCTCGTCGCATCCCGCCTCGACGGCCTGCTGCCTCCCCAGGATGTTCGCCAGGAGGCACACGACTTTCAGATGGCAGCGACCCCAGCGGTCGTCGAGCAGCCTCTTGAGCGCGAAAGTCTTCCCGTCCGGATGGCGCTGCGCCGCGCGCGCGTAGGCCACGAACGTCGGCCGGAGCTCCCCCTTCGGAAAGGCGTGGACCCGCGGCGCGGCCCCGCGCGTCACCTGGAGGTAGACCTGCGCCTCCGGCTCGCCCTCCGCCACCCGCCGGCAGACCTCCTCGACCCTCGGAAGGGACTCGGGGAGCGGAATCCGGATCCCCTCCAAGCTCAGTTGGAGTCTTCGGAGGTGGTCCTTCATCCGAAAGGGCTTCCCCCCGTAGAAGCGGATGACCTCGTACACGCCGTCGCCAAACTGGAAACCCCGGTCCTCCACCGAGACGCGGCCCTGCTCGATGGGCATGTACTGGCCGTTGAGGTAGAGCGTCACTTCAGTCTCTTCTCCAGGACGGCGGCGGCCGCCGCGTAGACTTCCATCACGTGGACGCGCTCGTGATCGTCGGCGAAGAGCGCGGTCTTCGCGATCGTCTCCTGCGCGCGCTTGACTTCCTCCAGGAGCCCCCTCGCCGTAGCGTCATCGAACGGCTGGCGCCCGGCGACCTCGACGTAGACGGGGCTCGTGTGGGCGAAAAGCGGGCCGCCGAGTTCGCTCCGGGGCGACCCCTGCTCCGCCGGCGGGATCCGGAGGGCGAGCCAACTGGGCGCGGCGATGTCGAGGTCATAGGTGAACTCCGACGCCACGTGTCCCGCCTCGCGGCGGGCGTCCGCCCCGTGGACGGCCTCGCCGTTCCGGACGAGCTCGATCCGGCGGAAGTCGACGCGGCCGAGCGCCCTCGCCTTCACGCGGACCCGCCCGGGCCGCTCCAGGCGCAGCGTCTCCCCGATCGCGAGATCGTTCACCGTGAATTCCAGGAACGGCCCGTTGCTGATGTACGTGCGGCCCTTCTCCAGCGCCTCCAGCCAGTCCCGCTGGGTCTTGAGCGACGGGACCTGCGCGTAGACGCGGGAGAAGTCGTAGATGAACCAGTCGGTGCCGGTCGAGAACGGCACGCGGAGCCCGGCGTTCAGGTACCGGTAGAACGTGTCCTGATAGCTCCCGTGGGTCGAGGGGTCCCCGTCGAATATATTCTGCGCGTGGGGCCGGCCGGTCACCCAGTTGGGGATGTCCTCGAGCCCGAACGTATTGTGGCACCAGATCGCGGTCGCCCCCTCCCGCTTCGCCTCGTCGATGCCGCGCTGCAGCGGGATCCCGTCGGTCCCCTTCTTCATGATCCCCGGCCCGATGCTGACGGGCTGGACGAGCTTCCGGAGGTTGAGCAGCATCACGTGCCCGTATCCCTGTTCGAAGGCGCCGAAATTATGACGGTGCTCCTCTCCGTTCCCGAAGAGAACGCCGGCCCTGGCCGAGAGCCCCTTCAGGTCGGCCTCGCTGTACCGGTTGCTGATGTACTCGCGGTCGGCCTCCGCCCGCTCGAGATGGGAGACGAAGAGCGCGTCCAGCCCGTCGGCCGGGGGGACTTCGAGCAGGTAGCGGTCCGACTCCTCGCGAGTGATCTTCTGCAGGTGAAGGTGGGTGTTCGCGTTCCGCCATCCCCGGGCCGCGGCGTCGTGGAAGCGACGGGGCGCGAGCTTGATCTCGGCCCGGTCGCGTCCCGCCAGGTCCGCCTCGACGCGGGCGATCTCGGTATCCAGTCCGCGGAAGGCCTCGAACGTCAGCCGCTCGCGGGGGAGGCGCACGATCCTCTTCCCCGGGAGCACGGACCAGCGGTGCGCCGGGTGCTTGTCGTCGAGTCCGATCCCGCGGTCGAGGAGCGCCGGGACGCCCACGGGTCGACCCTGGGCGTCGGTCACCCGGAGCAGGGCGGGGGCGGGCCTTCCGCTGTCGGGGTCCACTGCCTCGATCGTCACGGCACACCGGTCGTCCGGGGGGGGGCTCGCGCAGGTGAGCGCGGCCAGCGCGAGAAGGCAGGCGGTCGCGAGTCGCATACGGTTGACCGAAGTATACAATCCCGACCGCTCCCCCCGCTATACTGGAACTGGAGCATGAGTACGCGGCCCGGTTTCTTCCGAAGGCAGTTCCTTCTCCCGCCGTCGAGGGCGCAGACGGTCTGGGACCTTCTCTTCGGGATCCTGCTCCCGCTCGGCTGCCTGGCGTGCGACCGCTTGATCTTCGGAAACCGCCCGGGTACGTCGGGGTCCATCTTGTTCGACGGCTCGATCTTCGGCGGAGCCGCGCCCGCCGCCTACACCTTCATCCTCACGGAAGTCGCCCTCCTGGCCGTCTGGATCCTCCTGCGCCGCAGGGTGACGCGCAGTGCGGCCTTCTTCGCGGGACCGCTCCTCGTCGGATGGGTGCTCTCGCTCGTCCTGGCGATCGGCCTCCTTCCGATCAGCGTGATCGGCCTCATCGTCGTGATCGGATTCCTCGGATTCTCCCCCTGGCTGACCTGCTTCGCCTTCTACCGCAACTGGAAGATGGCGGGGATCCTCTGCGCCGACCACGTGAGCCGGAAGCGCCGACTCCTCCTCTCGCTCGCGGGGATCATCTTCGCCCTCACCCCCGCCCTCGCGGTCACCCTGCTCTGACCTTCCGGGCAAAAAGAAAACCCCCCGGGGATCGCCCGGGGGGTTTCTTGAAAGCGAGTAGGCTACTTCGCCTCGGCTACCTTGGACAGCGTCAGCGTCTGGGCCTTCTTGTCGTCCTCGCTGAGGATGCCGGTGAGGACCAGCGTCTTCTCCTTCAGGCTGGCGACCACCTTCAGGCAGTCGTCCTCCTTGGGGTTGGCGAGGGCGATGGTGCCCGCCCACCACTTCCCGTCCTTCTCGGCGACCTTCGAGGTGAGCTTGGCCTGCACCTTGGTCACCTTGTAGCTTCCGACCTCTTTCTGGATGTCGGCCAGCTTGACGGCGGGCGCGGCGCCGAACCGGATGATGTACACGCCCGTGCCCTTCTGGAAATCGTCCTGCTCCGCAGGACCCTTCGCGCCTGACAGGCGCGCGAGGCCTTTCATGACGGCCCCGCCTCAGCTCGTGGGTCAGTTCAGCCCGGTCACCGTGACCTTGAGCTCGTTCTCCTCCGCCGCCACCGCGGCGAGGACGGGCAGCCCGGCCAGGGCCACCGCAACCAGCAGCACCGCTGCACGCTTCATAATCACCCTCCTGTAAAAGCTCTCTGATAGCAACGCTACGGCCGGCGCTTTTGTTCCCGCTGGACGTCCGACTCCGACCGGAGCCGGGCCTCCAGCTGGACTTCCGACGCCCCGATCTGCCGAATCGCGCCGGAAAGGGCCCAGAGTATCATCCCGATCCCCCCGGCCGCAAGGGCAATCCCCGACCACAGGACCACCGCCGGATAGATGGCCACGCCGTGATCCGCCCTGGCGCTCAACATGGCCACTACCATCCCCGTGACGCCCACCGCCACGAAGAGCGCCCCCATCCACGACCGTCCCCGAACCGACATGGCTTTCCTAACCCGCTTTATCCATGAATCCGGAAACATCCAGGCGCAAGGGTACGGAGAGCGGGAACTGCCAACCCCCAAATTCCAATTGCCAAAGGGCTTGCCCCCTCGTGTCCCCCACGGGAGGCCGCCCTTGGGGCTTTAGGCTTTGGATCTGGGAGTTCCCGCCCGCCCGCCAGACTGTCCATGATCTCCCTCGGTTCATGAATGGGGCGGGCTAATGCCCGCCTTCCCGCATCGCCGCCGTGATCTTCCCCAGCGTCTGCTTCGCGTCGCCGAAGACCATCATCGTCTGCGGCATGATGAAAAGTTCGTTCTCGATCCCCGCGAAGCCTGGGTTCATCGACCGCTTGAGCACGATCACCGCCTTGCACAGGTCGCAGTTGAGGATCGGCATCCCGAAGATCGGGCTCCCGGGCGTGTTCTTCGCGGCCGGGTTGACCACGTCGTTCGCGCCCACGACGACCGCCACGTCGGTCTGGGGGAATTCGTCGTTGATCGCCTCCAGCTCGAACAGCTGGTCGTACGGAACGTTCGCCTCGGCCAGGAGGACATTCATGTGCCCCGGCATTCGGCCCGCCACCGGGTGGATCGCATACTTGACCCGCGTCCCGTTCCCCGCGAGCGCATTGGCCAGATCGCGAACCGCGTGCTGCGCCTGCGCGACCGCCATCCCGTACCCCGGCACGAAGATGACGGAATTCGCGATCTTGAGGAGCTCGGCGGCGTCCTCGACCGTCCCTTCCCGGGCGGCGCCTCCCTTGGAGGGACCCGCCGCCGCGGCCGTCGCGGCGCTCCCGAAGGCGCCGAACAGGACGTTCCGGAACGAACGGTTCATCGCCTTCGACATGATGAGGGCGAGGATCAGGCCCGACCCGCCGTCCAGCGCGCCGCAGATGATGAGGACGTTGTTGTTGAGCGCGAAACCCGAGGCCGCAGCCGCCAGGCCGGCATAAGAGTTCAAGAGGCAGATGACCACCGGCATGTCCGCCCCGCCGATCGGCAGGACGAGGAGCACACCCAGCGCGAGACCCGCCACCACGAGGCCGTAGAAAAGCGGGCTCAGATCGGGCTTCAGCACCATGACGACGAGGGCGACCAGGACGCCGGCCAGAAGGACGAAATTCAGCGCGTTCTGCCCCCCGAACGTCTGGGGCTTGCCGGACAGGATTCCCTGCAGCTTCCCGAAAGCCATGAGGGATCCCGTGAAGGTGATGGAGCCCATGACGACCTCGAACCCGATGGCGCCCATCGCGAATTCCGAGTGGAGCGTGTGGCCGTTGTAGTACTCCGCGATCCCCACGAGCGCGACCGCCAGGCCGCCGAACGCGTGTGAGAGCGCCACCCGCTCGGGCATCTTGGTCATCGGGATCCAGAGGCCCATCGGGATCCCGATCACCGCGCCCACCGCGAGCCCGATGCCGATCCACGCGTATCCCAACGGGACGATCCGGGAGTTCAGGAGCGTCCCCCCGACCCCGATGATCATTCCAAGCACGGCGAGGTGCTGGCCCTTGCGGGCCGTCTCGGGATTCGTCAGCATCCGGATGCCGAGCAGGAAGAGCACCGAGGCGATCAGCAGGGCGACCTGGTAGATCTGCTCCCGGGCCGATACCCCCGCCGCATGCTGTACTGCGAAGGAAAGGGCGCTCATGACTTGGGCGCCTCCTTCTTCTTGAACATCTTGAGCATGCGGTCGGTGATGATGAAACCGCCGATCACGTTGATCGAGGCGGCCGCTACGGCGATGGTCCCCAGGATCGCGGTCACCGCGTTCTCGCTCGCGCCCGCGATCACGATCGACGCGACGAGCGAGATACCCGAGATCGCGTTCGTGAACGCCATGAGAGGGGTATGGAGGAGCTGGGGCACTTTCGAGATGACCTGGTATCCGAGAAAAGCTGCCAGGATGAAGGTGTACAGCCCCCCGATCAGGAGCATGAGCATCATGGCCTCGCCCCCTGGGCCGCGGGGCCCGTCGCCGTCTCCCTGACCTTCGCGTGCACGATCTCGCCCTCCTTCGTGATGACGCAGCCCTTCGTGATCTCCTCGTTGAGATCGATCTTCCAGTTCCCCTCCGACGTGATGTGGAGCAGGAGCTTCTCGATGTTGCGCGAGAAGGCCTGGCTCGCGTGGAACGCCACGTTGCTCGGGCCGCTGAGCGCACCGACGATCGTGACGCCGTTCCTCACCACGTCCTTCCCCGCTTCGGAGCCCGCGACGTTCCCGCCCTGTTCCGCCGCGAGGTCCACGATCACCGACCCCGGCCGCATCGACTTCACGTGATCCTCCGTCACCAGCACCGGCGCCTTCCGGCCGGGGATGAGCGCCGTCGTGATGACCACGTCCGCCTTCGAGATCGCGCCCGCGACCATGGCGGTCTGCGCCTTCTTGTACTCGTCGGACTGCTCGGCCGCGTAGCCGCCGCTGCCCTGTTTGTACTCCACGCCCTGGACCATCAGGAACTTCCCGCCCAGCGATTCGACCTGTTCCTTGGTCTCGGGACGGACGTCGGTCGCCTCGACGACCGCGCCAAGGCGCTTCGCCGTGCCGATCGCCTGCAGGCCCGCCACCCCGACTCCCATGACGAGCACCCGCGACGGCGTGACCGTGCCGGCCGCAGTCATCAGCATCGGGAAGATCTTGGGGAGCCGGGACGCCGCCGCCACCACCGCCCAGTAGCCGGCGAGGTTGGCCTGAGACGAGAGGACGTCCATCGCCTGCGCGAGCGTGGTGCGCGGGATCATGTCGAGCGCCACCGTCATCAGCTTCCTGGCCGCCGCCGCCTTCACGAAGTCGGGGCTCGAGAGCGGGTACTGAAGGCAGACCAGCGCCGACCCCTCCTTCAACTTCGCCAACTCCTCGTCGTCGGGCCGGATCACCTTGATGATCGCATCGCTCTTCGCGACCAGGTCCTCGAGCGACGAGGCGACCGCCGCCCCTGCCGCCTGGTACTCGGCATCGGAGAACGACGAGGCCATTCCGGCGCCGGTCTCGATCACCGTCTCGATCTTCTTCGCGGCCAACTTCTTGACGGTCTCCGGGATCAGCGCCACCCGCTTCTCCCCGGGCCCCGTCTCCTTGGGTACGCCAATTCTCATGCTCTGCGCCTTTGTGTCTTCGGTGATTCTTGATTCGTCATTCGTGATTCGCCCGGTTATCGATCTGCGCCTTCTGGAGTCTTCCGCTGTAGTCCACGTATATCGTCTTCCACTCGGTGAACACTTCATAGATGGGATGGGCCCCCTCGCGGTGGCCGTTCCCCGTGTTCTTGGTGCCGCCGAAGGGGAAATGGCACTCGGCGCCGATCGTCGGAGCGTTCACGTAGACGATCCCGCAATCGAGTTCCTGCATCGCGTAAAAGGCGTTGTTGACGTCGCGGGTGTAGATCGAACTCGAGAGGCCGTACTCGACGTCGTTCAGGCAGCGGACCGCGTCATCCAGGTCCTTCACGGTCAGCACGGAGAGCACGGGCCCGAAGATCTCCTCTCGGGCGATCCGCGCCGTCGGCTTGACGCCGTCGATCACGGTCGGCGCATAGAAGCAGCCCTTCTTCAGGGCTCCTTCGGTCGCCGGCGCGCCGCCGCAGAGGATCTTCCCTTCCTTCTTCCCGATCTTGACGTACGCGTCCACTGCCTCGACGCGTCCCGGGTTGACGAGAGGCCCGACCTCGTTCTTCTCGTCCAGGCCGTTTCCGAGCCGGAGCTTCCTCACGCGCTCGACCAGCCGCTGAACGAACTCGTCGTGGATCTTCCTGTGGAGGATGAGGCGGGAGGTGGCGGTGCAGCGCTGGCCCGTCGTGCCGAAGGCGCCCCAGAGGACGCCCTCCAGCGCCAGCTCGAGGTCCGCGTCGTCCATCACGATCTGGGCGTTCTTTCCGCCCAGCTCGAGCGAGACGCGCTTCAGCGCCTGTCCGGCCACGGAGCTGATCTCGCGGCCCACCTCGGTCGATCCCGTGAAGCTGATCACCCGGACGTCGGGATGCCGGGTGATCGGCATGCCGACCCCGGATCCGCCCCCCTGGACCAGGTTGGCGACGCCCGGCGGGATTCTGGCCTCCTCGAACGCTTCGAAGAGGAGCTGCGACGTGTGGGGCGTGTCGCTCGCGGGCTTCAGCACGATCGTGTTCCCCGCCACCAGCGCCGGGAAGGACTTCCAGGTCGGAATGGCCAGCGGGAAGTTCCAGGGAGTGATGAGCCCGCAGACGCCGATCGGCGCCCGGATCGCCCAGCCGGCCTTGTTGGGAAGTTCGGACGGCGCCGTGAAGCCGTGGAGCCGCCTCCCTTCTCCTCCGTGGACCCAGGCAGTGTCGATCCCCTCCTGCACGTCGCCCCGGGTCTCCTTGAGGACCTTGCCCATCTCACGGGTCATGGCGCGGGCGATCTCCTCCTTGCGGCGGGTCAGGATTTCGCCCACCTTGAAGATGAGCTCGCCCCGCCTGGGCGCGGGCGTGCGGCGCCAGTCGTCATACGCCTTCTTCGCGGAGGCGACGGCGGCATCGACGTCCTTCGCGTCGCTCGCCGGGAACTCGCCGATCACGTCGTCCAGGTCGGCGGGATTGCGGTTGGGAAACGTCTTCCCCGATTTCGCCGGGACCCACTTGCCGCCGATGTAGTTCGAATATTTCATGGGCAATAAATCAAACTCTTTGAAATCTATCACTCAAAGGTTCTGGTAGCCGGGGCCCCCGCCGCCCTCCGGAGGGACCCAGCGGATGATGTCGTACGGGTCCATGATGTCGCAGGTCTTGCAGTGCACGCAGTTCGAGAAGTTGATCTGCAGGCCGCCGGCCACCTCGCCTTCCTTCTTTACCCACTCGTAGACCGCCGCCGGGCAGAAGTGCTGGCAGGGGTTTCCGTACTCCTCGGTGCAGCGATCCACGCAGATCTTCGGGTCGAGCACGTGCAGGTGGCACGGCTGGTCCTCGTCGTGGAGGGTCCCCGACAGGTAGATGTCCGAAAGCTTCGAGAACGTCACCTTGTCGTCGAACTTGATCCGCTCGGGAACCAGCCCTTTCTTCCGGCGCTTCATGCGCGTGTGGCCCGCCTTCACCTCCAGCCCGGCGAACGGGCTCCACCCGTCGGTGAACTCCCCGGCTGCCGCCCCCAGGACGCCCGCCTCGAAGCCCAGCTTGAACCCCTTCTTGAAGTTCCGCGACGCCCAGAGCTCCTTCTTAATGAAACTCGCCTCCACGCGCTCGAAGTACGGGGCAAGCCCCTTCTCCGAAACGTCCCCCTTCCCGATCGCCTCGAACGCCGTCTCCGCCGCGAGCATCCCGCTTTTCATCGCCAGATGCACGCCCTTCAGCTTCCGCGCGTCGAGCAGACTGGCCGAATCGCCCGCCAGAAGCGCCCCGGGCATATGGAGCTTCGGGACCGCCTCCCAGCCGCCTTCCGGGATCGCCTTCGCCCCATACTCGACGGGCTTCCCGTGCTCCAGGATCGCCTTGACCCGCGGATGGGTCTTGAACCGTTGGAACTCGTGGTGCGGGTCGGTGAACGGGTCGCGGTAGTCGAGTCCCACCACGAACCCGATGTCGATCCGATCGCGTGACATCGTGTAGATGAAACCGCCCCCGAACGTGTCGCTCTCGAGTGGCCAGCCCATCGTGTGGATCACCCGCCCCTTGTGAGTCGTCCCGGGCGGCAGCTCCCAGATCTCCTTCACCCCCGTGGCATAGACCTGCGGCGCGCGGCCCTCGGCCAGCTTGAAGCGATCCGTCAGGATCCGCGTGAGCGACCCGCGGGGGCCTTCGCCCACGACCGTCACCTTCGCCTTGATATCGACGCCAGCCCCGAAGTTGGCCTTCTTCTGCCCGTGTTTGTCGATCCCCTTGTCGCCGGTCCGCACGCCGACGACGCGGCCGTCCTCGACCAGCGCGTCGACGGCCGGAAAGCCCGGAAAGATGTTGATCCCCAGCGCCTCCGCCTGCTTCCCCAGCCATCGGACCATCTGTCCCAGGGAGACGATGACGTTCCCGTGCTGCCGGAGCGACGGCGGGAGGAACGGGAGGTGGACCCCCTCGCTCTCCGTCAGGAACCAGACGAGATCGTCCTCGACGGGCGACTCGATCGGCGCGCCCTGGGCCTCGAAATCGGGGATGAGCTCGCGCAGCGACTTCGGGTCCATGACCGCGCCCGAGCAGCTGTGGGCCCCGATCTCCTTGGCCTTCTCGATGACCGTGATGTTGAGCGTCGCCCCGGCCAACTTGGCGAGCTGGGCAAGTCGGATCGCCCCGCCGAGGCCGGCAGGACCGGCGCCGACGAACAGGACGTCCACTTCGAGGATTTCGTGGTCCGACATGAGGGCGGGTATTGTAACAGCCCCCCGTTCCAAGTCCAACGTCGGCTACCGCTCCGAAGAGGGTCTACAGGCAGCGGAGGCGGTCGATCCCCAAGGACTTCATCCTCGACTGGAGGGTCGACGGTTTGAGCCCCAGCAGGCGCGCCGCGCCTTCGGGACCGTAGATCCTTCCCCGGCAGAGCTTGACGGTCCGGACGATGTGGGCGCGGATCACGGCGTCCAGCGTCGAGCTGGCGCTCCCGGGTGCCGCGGCCTCCGCCTGGGCGAACGGGTTCAGCGTGAAGACGGGCTCTGGGCACAGGAGCACCGCCCGTTCCACCAGGTTTTCGAGCTCCCGCACGTTGCCCG
>CAZSCC010000049.1:0-6308 GCA_964604905.1 uncultured Planctomycetales bacterium
TGCCGGCGATCGAGACGCTCATGGCCGCGTAGTCCGGCCAGCGGTTCTGGCGCGCGGAGGCGAGGACCCCCAGGGGGAGGCCGATCAGGAGGGCCAGGACCGCGCTGATCGATCCCAGGATGATCGACTTGCGGAATCCCGGCCAGACGATGTCGTTGCAGTTGAAATCGCGATAGTACATGGAGGGCCCGAGGTCCCCGTGGAGGAGGCGCCCCATCGTCCGGCCGTACTGGACCCAGATGGGCTTGTCCAGGCCGTAGTAGGCCTCGAAGTTCCTGAGGATCTCCGGATGGAGCGAACGCTCCGAGCTGAAGGGGCTTCCAGGGGTGTTACGCGTGATCGCGAAGCTCAGGGTGGCGACGACGAAGAGCGTGAGGATTCCGGCGATCAGCCGACGTAGCACGAAGGCGGCCACCCGGGGCTACTCCCTCTCGTCCAGGCGGGGGCTCTTGTAGGCGTCGAAGATCGGCGGAGTGACGTGGTAGGCGGGCTTCTGCCCCTGCTTGGTGATCTTGGAGACGATCGTTTCCCGGTCGACGGCGAGGGCGAGCGCCTTGCGGACCCGCTTGTCCTTGAGCACTCCCTCGGTCACGTTGAATGAATAGTAGTAGGTGGCCAGGAACGTGTCGCCGTGGTAGTCCGGCCGCTTGATGATCTCGTCGATGAGCTCCAGGGGGAGGGTGGTCACCCAGTCGCACTGCCCCTCCTTGTAGAGGTTCCAGGCGGTGGCGCGGTTCTCGATGGGCAGGAACTTCACCTTCTGCAGACGTACCTTGGCCGCATCCCAGTACTTCGGGTTCTTCTCCACCGTGATGGAGTCGGTGGGTTTCCAGGAGGTCAGCTTGAAGGGGCCGTTGGAGACGATGTTCTCGGGCCGCGTCCAGTTCCCGCCGTGCTTCTCGATCACGTCCTTGCGGACGGGGCAGTAGGTGAAGAACGCGCAGAGTTCCGGGAAGAACGGCACCGGATGCTCCAGCTCGACCTCGAGCGTCCGGTCGTCCTTGGCCCGGACGCCGACGCTCGAACGGTCCGGGTTCTTCTTGAGGTTGAACGCCTCGGCCCCCTTGATGGAGTAGAGGAGGTGGGCGTAGTCGGTGGGCGTTGCCGGATCGAGGATGCGGGTCCAGGCGAAGGCGAAGTCCCCCGCAGTGACCTTCTTCCCATCGCTCCACTCGCAATCGCGGAGGTGGAACGTGTACGTCCTGCCGTCGGGGGAGACCTCCCAGCGCTCCGCCACGCCGGGACGAGGCTCGAGGGTCTTGGGGTCGTAGACCGTGAGGCCCTCGAAGATCGAGAGGGTGATCCGGTGCTCGGGCTGGCCGCGCGCCAGGCCGGGGTCGAGCGTCTGCACCTCGGTGGCGTTGTTCATGACCAGGGTGTCCCGGCCCTCGACCCAGGCCTCCTTGAGCGGATGGATGTCCTGGATGTTGGAGTGGAACCCCCTCACGTTCTCCTTCCAGCAGTCGGAGCTCACGTAGAAGTAGAGAGGGATAATGGGGAGTTCATCCATCAGGATCTTTTCCGCGGCCCGGAAATGCTCCAGGCGCTTCTTCGCGTCGGGTTCCCCGGCGGCCTGTTTGACCCGCGCGTCGTACGCGGCGTTCGACCAGCCGGTGTTGTTGTTACCGCTGTGCGACGTGAAGAGCTCGATGAACGTGTTCGGGTCCCGGTAGTCGCCGATCCATCCGCGCCGCATGATGGTGTAGCGGAGCTTGCTCATGTCGTCCAGGTAGACCTTCCACTCCGTGTTGCGGAGTTCCACCTCGATCCCAAGAGCCTTCCGCCACATCTGCTGGATAGCGGCGGCGATCTTCTTGTGGCCCTCGTCGGTGTTGTAGAGGATCTCGAGCTTGGGGAAACCCTTTCCGCCCGGGTACCCGGCTTCGGCGAGAAGCGTGCGTGCCCGCGCGAGGCGTTCGCTCGGCGTGAGGGTGTCGGCGCCCTTTCGGTCCCCGTCCGGCGCGAGGGGAGCGGCGTCTGCGGGCTTCTTCGGGTCGCATCCCGGGAGCGCCGACAGAAGAAGAAGGAGAAGCAGCCGGCCGAGGCGGGGCATGGGTTAGATCGTAGGCGCGCCTCCGGCTCAAGTCAACGACTTAGCACGGAAGGCGCCGGATCGGTCAGACTCCCATGATGTTGTAGCCGCAGTCCACGTAGACGATCTGGCCGGTGATGGCCGACGCCAGCGGGCTGCACAGGAAGGCCGCGGTGTTGGCGACCTCCTCCGCCTCGATGGGACGGGGGAGGGGGCTGAGCTTGGCGGCCTGGTCGATCATTTGCTGGATGTCGCCGATCGAGCGGGCGGCCCGGGAGGCGTAAGGGCCCGCCGAGATCAGGTTGACCCGGATGTTCTTGGGCCCGAGCTGGTGGGCGAGCTGCTTGCAGTCGATCTGGAGCGCCGCCTTGGCGGTGGACATCCCGCCGCCGTAGTGCGCCACCACCCGCTCGCCGCCCAGGTAGGTCAGGCCCACGGCCGCCGCGCCGCCGGGACGGTCCTCCATGAACGGCCGCGCGGCGCGAAGCAGCGAGGCCAGCGAGTAGGCGCTGATCGAGAGCGCGGTGAGATAGCCCTTCCGGCTCGTGTCGATGAGCCGGTTCTTGATCTCGGGGCTGAAAGCCACGGAGTGGATGAGGAGGTCGATGCCGCCGAATTCGCGGCCGACCGCCTCCACGCATCCTTTGATCGAATAGTCCGGGAACTTCTGGTAGTGCTTGTCCGCCCGGGTCGCCGCGTCGACGTCGTCCATCGTGTCGAAGCTGACGTCGCACGGGAGGAGCTTCTCCACCTTGAGCGTGCCGGCGCCGAAGGGGAGGACGCGGGCTTCGGCGTCCTTTTCGCGGGTCAGGAAATTCTCCACGATCCCCATCACGCGGGGGTGGGAGGAGAAGACGAGGCGCGCGCCCGCGGCCTGGAGGGCCTTGGCGATCGACCAGGCGAACCCGTCCTTGTCGGCCACGCCGGTGACGAGCGCGATCTTGCCTTTGAGGTCGATGGGGATCATCGGCCGGACTATAACGACGGGGCGGGGGACCTGACAAGTCTTATCGAGCGACGGTGGTCTCGAGCCGCGCCTCAACCCGCACGGGGTCGCCGCCATCGGGCTTGAGGGTGAGAGAGAGCTCGATCGCGCGGAGATCCCCGGCCCCGCGGCGGACGAGGACCCGGCCGGTTTCGAGCCTGGCTTTCACGGAGAGGACGGGCTCGTGCAGGTCCGCACGGATCTCCGCATCGCGGAACTCGCGCTCCGCCTCGCCCGCACGGAGGGCCGGCACCACGATGAAGATCGCGCGGTTGGCCTCTTCACGCCCCCCGGGGTAATGGCGCAGGACCAGCGTCAGCCGGCCCGGGCCCCCGTACGGCGCGCCGTGCGTCGTCGTCAGCATCGCGTCCGCGAGGGCGGCCATCGTCGCCGACGCGCCCGCCGCGCGGGGCTCTCCCGCGGCCTGCGCCGCCGCCGTTCCGGTCGCCTGAAGGAGCCGCGGGAGGTCGGGGCACGCCGATCCCTCCTTCGGGTGGAGGTGATGGTCCTCGGCCGCCTGCGTGTCCCAGGTCTCAGCGGTGCTTCCGGCGAACGCGACCGGCGCGGGCCGGCGGTACGCGTGCGAGGCCGAGCAGGCCGCGAGGAGCAGGAGGAGGGGCGTCAGAATCTTCATCGCTTCAGGAAATTCTCCAGCAGCTGGACGCCCGCCTCGGTCCGGTAGCTCTCGGGGTGGAACTGCACCCCTTCCAGCGGCCACGACGCGTGTCTCAGGCCCATCACGTCGCCCTCCGGGGTGCGCGCCGTGACGAGGAGCTCGGCGGGGAGCGTCTTCTCGTCGACCGCGAGCGAGTGGTAGCGCATCGCGGTGAAGGGGCTGGGAAGCCCGGCGAAGACCCCCGCGCCGTCGTGGCGGATCTCGCTCGTCTTCCCGTGCATCGCGCGGGGGGCGCGGACGATCTCCGCCCCGAAGGCGTGGGCGATGCACTGGTGCCCGAGGCAGACCCCCAGGATCGGGATCCGGCCCGCGAGCCGCTTGATCACGCGGTTCGAGACGCCGGCCTCGCGCGGGGTGCACGGGCCGGGGGAGATCACGATCCGCTCCGGCGCGCGCCGCTCCACCTCCTCGGGCGTGACCGCGTCGTTCCGGACGACCTCGACCTCCGCGCCGAGCGCTCCCAGCGCCTGCACGAGGTTGAAGGTGAAGGAGTCGTAGTTGTCGATCACGAGGAGCATCGCGGTCACTTCTTCGGAGGGAAGAGCTTCCTCTTCCGTTCGATGTCCTTCTTCAGGGTGTCGAGGCTCTTCCAGGCGCCCGACTGGCGGAGTTCGCGGGGGAAGGTCTCGATCTTGGCGAGGGCCTCGTCGTAGCGGCGGTCGTCGGTCAGCACCTGGGCGGTGAACTCGATCTCCTTGAGGTGGGGATCCGCGGCCTTCTCGTACCGCCCGCCGTAGTCCTGCTGGAGCTGGTTGATCTCGCCGATCCGGTTCGAGGCCGACCGGCTGGCGAGCTCGCGCGCCTTCTGGAATTTATCCTGGATCTCCGCGAACCTCTTGAAGGCCGTGTCGGACGCGACGGCCGAACGCAGGTCCTCGAGGAGGGGCTGGAGGCTCCGCCCGGCCTCCGTCAGCTCCCGGTCCCGGAGAGCCCCGGTCCGGATCTTCTCCAGCTCCGCCTCGTACTTCGTTCCCCGGCAGTCGGGGACCGCCTGGTCGACCGCCGCCAGGACCTCCTCGACGCTCGATTCCGTCCGGCGCGAGATTGTGATCGCCTTGCGGTAGGCCTCCTCGGCCTTCTCCTCGCGGGTCGGGACCGGGGGGGGCGTCGGCGTCTTCTCCGCCACCGGGATCGGATCCGGTTTCTGTTTCCCCGTCCCGCCGCTCCGGGTCGCCAGGATGAGCGCCACCGCGAGCGCCCCCGCGCTGCCGGCGATCAGCAGCCCCACTTTCGAACCGGTCGACCGCCCGGCCGCGCGCCTCTGGCCGGCGCGGGGCGCCACGATCGCGCGGGGCGTCGCCTGGGGGGGCGGTTCCTTGGGGGCGTCGAGCTTGATGACCTCCACCCCCCCGGCCGGAGCGGGCCTCGGCGTGGAGGAGGGCGGGAGCGCGGTCTTCAGCGGGGGCTTCGGCGGGATCTTAGGCGGAGGCTCGGGAGGGGACGCGAGATCGTCGAGCGAGATGTCCTTCACCGCCTGGCCCTTGCAGTCCGGGCAGTAGCTCCGTCCCAGGACGCTGATCGCCGATCCGGACTCCAGCTGATCGTCGGTGATCGTCTTCCCGCAGGAGTCGCAGATCTCGGCAGGCGCGCTCATCAACCCCTCAGTTTATTTCAGACGGCAGGCTTCGTACAGCTTCCGTGCACGCTCCAGCCCCGAGACCAGCCGGAGCGCCTCCTGGGCGTACTCGAGGGCCTTCGCCTTCTCGCCCTGCGCGAGCCAGTCCTCGCCGACCGCGCAGAACCGATCCGCCTTCCCCTTGCCCTCCTCGTCCGAGCCGTCGGTCTCGAGGATCGCGACGGCGGCCAGGGTCCGCTCGGTGGCCGCGGCGTGCTCCTTGCGCCCGCGGTGGAGGGAGGCCTGCAGGTCGAGCAGCGCGAGGTCGCGCGTCTCGATCGCCGCGGCCTCCTCGAGCACGATGGTCATCTTCGCCCACTCGCCCTTCTCCTCGTGGAGCCGCGCCAGCTTGAGCCGGCTACGGAAGTCCAGCGGGTCGGCCGCGATCATCTCCTCGAACGCCTTCACCGCGCCGGCGGTGTCCTTGACCTCCAGGAGCGCCTCGTTGAGCCGGTGGTAGACTGTGCCGCCGGAAGGGTCCTCCAGGTACGCGGGGAAGCAGGCGGCCGCCTTCCGGTACGCGTCGGCCGCTTCGCGCCACCGGTCCCGTTGGCCCAGCGCGCGCCCCAGCGCGTCCCAGGTCTGGAAGTCGTCGGTCCCACGTCCCAGATGGAGGATCGCCGCCTCCGGCTCGCGCCGCTTGAGGAGTGCCTGGCCGTAGGCGGCGTGAGCCGGCGCGCTCGATCCGTCCGCGTCGACCGCCCGCTTCCCGAACTTCTCGGCCCCTGCGTCGTCCCCCGATTCCAGGAGCGCGAACGACAGCCGGGCTGCCGCGACCGCGTCCCTCGGATCGGCGGTGGCATCCGCGAGGAGCTTCGAGGGGTCTTCCGTCTGCGGGCGGCGGTACTTCAGCTTCGCGAGCCTCGCATCGAGCCAGGCGAAGAAATCCCGGTCGAACTCCTCGACTGTCTGGCCGAGGACTTCCCGGAAGACCTCCGGGGTCTTCTTCTTCTCCGACCAGGCCTTGAGCATCATCACGATCGCCTCGAACCCCCGCTTC
>CAZSCC010000050.1:0-1754 GCA_964604905.1 uncultured Planctomycetales bacterium
GGCTTGCGGCCTTTCTTGATCAGGTACTTCCCGAGCTTGGCGGTCGAGGTCGTCTTGCCCGCGCCCTGGAGCCCCGCCATCATGAGCACCGTCGGCCGGCTCCCGGCGGGGGGGATCGTGTGGTCGACGGGGCCCATCAGCTCCTGGAGCTCCCGGTGCACGACCCCGACGAACATCTGGGTGGGGTTGATGTGCTTCAGGACCTCCTCGCCGAGCGCCTTCGCCTTCACGCGCTCGATGAAGTCCTTCACGATCTTGAAGTTGACGTCGGCCGAGAGGAGCGCGCGGCGGACCTCCTGCAGCCCCTCCTCGATGTTGGACTCCGACAGGCGCCCGCGCCCGGAGAGCTTTCGGAAGACGTTGCCCAGGGATTCGCTCAGGGAGTCGAACATGGCGGGGGATATCTTAGCAGCATCGGACGAAGAAGCGAGTCCCTACTTCTTCTCCTGGGTCCGCTTCTTCTCGAACTCCTCGAGATTCCTCCGGGTCGAGGCGGAGAGGGGGTCCAGGGCGAACGCCTTCCGGTAGGCCTGCCCGGCCTTCTCGAGGTCCTTCAGCTTTTCGTAGTTGAGCGCCAGTTGCTCCCAGGCGGTCGCCGATCCGGGGTATGAGGCGACGATCCGCTCGAGGATCTCCACGGCGAGAGGGACTTTCGACAGGATGCCCATCTCCACGCCGACGCGCAGGGCTTCGAGCGGCGATCGCTCGAGGATCCGCGCCACCGCCTTCCGGACGGCCTCCTCGTCGACCCCCTTATGGGCGATCGCCCACTGCGCCAGGAGGGCCGGATCGTCCGGATCCAGGCCCACGGCGAGATCGAGGATCTCGATCGAGGTCGAATGCTTGTGCCCGGGCAGCGTCTTGACGAGCGACTGGAGCGCCTTGACCTGGGCCTTGGAGCATCCCCACCCCTCGACCATCCGCCGGATCCAGGCGATCTGGACCGCCTGCAGGATCGAGGGGTCCACCTCCTCGTCGGGATTGAGATCGGAGTGGAAGAGCCGCAGGGGCGCGTCGAACTCCAGGCGGAGATTGAGGTCCGTGTTGATCGTCTCCGCCTTGTCGCGCGCCGCCAGCCGCTTCAGACCCGCCTCGTCCAGGAGGAGGCGCGTGAGGAGGAGCGAGCGGACATCGGTCCCGTCGAGATGTTTCTCGAGGCCCGCGCGGACTTCGGGGAGGGAATCCACGAGGGCCTGGGCGGCGTCGATGTCGGCCCGCGAGGGGAGGATCGGGGCTTGGGAGGCCAGGAGGATGGAATCGCTGCTGCTCACCCGGATGAGGCAGGCATGCGGGAAGACCGCGGTCACCGTCCGGACCACCAGCGCGTATTCGGCCTCCGAGAAGGAGTAGAGCTGGATCCACTGCCCGAGGAGGCCCCGCTCGCCCAGCCTGGCGCGGCAGGTCTCGTAGAACTCGCGGGTGAAGAGGCTCGAGACCCCGGCGAGCCAGGGGTTGGACGGCTCGGAGAGGATGATGTCGTAGGTCTCGCGGGTCCCCTGGAGGTGGCTCCGCCCGTCGTCGAAGACCATCGTGAAGCCCGGGCGGGTCTCGGGGGAGTAGTTCACGTCCGCGAAGTGCTCCGAGGCCTTGAAGACCGCCCGCTCGATCTCGCAGCAGGTCACGCGCGTCCCCGGGAAGAGGAGGCTGGCCCCCGAGGTGGTCCCGCTCCCGAAGCCGATCACGAGCACGTTCTTCGAGTGCGGGCGGAGGAAGCGGGGGAGGTAGGCGATCCCGAGCTGCATGTCCATGTCGCC
>CAZSCC010000051.1:0-3673 GCA_964604905.1 uncultured Planctomycetales bacterium
ACCCCTCGAGGGCAATCCTCCTCGCGTGCATCGGCGTGGAGCGCTGATCTCGCAGGACCTGGCCAACTCGATGCTGGAGTATCGATCGATCCTCGCGCCGGAGGTGGATCGGGGACGGATCCGGACGATTCTCGAGTTGGGCCCGGGCTACGGGCGGACGGCTTTCGTCTTCCTGACGTTGCTGCCCGGCGTACGATACGTGCTGGCAGACATCCCTCCCGCACTGGCGGTCTCGGAGCGGTATCTCTCGAGCGTCCTCAAGGACCGGAGGGTCTTCCCGTACCGTCCCTTCCGGCGTTATGACGAGGTTCGGGAGGAATTCGAGCGGGCGGAGATCGCCTTTCTCCTCCCCCACCAGCTTGAACTGCTTCCGGAGAAGAGCGTTGACTTGTTCCTCAACATCTCCTCGCTCCATGAAATGCGGATCGACCAGATCTGCTACTACTTCGGTGTGCTCGGCAGGCTCGTGCGCCGGTACTTCTACCTGAAGCAATGGCGGGAGTCGAACATCCCGTTCGAGAATGTGACCATTCGCGAGGGGGACTATCCCATCCCGGCCGACTGGAGAAAGCTCTACTGGCGGCCCTGCGCGGTGCAGGACTACTTCTTCGAGGCGCTGTTCGAGCTGCCGGATGGCCGGTGACGAACGCCTCGACCCCTCCGACGCCGTCGAGGCCTCCCTCCAGGAGCACCTCGCGCGCTACCGCTTCGCCCGGGAACGCGCCCGCGGCCGCGTCCTCGACGTCGCCTGCGGCGCCGGCTACGGCACCGCGGTGCTCGGCGCCGTCGGAGCCGACCTCTCCCTCCCGACCCTCCGGAGGGCCGCCCGACGCTACCCCGCCCCCTACGTCGCCGCCGACGCCGCCCGCCTCCCCTTCCTCCGCGCCGCCTTTGATGCCGTCGTCTCCTTCGAGACGATCGAGCACCTCCCCGACGCCGCCCGCTTCGTCGCCGAGTGCGCCCGCGTCCTGAAGCCCCGCGGCGTCTTCATCGTCTCCACCCCCAACCGCGAGCTCTGGTCCCCCCGCTCCCCCCGACCCTGCCAGCGTCACCACGTCCGCGAGTTCAACCGGCGGGAATTCCTAGCCGTCCTCAAGCCGTTCCAGGTACAGCTCTTTGGACAGCTCCTCCTCAGCCGCCGCGGAGCCGCCCTCTTCGAGGGCAAGGAACTGGCGAAACGGGTCCTCCGCGCCTTCCTCCCCGTCGCGCGCCTGCGCACCGCGACGACGAAGCGTCTCCAGGAACTCGAGCCCGATCCCCGCTACGCCGTAACCCCCTGCGGCTCAAAGACCCCCGCCATCTTCGTCGCGGTCTGCACCGGGGTGGCGTAAATCTGCGAGGCAGGTTTGCGCCACCCGCGTGGCGCAAACCTGCCTCGCAGATTTACGCCACCGAGATTCATGCCGGCCGGATTTATCCCGTTGCCATCCGCGGACGAGCGTCGTATAATCTATGGAGCGATGGAAATGAGAGCGGTGGGGAAGCAACACTTCTTGCTCTTTGTTCAACCAGCCGTGAAAAGCCCGGTCTGAGCTTCCAGCTTTAGGCTTCCAGCTTCCAGCTCTCGACCACCGCGCCTTTCCGGTTCTTTCCAATCCGCGCCGTACCGCAACCCGTTCCTCCTCTTTTCGAGGACCGTGCCATGGGAAACGATCTTGCGAACCGCCTCCTGGGCGCCATCGACAAGGTCCTGGATAAGAAAGCCTACCAGGAACTCCACTGGGAGGGCACCTTCGAGCAGTACCTCAACATCGTCGGCGACTCCCCCCGCGTCCTCCGGAACGCCTTCCAGCGCGTCTACGACATGCTCCTGTCCTACGGCTGCGAGGAGTATGAAGAGAACCGCGAGAAGTTCGTCCGCTACCACTTCTTCAAGGACCCCATGGGCGCCGGCAAGGACTCCATCTTCGGCCTCGAAGAGTCCCTCATGCACCTCGTCAATTGCGTGAAATCGGCCGCCCACGGGTACGGCTCCGAGCGCCGCATCCTCCTCCTCCACGGACCCGTCGGCAGCTCGAAATCCACCATCGTCCGCCTCCTCAAGAAGGGCCTCGAATCGTACTCGCGCTCCAAGGAGGGCGCGCTCTACACCTTCGCCTGGCAGGACGAGGACGATCCCAAGGCCTGGAGCGACTGCCCCATGCACGAGGAGCCCATGCGCCTCCTCCCCGTCGATGCCCGCGACACCCTCCTCAAGGAGATCAACCGCTCCCACGAGGCCAGCTACACGCTCCGCATCGACGGCGACCTCTGCCCCTCCTGCCGCCGCACCATGAACGAGGCCCTCGCCAAGACCCAGGGGGACTGGAAGGACGTCATCAAGCGCGTCAGGGTCCGCCGCCTCACCCTCTCGGAGAAGGACCGCGTCGGCATCGGCACCTTCCAGCCCAAGGACGAGAAGAACCAGGACTCGACCGAGCTCACCGGCGACATCAACTACCGCAAGATCGCCGAGTACGGCTCCGACTCGGACCCGCACGCCTTCAACTTCGACGGCGAGTTCAACGTCGCCAACCGCGGCATCATCGAGTTCATCGAGGTCCTCAAGCTCGACGTCGCGTTCCTCTACGACCTGCTCGGCGCCTCCCAGGAGCACGCAATCAAGCCGAAAAAGTTCGCCCAGACCGACATCGACGAGGTCATCATCGGCCACACGAACGAGCCCGAGTACAAGCGCCTGCAGAACAACGAGCTCATGGAGGCCTTCCGCGACCGCACCCTCAAGATCGACATCCCCTACAACCTGAAGCTCGACAACGAGGTGAAGATCTACCAGCGCGATTACAACCCCGAGCGCATCCGCGGGAAGCACGTCGCGCCCCACACCCTCGAGATCGCCGCCATGTGGGCGGTGCTCACGCGCCTCGAGGAGCCCAAGAAGGCCAACCTCACGCTCGTCCAGAAGCTCAAGCTCTACAACGGGAAGACGCTCCCGGGCTACACCGAGGACAATATCCGCGAGCTGCGCGACGAGACCCGCCGCGAGGGCATGGAGGGCATCTCCCCCCGCTACATCCAGGACAAGAGCTCCAACGCGCTCGTCAAGGTCGACGAGGGCGGCTGCGTCAACCCGTTCATGGTCCTCAACGAGTTGGAAGGGGGGCTGCGCCACCACTCCCTCATCACCTCCGAGGATCAGCGCAAGCGGTTCCGCGACCTGCTGGCGGTCGTGAAGCAGGAGTACGAGGACGTCGTCAAGAACGAGGTCCAGCGGGCGATCTCCGCCGACGAGGACTCGATCGGCCGCCTCTGCTCGAACTACGTCGACAACGTCAAGGCCTATACCCAGAAGGAAAGGGTCCGGAACAAGTACACCGGACAGTACGACGAGCCCAACGAGGGACTCATGCGGTCGATCGAGGAGAAGATCGACATCCCGGAGAGCCGCAAGGACGATTTCCGCCGGGAGATCATGAATTACATCGGCGCCCTCGCGATCGAGGGACGTAAGTTCAATTATCGCTCGAATGAGCGCTTACAGAAGGCCCTTGAACTGAAGCGCTTCGAGGACCAGAAGGACACGATCAAGCTCACGAGCATGGTCGCCGGCATCCCCGACAAGGATACGCAGGAGAAGATCGACATCGTGAAGAGCCGACTGGTAAAGACCTACGGGTATTGCGACACGTGCGCGAACGACGTGCTGTCGTTCGTGGCGAGCATCTTCGCGAGG
>CAZSCC010000052.1:0-1671 GCA_964604905.1 uncultured Planctomycetales bacterium
TCCCGGCCGTCGATCGGGAAGAGGTCCTTCCCGGCCTTGTCCGCCGCGCCCGCGAACTGGACGAAGAAGAGGGTCCCCTCCTCCTCTCCGGGACTCCGCTTGATCCGGAGCCAGACCCGGTAGGGTGCGTTCGGCTGCACCTGCAGCCGGTAGGTCATGAGTCAGCTCTCCTCGGGCGGCTGCGTGTAGCCCGCGCCGTCGGGCACCCAGAGCATCTTCCCCCCGGGGCTCTCGGGCGATTCACGGAACTCGAAGCCGTCGCCGAACGACTCCCGCGGCGACTCGCCCGCATACAGCACGATCTCCTTCGCGAAGGACTCCAGACGTTTCTTCGCCGCCTGGCCGGCACGGGTCTGCGGATGCTTCTCGAGGAGCTCCTGGAGCTTGCCCTGCTGATCGTCCTTCTTCGCCTTGTCGACCGCCCTGAGGAGCAGGTCGGCCTCGCGCTCCCCTTGCGCGACTTTCACGATCCGCTCGAAGCGGGGGAGGAGCTCGATCCGGTTCCTCTTCAGCAGCTCCTCCGCCACCCCGACCTCGCCGTCGAGCAGCGCGAAGTGGACGATGTTCTCCGCCCGGGCCGCCGCGCCGCGCGCCTCCCGGTAGAGCGCGGCGAGGCTGGCCGCGGTCGCGTGGTTGACCTCGTGGGCGTTTCCGCCGATCAGGACGACGCTCCCCTGCGACGCCTCGACGATCCCCGAGACCTTCGGGCCGCCCCGGAGCTCGAAGGCGATCGGCTTCCCCGAGCGCTTCACCGCATGCTCGCGCGCGGCGGCGATCACCTCTCCCGCGCCCCGGAAGGCGGCCAGGTACTTCGCGAGGAGCGGGTCTTCCGATTTCGGCGCCTCGGCCGCGATCTTCTCGTACTGCCGCTTCGCCGCCAGCGCCTCCGCCCTGTCGAGGAATTCGTCCGGGCGCCCGTCCTTCACGGGTTCCGTCTTGGGGGCCGGCTCCACTTTCGGGCGCGTCAGCACCTCGGCCGCCGCGGCCCGGAAGCGCTCCTCCTCCTCCCGCTTCGCCCGCTCGTCCGCGGCGATCGAAGCCTCGATGCGGGAGCGCTGGCCGGCGAGCCAGCGCTTCCATTCCTCGTTGCGGTAGTCGTTCGCGTGGCGCTCGAGGACCTTCTGCTCGGACGCGCGGTCGTTGCGACAGGCCTGGATCTCCTCCTGCACCTTCCCCTTGCGCTCCCGGGTGGCGATCTCGAGGCGCGCCTGGCTCTTCTCGGAGTTCTCCCGCGCCCGCTCGGCGTAGGCGGTCCCGGCGGCCTTCGGGACGACCGCGGCGTACTGGGCGGCGATCTCCTCGAGGTCGGACGGATTCCCCGTCTCGTACGCGCGGGCCGCCTCGAATGCCTTGAGGGCGGCGCGGTCGGCGTCGGAGAGGGGCCTGGGTTCCTCGACCGCCTTCTTGGGCGGCGGCGCGGGACGCGCCAGGGGGGGCGCTCCCTTGTTCGGGAGCATGAGGATCGCGGCGATCCCGAGCGCCGCGGCCGCGCCGACGGCTGCGAGAAGGAGCGGGAGCTTCGATGTCTTCCGGGGAACCGCCGCCATCGCCACGCGCCGGGTCTTCTGATGGATCGCCGCCTGCTTGGGGTGAGCGAGCGGCTTCCCTTCCTCGATCGCGGCCAGGTCCCGGAGGAGTTCGGCCGGCCCGGGGTAACGGCGGTCGCGGTCG
>CAZSCC010000053.1:0-10748 GCA_964604905.1 uncultured Planctomycetales bacterium
GCAGGGGGGATGCAGGATCGGGGGAGAGAACGCGATGGAAAGGTCGCGCGCCTCGGACAGGGAGGGCTCGGGCTTGAGACGGGTGGCGACCTGCAGCGAGTTGACGAGCTGCTCCGTGGAGAGCGCTCGGATCAGTCCCCGCGAGAAGTCCACGCGCTTCAACTCGTCGGCCCCCTCCGAGCTGCGTCGGTAGGCTTCCGACCGGCAGATCGCCCGGACCAGGAACTGGATCGAGCGGCCGTTCCGGTCGAATCCGCGCTGGAGCTCCTCGAGCAGTTTCGGCGAGAGGGGCTTGTTCCTGAGGCTGAAATCGTCCACGGGGTGGACGATCCCGCGGCCCATCAGCCACGCCCAGATGCGATTGACCATCATGCGCGAGAGCTGCGGGTTGCCGGGATCCGACACCAGCCGGCCCAACGCCTCCGCGCGGCCCTCTCCCGGCTTCGGGACTCCCCCCGTCGTTAGCAGCCGGGGTGGAATGACCGGGCCTTTACGGCCCTCGAAATCCACCCAGCCGGCCTCGCCGGAGGCTCCTTCCCCGATTTCGACCCGGACCCGCGACTCTTTCGAGGCAGGCAACACCTTCACGGTCTGACGCGCCGCGAACGCGGCCATCGCGTAATGGTCCTGGGTCGTCCAACGATCGAACGGGTGATCGTGGCAGCGGGCGCAGCTCAGATTGATCCCCATCAGCTGTTGCGAGGCGGTACAGCCGAAGAGGGTCGTCGGCTCGCCATCGCGATAGAACGAGAGCTTCCACGCGAGCTCGGGCCGACGGTCGGTCGTCCCGAGGGCCGACGCCATCTCCCCGATGATCTCTCCCCAAGGCCGGTCGCCCTGGAGCTTCCGCGCCAGCCAGCGGACGAACTCCGCTGCCATCCGCTCCCGAAGGTCGGAAGCGAGCTCCGGCGAGACGTCGACCCGGAAGGACCTCGTGTCTCCCAGCAGGAACTCCGCGAATCTTCGCGCCCAGTGGTGGGCGAATCCATAGGAGCGCAGCTGATCGTCAACCACCCGGGCGCGCTTCTCAGGATCGGCGTCCGCGAGGAAGGTCCGGGCCTCCTCGAGGCTCGGCGGGCGGCCCAGGAGATCGAGCATCACCCGCCGCAGATACTCCCCGTCCCCCACGGCAGCGGCGACGCCGCCGCGGCCCAAGGCGTCCACGTGGGCATCGATCCTTCGGACCATGTCGTCGGGCGTGATCGGGCTCTCCTGCGACGCCCCCAGGAGGCACAGGCCGGCGAGCGCCCAAAAGCTGTTTACGCGCACCGCCGGCTTCGTACTATATGGCATGAAACCCCTCCTGCTCCTCACGCTCGCCTTCGCCCAGGAAGCGCCCGAGGCCGCCCTCTACCGGCGTTGCGACAGTGAGATCCCCTGGATCACCGACGGCGTCAAGCTCGTCGACAACGCCCAACCGGGGCGACAGGCTCCCGAGCCGGCGGTGGACCGCGTGGCACTCCTCGACCGCGCCAAGGAGGAGGCCGCGAAGAAGAACCGCCTCATCCTCTGGTACTGCATCCGCGTCCCGGGGACCCACATGTACCGCGCCGAGGTCCTGGACAACTACATGAAAGTCGCGATCTTCAGCGACCCCGGCGTCGTCGACCTCGTGACCTCGAAGTTCGTGCCCGTCCGCATGGCGTGCGACGACAAGGTCTCCGCGCTCACCGGCATCAAGCGCTTCGACTTCGTCGAGCCTGGCTTCATCGTCCTCGCCCCCGACGGGACGCTCGTCCACACGATCGACCGCATCCGCACCTTCAACGCCGACTGGGTCCGCGCCGCGCTCGTCGCGGTCCTCCGCAAGGCGGAGAAGTTCAATGCCCCCGCCGGAGCATCGATCGAAGACCTGATCCGGGGCGGCGACGACGAGAAAGCGTTCGAGAAGGCCTCTCCCGACCAGAAGGCGCTCATCCTCCGACGGTCGGGGAAGTTCGAGCGGGTCCTCGCCCTCGACTGTTCCCCGCTCCAGAAGGGCATCGCCCTCCTGGGTCTCCGGCGCTTCGACGAGGCGCGGAAGGCGCTCGAGAAGGACGGCTCCGCCGAGGCGATCTACCACCTGTCCGCGGTCGACACGTGGACGGGAAAGGACCCCGACCCGCGCTGGAAGGAACTCGTGGAGAAGCACCCCGGCACCCGTTGGGCCTGGCGGGCGGCGTCGAATCTCGTCCGGGGCCGCGACACGCTCCGCGACGGCCCCATGGCCCATCTGTACGAGGACTTCTTCCTGGTGCCTCCCGATGGCGCGCCCACGAGCACCCGGCGGCCCGCTTCGGATTTCGACGCCACCGCCCGCCGCGCCGCGCACTACCTCCTCCGCGCCCAGAGGGAGAACGGGGCATGGAACGACGCTCGCTATTCCTACTGGCCCGACGTGAAGATCCAGCCGAACGTCTTCGTCTCGGTGACGACGCTCGCCGCGATGGCGCTCCGCGAGTGGCGCGACCTCGACCCCGCGCGGATCGACGAGGCCGTCGCCCGCGCCGAGAAGTACATCCTCGACGACGCGCACATCAATCCCGGCCAGAACGAGGAGTGCTACGCCCACGCTTACCGTCTCATGTACCTCGCGAAGAAGAAGGACGTCGCCCGAATGAACGGGATCGCCCTCAAGCTCGTGGCGCTCCAGGATAAGGACGGCTTCTGGGGCCACGAATACCCCAACCCGTTCGCGAGCGCCGCCGTGGTCCACGCCCTCCATCTGGCCCGGCAGGCCGGGGCGGACATCCCCGATTCCTACTTCAAGAAGGCCGGGGACGCGCTCACGAAGACACGCGGCGAAGGCGGACGCCAGGCGTACGATGCGACGCGCACGCCCAGTTCCGAGAAGAACTCCATGGGCCGGATCGCTCCGTGCGAACTCGCCCTCTTCCAGTGCGGCCGCGGGCCGATCGAAAACGTCGCCGCCGGTCTGGACGTCTACTGGCGCCACCTCGAAAAGCTCGAGGCCATCCGGGTCTGCGATTTCCACGCGGACGAGGAGTTGGGCGGCTTCTTCTTCTTCAATGCCGTCTTCCACAGCTGCGAGGCCGCGCGGGCGCTCCCGGACGAGGCGAAGCGCAAGGAGCATCTCGCCCGGTTCCGCGCCCAGGTGATGTCGATCGCCGAGTGGGACGGAAGCTTCCTCGACAGCCACGAATTCGGGAAGAGCTACGGCACGGCCATGGCGCTCCTGATCCTGGGCCGGACCCGACCCTAGCCCGCTCGATTCACGAGCCCGAAAGGATCCAGGAGCAAGGGTACGGGGAGCGGGAACTCCAAACTCCCAACTTCCAAATCCCAATGAGTTTGCCCCCTCGTGTCCCCCACGGGGGGACGGAACGGGTGACTCCCTTGGAGCTTCCATACCCTCAAAGTCGGTCCGGTCCCCCGCCGGGTGACATCGATCGCATTTCATGTACTTTTCTCTCCCATCGCATCCACGGAGAGCTCAGGAAACCGGTAGGAGGCTTGAGTCATGTCGATCCGATATGCGCTCGCGGCGATGGCCCTTGTGGCGATGGCACCCCAGCAGGCGAAGGGCCCCTATCCCGGCTGGCACACCAGCATCGCGCAGGCCTTCCAGGAGGCCCGCCAGACCGGCAAGCCGCTCTTCATCGTCTTCCGCTGACAGCCTTGAAGGGACTGCCGGACTTTCGATGAGCAGGTTGCTCAGCGAGACCCGGACATCCGCGCAGGCTGCGCGGACTTTGTGTGCCTCCGCATCACGTCGATGCTCGACGTCGACATGAACCTTTTCAAGTTCGACTGGGACCTGACCTGGGCCGGATTCTTCATGAACGCCCAGGGCTACATCTACGCCCGTTACGGCGTCCGGAAGGAGCAGAACGGGGAATCGACCGTCTCGCTCGCCGGCCTCCGCGCCACCATGAAAAGCGCCCTCGAGCTCCACAAGAAGGAGTTCCGGAAGAGCCCGCCGGCCTGGAAGCCCATGACGATGCAGGAGCTCCCCGCGTTCAAGAAGGACCCGCAGGCCCCCAAGGGGTGCGCCCACTGCCACCATGCCTGGACCTACACCCGCAAGAACGAGATGGACCTCGGGCAGTGGAAGCGGGAGAAGCTCTGGGTCTACCCGCTCGCCGACAACCTCGGGATCTCGCTCGACTACGACCAGAACACGCTCGTGACCGCCGTGACGGGAATGGCTCAGAAGGCCGGGGTCCAGTCGGGCGACCGGATCAAAGCCGTGAACGGCCAGCGGGTGCTCACGCCGGCAGACATCTCCTGGTTCCTCAACGGCGTCGACAAGGGATCGGTCAAGCTCGACCTGGAGCGCGACGGCGCGCCCGCGACGGCGACCATGTCGGTGAGCGGCTTCGACTGGCGGAAGCGCGACCTCTCCTGGCGCGAGTCGGTCAACGTGCTCAGCCCCCAGACGGGCTTCTGGGCCCCCGACGCCAAGCCCGACGAGCGCCAGCAGCTCGGCATCCCGGCGGACGGCATCGCGCTCAAGGTCCGGATGGTCACCCCGGCCAGCGCGGCCAAGGCCGCCGGCATCCTCGTGGACGACGTGATCATCGCCGTGGACGGAAAGACGAAGGGCATGAACTACAACGACTTCACCCAGCACGTCTGGATGGACAAGAACCCCGGCAGCATCCTCCAGCTCGTCGTGATCCGGAAGGGAAAACAGCAGGTCCCGCTCGCGGTGATGCTCAAGTAGCGCGGAAGGGATCCGGCTCCCCGGCGGGAATCTTCCCACGGCGGAGCGCGCACGGTATCATGGGCGGCCATGAGACGCATCCGCCTCCAGTACGGCGCTGACGGGATCGACCTCGCGACCGACGCGCCCAACGTCACGATCGTAGAGCCCCGCTTCGTGAAGGGCCTCGCCGACGAGGCTGGCGGCTTCCGCGACGCCGTGCGGAATCCGATCGGGACGAAACCCCTGAGGGAGCTCGTGGCCGCCACCGACCGGATCGCGGTCGTCATCCCCGACATCACCCGGCCGCTCCCTTCCGAGCGCCTGCTCCCCTGGCTCTTCGCGGAACTCTCCCACGTCCCCGCGGCGAACTTCACGATCGTCAACGGGACCGGATCGCACCGCTCGAACACGCCCGTCGAGCTGGAGAAGATGGTGGGGAAGGACGTCACCTCCGGATACCGGATCGTCAACCACACGGCGCACGACCCCTCGACGCTCGCCCTGGCCGGAAAGACGGCCGACGGCCGCACGGTGCTGATGAACCGGGACTACGTCGAGGCCGACAAGCGGATTGTCCTTGGGTTCATCGAGCCCCACTTCATGGCGGGCTTCTCCGGCGGCTACAAGGGGGTCTTCCCCGCCATCGCGGACATCGAGGCGATCACCCACTACCATCGCGCGGCGGTCATCGCCGACCCGAAGTCGACATGGGGAGTGATCGAGGGGAATCCCACCCAGGAGCAGATCCGCCGGAACGGCGCGCTCCTCCCGCTCCACTTCTGCATCAACGTCACGCTGAACAACCGCCGCGAGATCACCCGCTACTACTGCGGCGATCCGCTCGAGGCGCACCGTCAGGGATGCGCGTTCGCGAAGGAGACCGCCATGGTGGCCTGCGACCGGGCCTTCCCCATCGTGGTGACGACCAACGGCGGCTATCCGCTCGACCAGAACCTCTACCAGACGGTGAAGGGCATGTCCGCCGCCGCCCAGATCATCTCGGACGGGGGCTACATCCTCACCGCCGCGCGATGCAACGACGGATTCCCCTCCCACGGGAATTTCAAGAAGCTGCTCTTCGAGCACGGGACTCCGAAGGCGATCCTGGACACCGTGCTCGCCCCGGGCTTCCACCTGTTCGACCAGTGGGAGGCGCAGATGCTGGCGATGATCCTCGTCCGCGCCCGTGCCGGCCTCTACAGCGAGATCCCCGCCGACGAGATCCGCCGCGCCCACGTGGAGCCGGTCGCCGACGTGAGCGCCCGCCTGGCCGAGGAGGTGCGGAAGGTCGGGAAGGACGTGCCGATCGCGGTGCTGCCCGAGGGACCGATGACCATCCCCTACCTCAGGCGCTGAGATCGCGGCACCCTTGCGCAAAATCACAGGGGGTCGGGGCACAATTGCCAGCCGGACCCCTCCATACTGAGGCCTCAGGAGCGGGCGACTTCCCCCCCGGGACCGGTGCTTCCATGATTCGGATCGTCTTCCTCGCGCTCCTCCTGCCCCTCCTCTCGTGCGCGGCCCCCCACGCCGCGGGCGCGCCGGGCCTCCGGGTGGGAGCGTCCGCCGTGGACATCGAAGCCGATGATTCGATGGTGATCGCCGGCGGCATCCACCCCGGTAGGGCCACCGGGCAGGAGGGGAAACTCCGCGCGGTCGCGGTCGTGATCGAGAAGCCCGGAGGAGGAAAGGTCGCCATCGTCGCCTGCGACGCCCTCATGTTGGGCCGAGACCTCCTCGACGAGGCCGCAGCCAGGATCGAGAAGGCGACCGGCATCCCGTTCTCGCACGTCCTCATCAATTGCACCCATACCCACCATGCCCCCTCGACCTGCGACGTCCACGCCTACGGGCGGGACATGACCTTCTGCAGGCGCCTCGTCGACGGGATCGTCGCCGCCGCCCGCGAAGCGGACGCACGCCTCGCCCCGGCCGGTTTCTCCTATCGGCTCGGCCACGAGTCGTCGGTCGGCCAGAACAGCCGGCTGCTCCTCAAGGACGACACGGTCTACTGGATCGGCGATCGCTCCGACGCCGTCCGTCCGACAGGCCCGTTCGACCCCGAGCTCCCGGTGCTCGCGTTCCGGGACCCGGCCGGGAAGCTCAAGGCCACCCTCTTCAACCACTCGACCCACACCATCGGGACGGGCAAGCCGGGCGTCCGTTCCCCCTCTTTCTACGGGCTCGCCGCCCAGGAACTCGAGGAGGAGCTCGGCGGCACGTTCTCCTTCCTCGAGGGCGCGTCGGGCTCGACCCACAACCTGGGCGTCTCCTTCCCCGAGATGGTCTTCCGCATCAAGGCGGCCGTGAAGGAGGCGCTCGACCGCTCCGAACCCCGCCCCGTCGAGCGGGTCGCCGCGATCAAGCGCGAGTTCACCTTCCGCGTCCGGAAGATCGACGAAGCCCGCGAGGATGAAGCGGTCTCCGCCTACTGCCGGCGGCGCGCGGGAGGCGGGGCGGAGAGCATCATCGATGCCTTCCGGGCCGCCAGGAAGTCGCTCTCGCCCCGTCAAGGCGAGGAGAGGAGGACGTGGCTCCAGGTGATTAGGATCGGAGACGTCGCGATCGCAGGCGTCCCGGCCGAGTACTTCACGAAGCTCGGGATCGACATCAAGCGGCGCTCGCCCTTCCGCCATACGATCGTGGCCGAGCTGGCCAACGACTGGATCGGCTACCTCCCCGATCGGGCCGCCTTCGGGCTCGGCGGGTACCAGACCTGGACGGGGTTCCACAGCTACGCCGATCCTTCGACGGGCGAGGCCGTGGCGGACGAGATCGTCCGGATGCTCCACGAGCTCGCGCGGCAGGAGTAGATTAGGCATGCGGATCGCCCTCCTCGCCGCGCTGCTCCTGGCGGCCCCGCAGGACCGCAGCGGACCGCTCCCGCCGGAGGAGGCGCTCAAGGCCTTCCGCGTCGCCCCGGGCTTCCGCGTCGAGCTCGTCGCCGCGGAGCCCGAGGTCGTCGACCCCGTCGCCCTGGCCTTCGACGAAGACGGACGGCTCTACGTCGCGGAGATGCGCGACTACCCTTCCGGCCCGCCGGGAGGCACGATCCGGCTGCTGGAGGACGCCGACGGGGACGGCCGGTTCGAGAAGGCGTCCCTGTTCGCCGAAGGCCTCGCCTTCCCCACGAGCGTGCTCCCCTGGAAGGGCGGCGTGCTGGTCACCGCGGCGTACGAGGTCCTCTACCTCAGGGACACCGATGGCGACGGCCTGTCCGACGAGAGGAGGACGCTCTTTACCGGATTCGGGAAACAGAACGCCCAGCACGTCCTCAACGGGCTCCGCTACGGCCTCGACAACTGGATCTACGGCGCGGGAGGCCTGAGCGGCGGGCGGGTGCGCGAGGTCTCGATCAACGGGACCGACTTCCGGTTCCGGCTCGACCCCGAGCGATTCGAAAGCGTCTCCGGCCGCGCGCAGTTCGGGAACTCCTTCGACGAGTGGGGCCGCCGGTTCGTCGTGCGCCATGACAACCACATCGCCCACCCCATCCTTCCCCAGGCGGCACTGGCGCGGCAGCCGCTGCTCTCGTTCCCCGCGGTGGAGGAGAGCCTCTCGGATCACGGGAACATCCCGAAGCTCTTCCCGGCCAGCGCTCGGGACTCCGTCTTCACGACCGACACCGACTCGTCCTGTGCCATCACGGTCTGGCGGGGCGACGCGTACGTCTGCGAGCCCGTGCTGAACCTCGTCCACCGAGACCGCCTCGTGCCGCGGGGGGCGAGCTTCACGGCGAAGCGGATCGACGAGAGTACCGAGTTCCTTGCCTCGACCGATCCCTGGTGCCGACCCGTGAACCTCTGTCCCGGGCCGGACGGCGCCCTCTATGTCGCCGACATGCAGCGCGCCGTGATCGAGCATCCCGACTACATCCCGAAGGAGATCCAGAAGAGACTCGACCTCAAGGCCGGAAAAGGCGTCGGACGGATCTACCGCGTGACCAACGGGGCGAGGGGCTCGAAGCCCCGGATGAGCCGGGAGACGCCGCAGGAGCTCGTCCGCCGTCTGGAGGATTCGAACCCCTGGTGGCGTCTCACTGCCCAGCGGCTCCTCGTCGAGCGCGGGTCGAATGAGATCGTCTCGGAACTCCGGACTCTCCTGCGCGGATCGAAGTCCGCGTTCGGTCGGCTCCATGCGCTCCGGACACTCGAGGGTCTCGGAGCGCTCGCCGCCCCCGATGTGGAAGCGGCCCTCAAGGACCCGGAACCCGGCGTCCGGGAGCACGCCGTCCAGCTGTCCGCCCGACCGCCTGCCGCCCTCGCCGACGACTCCGACGCCCGCGTCCGGTTCCAGACGGCGCTCGCCGGAGGCGCCGGACGAGAGACGCTGCTCCGGATCCTGGTGAGGGACGGGGCGGATCCTTGGGCACGCGCGGCGGTCCTGACGTCCATCGGGTCGGACGCAGCCGGCTTCCTGGGTTCGCTCCTTGCGGCCCATGCGAATTTCCTGGAGGAGCCCGCGCCCGGGGCCCTGGACCTCGTCCGGCAACTGGCGGAGATCGAAGCCGCCGGGAGGAACCCGGACGGACTCCGTCGCTGGCTGGACCTCGCGGCCGGAGGGCCGCTGGTCCCTTGGCGCCGTGAGGCGCTCTCGATTATTCCCCGACTCAGGCGGGCGGGGATCGAGGGGATCGAACGGGCGGCCTTTGCGAAATGGGCCGACGACGCGGCGAGCCTCGCGGTCGATGGCGGGGCGGATCTCAAGGAGCGCCTCTCCGCGCTGGAGCTCCTCGGGCGGATCGCCCCCCCAGGAAAGGCGGGGGTCGTGGAAGGCCTCCTGAATCCGAAGGAACCCCAGGACCTTCAGGTCGCCGCCATCCGGACGCTCGCGTCCTGGCCCGGAGATCCTTTGGGGGTCCGGCTTTTCGACGGCTGGCCCGCACGAACGGTCGCCGTGCGGCGCGAGATCCTGAATCTTGCGCTCCGGTTCCCCGCGCGGGTCGGGTTGTTGCTCGACCGGATCGAAAAGGGAGATGTCCGCGGCGTGGAACTCGAGGCGCAGCACCGGAGCGAACTCCTCCGCCATCCCGATGCGCCGATCCGCGCGCGCGCCCAGAAGCTGCTCCAGGCGCAGATCTCATCCGATCGCGAGGAAGTCATCCGGGAGTTCGGAGGCAAGGTCGCCGCTCTCAAGGGCGACCGCATCCGGGGCGAGAAGATCTTCCTCACGAACTGCGCCACCTGCCACCGCCTCCGCGGACAGGGCGTGAAGGTCGGCCCCGATCTCGAGGGCGTGATCGGCCGCGATCGAAAGGCGCTCCTGGTGGACCTCCTCGATCCTAACCGCGCGATGGATCCCTCGTACCAGGTCTACGTCATCCGCACGGCCTCCGGCGAGACGCTGAACGGAGTCATCGCGACCGAGACGCCGTCCGGCATCACGCTCCGTCGCGCCGCGGGCGAGGAGACGACGGTCGCGCGCAAGGACATCGCCGAGATCAAGGCCTGGCCCGCGTCGCTCATGCCTGAGGGTGTGGAGAGTAATGTTTCCGTCCAGGATTTCGCCGATCTCCTGGAGTTTCTATCCCCTCCCGCCAGGCCTTCGAAGTGAGGGTCAAAGCAACGGGGAGGGTTAAGCCATTGATACCCAGAGCCTTAAGATGGCTCACGAGTGATCCATCTCATGTTCTTGCCCGCTTCGCTCGGACTTGACGAACAAAGCCTTCAGACGGTAGGGTGATGCCTTATGGCGAAATCGCTCAAGGCCCCGCCTTCGACTCCCCGCCCTAAGGCCAAGAAGCGCTGGAAGCCAACCGCCGCCGACAAGCCGATCGACACGGGGTTGGGCGTGCCGTTCGAGGTCGCGCAGCTTCCCGAGATCAGGCCCGTTCCCTGCCCGTGCGGGTCGAGCAGGCGAGCCTTCGCGCGCGAGGACAACCAGACCTGCAGCGTCCACCTGGTCGAGATCAGCAAGGATTCGAAGACGCACTACCACAAGGGATTTACCGAGACCTACTACTTCCTCGAGGGCGAGGGTCAGATGGAGCTCGACGGAAAGCTCTATCCCGCAAAACCCGGCATGGCCGTCATGATCCGACCCGGGACGCGTCACCGCGCGGTCCTCGGAAAGTCCCCGATGAAGATCCTGAACATCGTCG
>CAZSCC010000054.1:0-15326 GCA_964604905.1 uncultured Planctomycetales bacterium
TGGCCAGGGGGTTGATCACGGAGGACGAGCTCGCGCGGATCCACGAGCGGATGCTCATGATGCTGGGCGCGGAGGGGGCGCTCCTGGACGGCATCTACTTCTGCCCCCATCATCCGGACGGGACCGCGGAGGAGTATGCCCGGGACTGCGACTGCCGCAAGCCCAGGCCCGGCCTCCTCGAGCAGGCCGCATCGGAGCACGACCTTGACCTGTCGCAGTCCGTGATGATCGGCGACTCGCTCCGCGACGTCCAGGCGGGGAAGTCGGCGGGCACCGCGGCGACGGTGCTCGTCCTCACGGGCCACGGGGCCGATGCGGCGAAGGAGGAGCACGGTGCGGACTTCGTGGCGGACGACCTCCCGGCCGCGGCCCGGTGGCTCGCCGGAAGGGGGCGATGATGGGAAAGATGGTGCTCGTGGTCGTGGTGCTGGTCATCATCGTGGTCGTCGTGCTTCGCGCGTCGGGCCGGGGAAAGCCGCCGGAACGTTAAGAGGCTGTTGCAAAACTGAAATTCATTACAGAGACACGGAGTGCACAGAGAGAAACTTCAAGGGTCCGCTCTGTGGGCTCCGTGGCTCTGTGGTTGATCATGGGGGTATTGCACTGATTTCTAAGTCGGCACAATTGAGGAAGGGTAGACGAAACTCACCCCAAAGCCACAAAGGACACCAAGAAGACCTTTTTCTGAGATGGAGAAGAAACGGGGTCTTTGTGTCCTTTGTGACTTCGTGGTGCAATCCATCCTCACGAATTCACATCGACTCACCTAGCGGCGGTTGGAGATGCAGTAGAGGAACCGGTCGGAGCGCAGGTAGATCGCGCCTCCGGAGATCGCCGGCGAGGCGAAGATGACGTCGTCCAGCGCATTCTCGGCCAGGACCTTCCCCTCCTCTTCGAGGCTCAGCACCGACGTGACGCCCTTCTCGTTCACGAGGTAGAGGCGGCCGTCCGCGAAGACGGGGGAGGCGGAGTGCGGCCCGGGGGTCCGCGCGCGCCAGAGGATCGCGCCATCCTTCGGGTCCGCGCAGGCCACGATGCCCGCCGAGTTGACCGTGTACAGCCGGCCGTCGTGAAGCGTGGGCGAGGCCGTCCCGCTCTGGAGTTGGGTCGAGTCCCAGACCCGCGCGGGAGCGCCGTCGGTCGGGCGGAGGGCCACGGAGGGGCCGCCGGGGGCGAAGATCAGTCCTTCGCCGGCCGCGGGAGAGGGGATGCTCGCAAGGCCGGACTCGTGCTTCCAGCGCAGGGCGCCGGTCTCCGGGTCGTGGGCGGTCAGCTCGCCGGGCGACTGGAAGAGGACCTCCGCGCGTCCCGCCCTCTCCGTGACGAGCGGCGTCGTCCAGTTGATCTTCTGCGCCCGCGCGTGCTTCCACCGGTTCGCGCCGGTCCGCGCGTCGATCCCGGCGACGAACGAGTCGCCCACGTTCTCCACGGCGACGAAGAGCGTGTCGCGATGGAGGATCGGAGAGGCGGCCATTCCCACGTTGTTGCCGACGGTCGGGTAGTCCCCGCAGAGGGAGCGGTACCAGAGGAGGTTTCCGTCCCGGTCGAGCGCGGCGAGATCACCGGTGGCGAAGAGGGCGAAGAGGCGGCGTCCGTCCGTGGCGGGAGTGGGGGCGGCCATGGAGGTCTTACCGTTGCACTGGGTGGAGCCGGTGGCGCGGAACTCGCGTTCCCAAAGCGGGATCCCGCTCGAGGCGTCGAAGCAGAGGACGTGGAGCCGCTCCTGCGTCGGACCGCTGCAGGCCGTGAGGAAGAGGCGGCCGCCGGCCACCACGGGGCTCGAAAGGCCGCGGCCCGGCAGCTCCAGCTTCCACCGGATCCCCTGGTCCTTGCCCCACTGCAGCGGGAGGCCGGTCTCGTCGGAGATCCCCCGGCCTCCGGGCCCGCGGAACTGCGGCCAATCGCCGGCCCACGCGGCCGAAGCGGCGATCGCGAGGAAGACGGCGGCCCACCGCGTGCGGGTCATCGTCCGGCCTCCGTGAAGGGGACGGCCCCGCCCAGCGCGTCGCAGAGCCGCGCCTGGAAGGACCAGCTCTGGGCCCAGTCCTCCTTCTGCTCGTTCTGGCAGACCTTGAGGAGGATCTCGTTGCGGCCCGGGCGCAGGCGGCCGCGGGCGACGTACTGGTCGGCCTTCATGCCGTGGTGGTACTCGTTGCGGAACTGGAGCAGCGCGCCGTTGAGGAAGATCTTCACCGCGTTGTTCGTCCCCACGCGGAGCTCGACCGCGCGGTCGGAGGGCGACTCGACGGCCGCGTGGGCGTACGCGATCGCCCCCATCTCCTTCCCGAGCGCGGCGTTCAGGTCGAGCTTGCCGAGGGGATCGGCGGTCGCGGCCTCGACGAAGCGGACCGGGCGGTCCCCCTTGCCCGTGAGCGGCGCCTTCGGGTCGATCCCCTTCTCCGGGGCGTACGCGACGTCGAACCCCTTCATCGCGGTGTTGTCGAACGTCGTGATGAGCGTCCAGCGGCGGAGGACCCCGTAGTGGGCCTGGACGTCGACGTCGATCCCGAGGGCCTTGAGATGCTTGGCCAGGGCCTGCGCCTGGTCGAGGTCGCGCGAGGAGGGGAAGAGCTTCCGGAACGACTCGGTCGCGCCCGCGCGGTCGCCCTCCTTGAGCCGCTTCTCCGCCTCCGCGAGGGCGCGGGCGACGGCATCGCGCCGGAGCTCGCGGCCCGGGTCGTCGAGCATGCCGGGGAGGAGCCGGCCGGGCGCGGACGGATCCAGCCGGGCGAGCCATTCGTAGGCCAGCCGGCGGGCCTGCCCGTCGCGGCGGACGTCCCGGACGAACGCCTCAAGGCCCGCGGCGTCGAGGGGCTTCCGGTCGGCGAAGGCCTTCGCCGCGACGGCGTCGACCGCGGCGCGGAGCCAGTTGGCGGCGCGGGGATTCGTCTCGTCGAAGGCCGCGAGGATCGGGAGGATCGCCTCTGGGCCCCGGGCGACCAGGTCGCGCCAGGCCCTGGACGCCTCCTCGTGGCCCGCCCCTTCGGGACCTACCGCGCGGATCGACGCCAGCGCGGCGTCGGTGGCCGGCCCGGCCGAGGCGCACGCCTGGAGGGTCGCGATCGACAGGAGCGGAATCCAGGCTCGGCGCATGGTATCAGTACGCTCCAGCTAGCGTTCGCGTTCGGCGAGCCGGGCGTAAAGGGCCTTGAGTCGCGGGCCGACTTCGGCGTGCGTCTTGTCCGCCGCGCGGGCCTGCCAGAGCGCCGCGACGGCGTCCTCCAGCCGGTCCAGCTTTTCATAGAGGGACGCCAGACGGATCCAGAGCGCGGCCCGGCCCTTGACGTGGACGAGCGCCCGCTCGAGGTGGAGGGTCGCGCCCTTCGGGTCGCCCTGCTTCTCGCGCGCCTCCGAGGAGGCCAGGAGCGTCGCCACGTCGTCCGGCTCGGCGGCGAGCGCCGCGTCGAGCGCCGCGACCGCGCCGTCCGTCTCGCCGCGGCGCAGGAGCACCCGGGCCATCCCCGCGTGCCCGGCCGCGTGGGTCGGCTCGACGTCGACCGATTCGCGGTAGGCGCGGAGTGCCACGTCGAGGTCGCCCTTCCGCTCGTAGTAGGCGCCGAGACTCGATCGGGGAAACCCGCTCGACGCGTCGGCCTCCACGGCGCGCCCCAGGAGCGCCAGCGCCTCCGCGTCCTTCCCCTGCTCGATCCGGATCGAGGCCAGGCTCGTCAGGGCGCGGGCGTTGTCCGGCGCCGCCGCGAGGACCGCCTCGTATTCCGCGGTGGCCTCCCCGAGTTTTCCCTGGTCGTGGTAGCAGACGGCGAGGTTGTACCGCGCGCGAGCGTGCGCCGGGGCGTCCTCGAGGGCCAGGCGGTACTCGCGGATGGCATCGGCCATCCGCCCCTGGTCGTAATACTCCACTCCCCGATTGAAGTGCGAATCGAGAGGGGAGTAGGTGCCGCACCCGAGACAAAGAAGGACGGCCGCAGAGGCGGAAGCCAGAAAGAGTCCCTCCGCTCCGCGCTTCTGCGCCTCTGCGGCCGTACTTCTTCTCACTTGGGGTCCTCTTTGTCGTAGCGCCGGGCGCGGCCCTTCAGGCGGAGCTCCGTCTCGTCGGCTCGGCGGCGCTCCTCGGGCGTCTCCTGGGCGCCGAAGATCAGCACCGAGGGATCCGCCCGGACGCGCTTGGCGGCGAGCTCGAGGTGGTAGGCCGTGTCGCGCAGGCCGCGGATCGTCTCGAAGATGTTCGTGGCGTTCTCCAGGACGAGTCCATCCGCGTCGCGGAGCAGGCGGTCGAGGCCGTCCGCCGTCCGGGTGAGCTTGGCCGTCATCTCGTCCAGCGCCTTCGACAGCTTTGCGGCGAGCTCGTCGAGGCTCCTCCCGACCTTCCCGGAAAGTTCGTCGGCGTTCTTGAGCGTGGAGGCGAGGGGGGCGCGGACGTCCTTGACCGTGGCCTGCACCTCGTCCAGGACCTTCCCGGCCTTCTCTCCGGTCCCGGCCGCGAGGTCGCCGATCCTCTTCATCTGGGCGTCCATCGTGGCCAGCAGCGCCTTCGCGTCCGAGAGGATGTCGGCGATGTTCTTCTGGCTTTCGGGTTTCCCGAGGATCGCGTCGAGGTGCTCGAGGATGCGGTCGATCTTTCCCAGCGGCCGCTCGATCGCCGACGCCAGGTCGGTGATCGCCGGCGGGACGATCCCCTGGATCTCGGCCCCCGCCTCCACCCGCCGCGCGGCCGGGGTGCCCGGCGTGATCTCCATGTACTTCGAGCCGAGCATGCCGTCCTGCTTGAGGACGAGGGCCGAGTCCTCCTTCACGACGACGTCGCGCTGCACCTCGAGCAGGACCCGGACCAGGCCGAACCGTTCGGAGGAGACCTCGACGCTCTTGACCTGACCCACGCGGTGGCCCCCGTAGGTCACCGGATCGTGAGGCTTGAGGAACTTGGCGTCCGGGATGAACGAGGTGTAGAGGTGGGTGGCCCGCAGCCGCTGCCTGAAGTTGCCTACGGAGAAGATGAGGATGGTCAGCACGACCAGGGCGAGCACCACGAAGATGCCCGATCGGACTTCCGTCGCTTTGACAGCCATACGGGGCGAATCAGGAATCAGGGATCGGGAATCACCGGTGGGCTCCTGCCGGTGATTCGTGATTCCTGATTCTCGATTCTTCTCCTTCCTACAGGTTCAACAGGTCGTTGTAATACTCCAGGTCCGAGCTCCGCACCTCGAGCGGGCCGCTCGTGCTGCCGGTGATGAACTGTCGCACCAGCGGGTCCTCGTTCTGGAGGATCTCCCTCATCGTCCCCGCCGCCGCGATCCTTCCGCGGTGGAGCAGCACGATCTGGTCGGCGATCTCGAAGGCGCTCTGGATGTCGTGGGTGATGACGACGTTCGTCAGTCCCATCTTGCTCCGGAGGTCGAGGATGAGGTCGCTGATCACCGCGGTCGCCACGGGGTCCAGGCCGCTCGAGGGCTCGTCGTAGAAGACCACGCTCGGGTCGAGCGCGATCGCCCGCGCCAGCGCCGCCCGCTTCCTCATGCCGCCGGAGATCTGGGAGGGCAGCTTCGCCTCCGCGTTCCGGAGCCCCACCTGCTCCAGCTTCATCTTGACCATGATGTCGATGGTCTCGGGAGGCAGCTTTGTGTGGTAGCGGATCGGGAGCGCCACGTTCTCCGCGACCGTGAGCGAGTTCAGGAGCGCGCCGTCCTGGAAGAGCACTCCGAACTTCCGGCGCGCGGCCTCGATCTCCCCGTCCGACGCCGTAGACAGGTCCGTCCCGTCGAGGATCACCTCGCCCGCGTCGGCCTTGACCGCCGAGATCATGATCTTGAGGAGCGTCGACTTGCCGCCGCCCGAGGCGCCCAGGATCACGAAGTTGGTGCCCTTCTCGACGGAGAAGGAGACGTCGTCGAGCGCCACCTGGCTTCCGAAGACCTTCCGGACGTGCCGGAGCTCGATGATCGCGCTCACGAGAGGTTCCTCTGGAGCGCGGTGAAGAGGCCGTCCACGATGATGACCAGGACGAGCGAGGTGACCACCGAGACCATCGTGTTCCGCGCGAGCCCCTCGGGGCCGCCCTCCACGCGGAAGGCCATGTGACAGGAGACGATGCAGATGACGATCGCGAAGAGGAACGACTTGGCCACGCCGCTCAGGAGGTCGGCGACCGTGAGGAAACTGATCGAGTCGTCGATGTATCCCCACGGGTCGATGCCGTAGGTGGTCCCCATGAGGCAGCCTCCGGCCATCCCCAGGACGTTCGCGAAGATGGTGAGGCAGGGGAGCATGACCAGGATCGCGATGAAGCGCGGGGCGACCAGGTAGCCGACGGGGTTGATCGACATGATGCGGAGCGCGAGCACCTCCTCGGAGATCTGCATCGTGCCCAGGCCCGCCGTGAACGCCGCGCCGACGCGGGCGACCAGGACGATCGCCGTCATGAGCGGTCCCAGTTCGCGCGCGAAGGTGATCGCGACCAGCCCGGAGACCTGGCGCACCTGGCCGAATTTCTCGAGCATGTAGCCCGTCTGGAGGACCAGGATGACGCCGATCAGGAACGCGACCAGCGCCACGATGCCGAACGACTTGTTGCCGATCGCCTCCATCAGCGGGAAGACCGAGCGGCGGTATTCGGTCTTCTCGCGGAACGGGCCCAGGAAGACCCAGTAGAGCGTCCGGCGGAAGAGGTGGAACATGCCGCCCGCGTGAGAGAAGAAGAGCGCCAGAGTCCGGGCGAGGCGGGAAACCATAGATCAGAGGTAGTCTAACCCCGGGTCACTTGATCGGGGGGACGTAGTTGTTTCCCGAAACCTGGAACAGCTTGTCCACGCGGGCCATCTCGAGCATCGCCTGGGCGGCCGTGCTGACCTCCTGGAGCGAGAGGATGATCTTCTCCTTCCTCGCCCACTGGATGCCCTCGACGAGCACCGCGACGCCGGCGCTGTCCATGCGCGTGACTTCGGAGAGGTTGATGATGATGACCTGCGGCTTCTTGGCGATGGCGTCCTGGATCTTCTCGCGGAGTTTCGGCGCGGTGTTCAGGTCCACTTGGCCCCGCACGTCGATCTTCTTCGAGCGGATCGCGTAGGAGGAGCTGCCGAAGTCGACCTTGCTGTCCGGCTCCTTCTTGGCCACGGGAGGATTATAGCCTCTGCGTTCCGTTTCGCCAGCGTCAAGGTTCGTGGTATCCTAGGGGCGGTGGAAGAGCAGGAGACAGACCCCAGCGCGGCGGGGATGATGGAGGCGGAAGTCTTCTCCATTCCCCTCTCCGTCACCGTCCAGCAGGCGATCGAGCTGCTCCGGACCGCCCCGCGGCAGGCCCTGCACTATCTCTATGTCACGGACGCCGAGCGCCGCCTGGCCGGAGTGCTCGGCATGCGCGACCTCCTCCTCGCCTCGCCCGCCGACCCCGTCGAGCCGCTGGTCCGCCGCGGCATGACGAGCATCCGCCCGGAGACCCTCCGTGAAGAGGCGGCGGAGGTCATGAAGAAGACGAAGTACCTGGCGCTTCCGGTCGTCGACCCGGAGGGGCGCCTGCTGGGCGTGGTGCGCCACGACCGCTTGCTGGGCGCGGTGCAGGAGGAGGCGTACGGGGACATGCGCCGCCTCGTGGGCGCCGGCGGCGACGAGCGCGCCGACGCCCCCGTTACCCAGGCGGTCCGGAAGCGCCTCGGGTGGCTCGTCGTCAACCTGGGCACGGCCTTCCTCGCCTCCGCGGTGATCGCCCAATTCGACGCGATCCTGGCCAAGGTGGCGGCGCTCCCCGTGCTCATGACGATCGTGGCAGGGCAGGGGGGCAACACGGGGGCGCAGACGCTGGCGGTCGTGATCCGTGGCCTCGCGGTGCGGGAGGTCATCCCGGGGGCCGCGTGGGGGTTGCTCCTGAAGGAACTCGCGGTGGGTTTCGTGAACGGGCTGGCGCTCGCGGTCCTCACGGGGGCCGTCGTCTTCGCGTGGTACGGCCAGCCCTGGCTCGCCCTCGTCATCGGGATGGCGATGGTGGTGAACATGTCGGCGGCCACGCTCTCCGGCGCGGCGATCCCGCTGATCCTCCACGCGATAGGTCGCGACCCGGCGCAGTCGTCGTCGATCTTCATGACGACGGTGACCGACGTGGTGGGCTTTGCCTCCTTCCTCGGCTTCGCGCTCCTCCTCATGCACAAGCTGGCCTGAAGAAGCTTGAAGCCGGAAGCTGTAAGGAGAGACGCGGAGGGGGCTAGCTCCCGGAGGACTCCACCATCTCGAGGAAGGTCCTCAGCGCGCGGTTGAGATGCTTGCGCCGGTGGTGGACGGCGTAGATGGGCCTCTTGAGCGAGAACCCCGGGACCTTGAGCACCGCGAGCGTCCCCTCCCGGACTTCCCAGCCGAGCGCGAAGCGGGAGAGGATCCCGATGCCGAGGCCCGCCGCGACCGCGCGCTTCACCGTCTCCGGGCACCCGAGTTCCAGCATCGGCGGATGGAGGTCGAGCTTGGCCATGAGCCGGTCGCACATGCGGCGGGTCGCTGAATTGGCCTCGCGGACGATGAAGCGTTCGCGCGCCAGCTCCTCGATCGGGACGCGCGCCTTTTTCGCCAACGGGTGGCGGGCGGAGGCGAAGGGGACGATCTCGTCCTCCCACACCGCCTTCGACGAGAACTCGCCCGCGGGGGGCTCGATCCCGACGAAGCCCAGGTCGACCTCGTTCGCGCGCAGGCGTTCGATGATCTTGTCGCTGTTGCCGATCGAGAGCGCGGTCCGGGCCTTCGGGTGTTCGCGTTCGAAGCGGGCGAGGAGTTCCGGGAGGAGGTAGTTGCCCGGCGTGGTGCTGGCCCCGACGCTCAGCGTCCCCTGGACGGTCCCCTCGGAGTCCGCCACGGCGAGCCGGAGGTCGTGGACGATCTCGAGCATCCGGCGCGCCTCCCGGGCCACGATCTCCCCCGCGCGCGTGAGCCGGAGCTTCCCGCCCACCTGGTCCAGGAGCGGAGTGCCCATGCTCTTCTCGAGCTCCTTGACCTGGGTCGAGACCGCCGGCTGGCTCAGCCGGATCGACTTGGACGCCTTGGTGAACCCGCCCGTGTCGATGACGGCGAGGAACGTCCGCAGCCACTCGATCTTGGGGGGCGACTGCCTATCCAGGAGTTTGATCTTGGTCATGGGTCCTATCCAACTCGATGATAGTCGTCCGGGACGCCGCGATCAACAAAAGAAGGGCTGCAGCCCCGAGGAGTCTGCACCGAGATCACCTTCGTCCCCCCGCCGCGCCCGGCGGTTCGCCGAGAAGTCCTTGAAAAGCCCTTTCCGACGAGTACACTAGGGTCCGCTCTACACCTCACGGGTGCCCGTAGCTCAACTGGATAGAGCGCCTGGCTACGAACCAGGAGGTTACAGGTTCAAGTCCTGTCGGGCATACCATCTGTTAGTCTCAGACGAACCAACAGCCTCCAGCTCCGAATTCCCGGGCCCGGCCGGTTCTTCCCCAAGCACCGCGTCGGGTGCCAAGGCGACGGGGTTCGGGTAGAGCGAGACCTCGAAGTCTCCCTCCCCCTTGTCCTTGGTCCGCCAGACCACGTAGTCGATGAAGCGGGGGATCAGGCTTTTCAGGCGATCCGGTCTGTCCTCGTTCCGCTTGACGAGCTGCTCGAACAGCTGGAGCGTCCGCACCTGGTCTTGGGCGACGATCTCCTGCGCGCCCTCCGCCTCGTACTCGGCCTTGAGGCGTGCCTCGCTCGCCTCCAGTTCCTCTCGCTCCGCTTCCAGGATCTCGAGCCGGTCCTTGACGCTCGCCATGGCGGCCTTTCCGCCTTCGCCGATGGCGTCCAGGTAGTGACCGATCTTGGTGCGAACGGCTGCGAGTTGCTGGCGCACCCGGTCCAGATCCTCCCTGAGCTTGCCGAGCGTCTGCGACGTGAACTCGTTGGCGCGGCGGGCGAAGGTCTCGATCATCTCGGGTCTCAGCACGAGCTTCTTCATGAACTCGAGGACCGCGCGGTCCGCTGCCGCTGCCGGGACATACTGGAAGGGGCAAACCGTTCCGGCGGACTTTTCGGCGGCGCCGCAGGAGTAGTAGGGGTAGTACCGTCCGTTGCGGCCGATCCCGGGCTGGGGGGACATCATGTGGCCGCAGGTCCCGCAGCGGAGCAACCCCTGCAGCAGGTACACGTAATCGACCGGGTGGCGGTTCGGGCTGTGCTTGGTCCCGTTATTCCGATCGAGGGACTTCCGGATGCGCTCGTGGGTCTGCACGGATCGGATGGGCTTCCACTGCGCTTCGAACACCTGCCCTTCGTATTCGATCTTGGCGACGTACGTGGGGTTTCGGAGCATCCGGCAGATCACGGGCACCGAATACGGTCGACCGCTGGGCGTGCGGTACCCCAAGCTGCTGAACTCGCGTACGACGGCTTCGCTGCTCAGGTGCTCCAGGTACAGCCGATCGCACTCCCCGACGTGCCTGGCGTACGCCTCATCGATGTCGTACATCTTGTCCTTCATGCGGAAGCCGATCGGCGGCGGGCCGATGGGCAGGCCGTGCTCCGCGCGCCACTCGACCTTCTCCTTCACGCGGGCCGAGATCATCTCGCGCTCATGCTGGGCGAGGGCGATCATGAGGATCGTCTGGAACTTGCCCGTGGGGGTCGTCATGTCGATGTTCTCGCGGAGGGACACCACCTTGACCCCGTAACGGCTCAGTTCCTCGACCAAGAGGAGGAAGTCGACCACGCTCCGGGAGATCCGGTCGATCCGGGTGATGACGATGACGTCGATGAGCTGCGCTTTGGCGACCTGAAGCATCTTCTGGAACGTGGGGCGGTTCGTGTCCTTTGCGCTTTTCCCCCGGCGCCGGCCCTCGCTCTCGCCTTCCACGAATCGCTCGGACAGAACCCAGTTGATGCCGGTCGACTTCTTGTATTCGGCGAGCTTATTCAAGAGGTCGAGTTGCGTGTCGAGCGACCCGTCCTGCTTCTTCGCCTGCTTGTCGGAGGAGACGCGGATGTAGAACGCGACGTGGATCGGTCCGTCCTTCTCCACTCCCGTTCCGTTCGTGTTCTTGACGATCATGAGCTGCCTCCCGTGGACGCCCTCCTCGGGCGTCGTTTACGCGGCCTTCGCACGGACCTGTCCGGCGCCCTGCTTGAGCACCTGAAACTTCTGCCTTGCCGTATCCTCGCACGTGCGCGCCCAGAGACGCGCACAAAAGGTAGAGATGTCTTCATCGCGATCTTCCGGTTTCATGCACGCGAAGGGATGATGCGGGTTCCGCAGGAACTGCGCATACTTCTGGGGGTCGATGGCCCTCACGCGCATGATCCATTTCCTGGGAGGTCTCCCCCCGCGTCGCTTCCGAGGAGGGGAGCCAGCATCAATTGCCCGTCGCTCCGCCGGATGATCTCCCTGGGCCTCGTCGTGACCCTGTGGAGGAAGGAGGGAGAAGCCAGAGGGTGCGGTCGCCGGCGCGTCTTCGGCTCGGCGATCGGCTCCAGGAGCATCTTCAGGAGGGACGGACAGATGGGATTGGGGGGGACGCGCAGGTACTTCGTGGTAGGCCTCTTCTTCGGGGGACGCTCCCGGGGGGCCGGGGCGTCGGTCTTGGCCGCTGCCACCTTCTTTAACCGCCTCCGGCGGCGAAGGTTCGCGACATTCCGCCTCCCCCCGAGAGAAATCTTTCATGTGTCCCATCCCAGCTCCTTCGAGGGGGGGGCTTCGTCTTTCTTCCCCTCTACTGTTATGATCGTTTTGGGGGGCAAAGTGCGTACACCATTCGGCTACCGGCGTGACGGATCTTGGACTTTGGCGTTTCGATTCGCCCCTAATTCTTGCACCCGACACGGCTTACGGAGAGAATTAATCTTTCGGAATGAGTGGGAGTGGTCCCCGCCGGGGACGAGTTTAACGCTTACAAACGAGCTTGCAGAACACAGGTAGGGAGACGGGTATGCCACATTCCAAGTCCATTCCCATCAAAGCCTGCGTAACGCTATGCGTCTCATTGCTTGCCGCCTGCGGCAAGAGCGAGCCCCCGGGGCCTCCTCCGACTTCTCCCTCCGTGTCGGCGACGGCATCTAGCACCCAGACGGGAGCGAATGCGGCAACTCCGGCCCTTCCTGAGTTCCACGGAATCTATGTCCTTGAGAACGGGAAATACATTGAGATGAAGAAGTCGGAGCGAGTCGAGGATAACAAAATCTCCCCGCAAGCCAGCATCCTGGTATTCCACAAGTCCCTTAGCGGAAAGCTCAAGGGGGAGGACCCTCGCCTAATCCGGATGGCCAACGTTCGCTACACGATGGACGTGCCATCAAGTACTGATTTTAGCGATCTGGTAAAGGCCGACATCCGCACACTCAATGGCTGGCTCAAGGATGAGAGGGTCATACCTATCCGCACAAAGTCCGTTGATGGCAAACCGGAGATGCTCGTCATCGTACCCCAGAAGCCCCTCGAGCCTGGAGGGTATGATCTCGATGGGTTCGATGCCAAGTTCTCCGTCACGCTTGAGAAGGTCGGGCAGGTAGATCAATTCTCCGATGGCTTCTTCCCGATAGCCTCATTCGACGCGCGATGTGCGGACGCTAAGAAGTCAATTGATGTCGCGTTCCAAAGCAAGGACTGGATGCGAGCCATCCGCATCATCGACGTTCTGCTTAAGCTGACGCCCCAAGACGCGTCACTGAAGAACCTCCAAGTAGATGGCCGGTTTTCTCTTGAGATGGAGCGCGCGGCCAGCTCAGAAAAGACAGCCAAGTTCGGTGCCGCCTTTCAGGGATTCAAGCGGGCTCTTACTTACAAGCCGAATGACTCAGCAGCCAAGGAGGCAGTCAACCGGACTCGAGAAGCCGCTTCACGCGACCCCTCACTCTTCCAACAACTGAGGTCCCTCTCAGAGAATCACGTCAATGATATTGGTTCCCATCGGTCAATCGCCTTTTCTCCGGATGGTGTTCTTCTCGGAATCGCAACTCGCGACGAAGAGTTCCAGCTGCAGAAGGTAGTTACAGGCGAAATGGTTCGCACTTTGAAAGCCTTGCCTTCTTTAGACTTCAGCCCCGACGGCAAACTGATCGCAGGTAGGACCTCATCCGGTTGGTCCAATTTATGGGAGGTTTCCAGCGGGAAGGACGTAGGTTCCTTCAATGGAAGGCTGATTGGTTTCAAGCTGGACGGCGCTTCCGTGGCGTTCAGTGTAGATAACTCGTTTAACCTGGCATTCTTTGATATCAAGACAGGGCGGCAACAGAGATCAACCGAAATGCCCGCAGTTGCTGCCACTGCGATTGGCGCCGACTTTCAGCTCTACGCGACCGGCGCGAATGCAGTATCCATACATGACCTGCGCACAGGGGGCGTGCTCCGCACCTTAGCGGGGGATGAGATTGAAAACACGTCCATCGTTTTCGGTCAGGGGGGGAAATCCCTTGCCGTTTCTGGCTGGAAGGAACCCATCAGGGTATACGAATTGGAAAGTGGAAAACTTCTCCACAAGCTCCAGGGAGGCAGCAGGTTTGCCAGGCTCGCCTTTCATCCCGGTGGTAGGATCCTTGCCGCTGGGACCGAGTCTGCGAATATCGACTTGTGGGATCTCACGACTGGTATCAAGATCCGAACTCTCTCTGGCCACCGAAGACAAATCGCATGCGTTGCGTTCAGTCCCGACGGAAAGTACCTAGCCTCGGGGAGTGAAGATGGTGCAGCATGGCTTTGGGGAATGAAGGAGTAGCCCGCGTGACGAAGCGTCGGTCTGGCAAGATTGTAACATCAGCTTGGGCCGCGCACTTTATTTATGGGGGACGTGCGCCGCGTCCTTGATTCGGAATGTTCATCCCCACGCACGACCGAAAGCTCCTTGTCCTTGAGGAGGCCGCCCCGAAGGTCGCCACCGCGTTCGACAATGGTGTAATCCTCCCGTTCGCGGCGCTCTTTCCACAAACTGAAGTGCAAAACGTCTCGGAGGACGACAAGCGAGGGCGGGCCGTCATCCAGCTATCGTTCCTTGCCCGCGACGGCGCGGGGCGTGTCCTCCTCACACGACGCGCAGCACACGGCTGTATGACGCCCTTCGGTCACGGTACAACGATGGGTGGTAGCGTGCTCGTGAGTTGGTCGCCCGTGTCGCTTCCGCCAGGTCACCCTTGGCCTCTCACGCACGAGGATATCCTTTGGGCCTACCGCCAGGAGGTCGAGGAGGTGGAACCGGTCGTCCCCGAATTCCGCTTTCTTGGTCTTGCGCGTTCGTTCGCGGGCCTGGAAGTCACCTACTACCTCTACGCGTTCGTTGTGACCTATTCTGGGACGCCCACCATTCGACGGCTTAAGAAGGACAAGGACGATGAGATCGCCGGATTCGTGGGCGTCGATCACGCTCTTCTTCAGGCAATCGCGAAAAAGAAAGGGGACCTCCGAGTCCTACAAGCCGCAGGGTTCGACATCGGCGCTGCCGACTATGGACGCAGCAGTTTCCTCGCGCCAGCCTCAGGTGACCCGCCCCCATATCGTCCGACATCTCCCGGCTGCTTCGTAAGCCACGCGTGCGCAGACCACTCGTGGGTGGACACGATTGGTAAGCGCATCGTTGGCGCGGGCGTCCCATGCTGGATCGACAAACGTGACACGCGCCCCGGCTTTCTCTGGCGTCCTGAATACCTCGATGCGCTTGACTGCGCGCGTTCGTTCGTTCTGGTCGCGACTCGTAACAGCTTCGCCTCGCCGCCGGTCCGTGAGGAGATCCGCCGCGCGATGGTACGCCCCGCACGGGACTCCGCCTTCCCTGTCGTCGCGCTCGTTCTCGAAGGGGAGAAGATCAACGAGTTTCTTCCAACGGAGTGGAACAACGAAAGGCAGGCGACAGACCTGCGGACGCCGGACGAAGCCGATGCCGCGTGGCCAGCGGTCCTGGATGAGCTCAAAAAGGCTTGGGATATGCTAACCCCGCCGTCTTCGCGTGGGTTGTAACGCGCCTCCCGCAGTGGCGGCAGTCGCGCCGCCGCAGGATGCGTGAGCCCCAGACTGGGGATGTAGGGTGAGTAGGCCGCCGGCCGCCGACAACCGATCGTACATATTTCTGGCGCTCAAGAAGTTGCGAACGAACCTCCGGGGGAGGTGTACACTTTCCCGGTAGGCGATCATTTTGCGCGTCAACTTTTCGGGTTCACTACGGCTCGTGAACATGTTGGGTCATGGAACGCACTTTCGAGAATCGCGTTTGTTGGCGACGACCGGGCTAAGGTTTCTGATTTGTGGTTGGGAGTCGCCCCCCTTCGCTGCCGCTCGTCGGAATCCGAGAGCTCCCTCGGTTTCGCGCCACCGGCCTTCGACCTGCCTTGGGGCCAAGGTCAGGGAACTCTCCGAAGGCCTCGAAGAGAGTCTTGACGGCTCGCGCTCCGTGGAGGAGTCTCAGGACGTCCTCGTCGGC
>CAZSCC010000055.1:0-5482 GCA_964604905.1 uncultured Planctomycetales bacterium
TGTAGGTGAGCTTCGTGTGATCGACGCCTAGCAGGTGCAGGATCGTCGCCTGGAAGTCGTGGACGTGGACCGGGTCCTCCACGATGTTGTAGGCAAAGTCATCCGTCTTGCCGAGCGCGAAGCCGGGCTTGATGCCGCCGCCCGCCATCCAGAGTGAGAAGCAGCGCGGCCTGCTCGAGGACACCCTGGTGATCTGGGGCGGCGAGTTCGGCAGGACCGTCTTCGCCCAGGGCGACTTCAACGACCGGAAGAACATCGGCCGCGACCACCACCCGCGTTGTTTCACGATCTGGATGGCCGGGGGTGGCGTGAAGCCCGGCTTCGTCTACGGCGAGACCGACGAGTTCGGCTACAACGTCGCGAAGGACCCGGTCCACGTCCACGACTTCCAGGCGACGCTGCTCCACCTCCTGGGGATCGACCACACGAAGTTCACGTTCAAATACCAGGGGCGCGCCTTCCGCCTGACCGACGTGCACGGCAAGGTGGTGCAGCCGATCCTGGCGTAAGGCCGGGCACCGAGCTGGAGAAGCCCGCGGGGGCGGCGACCAAGGCGGCCGAGCGCCTCCGGGGCGCCGCCAAGGAGCCTTCCGCGGCCAAGAAGATGTACGAGCTGATCGTCAAGGAGTGCAAGGACGCGCCCGTGTTCGTGGAGTTGGCCCAGGCGAAGCTGAAAGAGTAACCGCAGACGGACTGGCCATAGAGACACAGGGGCACAGAGAATCCCTTCCTAGACATTTCCAAGGGGAATCTGCTCTGTGCCTCAGTGGCCAATCATACGGTAGACCTCCCGCGCCGCGTTCAACTGCGCCGCGACCCGCGCCTGGAGCTCGGCGCCCGGCACCCGGTCGCGCTTCCTGAGCTGCGCCTCAAGCCGGTCGATCCACGCGAGGAAGTATTCGGCGTCGGCCTTTGACCCCGCCCGCGTCCCCGCCACTTCCACGTAGACCGGGCTCGTATGCACCTGGAGGCGCCCCGCATAGGCGCGAGCGCCCAGCCAGCCGCTGCGATCGACCTTCACCGCCCCGTCCCCTTTCGCCACCCCCGTGCCGTTGAAGAGGATCTCCACGCGGTCGACCGCGACGGGGGCCGTCGCTGCGACCCGGACCTCCACCTCGCCCGGCGCGGCCAGCCGGACCGTCCCGCCCGGCCCTTCCCCGCCCGCCGTGAACTCCAGCATCGGGCCATTCGTCACGAACGAGCGGCCCGCCTTCAGGCCCTTCACCCAGGCCTCGTAGGAGAACGGGCCGTCGATCTTCACGTACGCGCGGTCCGAGCCCGGCAGGCGGCTCCGGATGCGGTTCAGAAAGCAGTCGGTCCCCGCCGAGGCGGGCAGCCGGAAGCCGCAATTGAGGAGGCGATACCAAAGAGGAACGGTCGCCTCGAAGCTGCCGTTGATGTCGAGCGAGTCGATCTTGCCAAGCGCGACGTCGACCGGCAGCGACTTGGCGGAGTAGGCGCTCAGGTACGGGTCGCCCACGTTCTGCGCGGCGTGCGTGTAATTCACGTGGCCGCCCTGGAGGTGGGTCCGGTCGGCGATGTCGGAGTTGGTCGGGCTGTCCCAGGGGTTCGTCGTGTCCTTGAAGCCCGTCATGATCGGCTCGACCAGCTGCTTGAGATTCACCAGCGTCAGGTGGCCCCAGAGGGTCGCGCGGAACTCCTCGTTCCAGTAGAGGACGTGCTCCGCGCTCGAGAGCGGGTCGGGGCGGCCGCGGAAGAACTCGCGGTCGAAGATGCCGTCGGTGTCGGAATTGGCGACCACGAAGTTCGCGACGCGGAGCCCTTCGCCCTCGATCTGCAGGCGCATCGTGGCCGGCGTGTTGTACCACGCGCCGTACCCGTAATTCGCGTGGATGTGGTTCTCGCCGTCCCACCAGCCGCGCGCGGTCGGGTCGGTCCAGCGTTCCAGCTCGATCCGCAGTTCCGCCGCCTTCCCCGCCGCGACGTCGACCTCCGCGTGGGCCATCCGGTACTCGATCCCGCGATAGACGTACGCGTGGATCTTCCCGGCCGGGACGGAGAGGTCGGCCGCGCGGTCGCAGTAGAAATGCATCTGGTCGCCGCTCAGGCGGTAGAGCGCGCCGGGCGGGGCGAGCGTCTTGCCGTCGTGCTCGCGGAGCGCGACCCGCGCGACGAGCGGTTTCCCGCTGCCCTTCTCGACGACCGACACCTTGAGCGTCCCCGCCGGCACGCCGAAGTCGACGCCCGTGATCGCGACCGTCCTCTCCTCGCCGCTCCTGAGATCGCGCACGACGAGCGCGGTCGCGCCTTCACGATTGTCGGTGTACACCAGCCATCGGCCGTCGGCCGAGACGGAAGGCCAGTCCTCGTCGGCCTGCCCCGAGGTCAGCTTGCGCGGGCGGTCCGGGTCCTTGAGCGGGATGGCCCAGAGATCGTTGTGGGCGCCGCCGAGGTCGCTCACCGCGAGAAGCTCGTCCACCGCCCACCCGAGCGTGTAGATCCGCGACGGGAACCGCGTCAGCTTCTCCACCTTCCCGCCCGCCGCGATCCAGACGTCCATCTGGGGCCCGTCGTACCCGCCCTGCTCCCCCGGGACGTCCTGCGAGGTCGCGAAGGCGACGCGCGCGCCGTCGGGCGAGAGCGCGAAGACCGCCGCCGCGCGGGGCGGGTCGAGGAGCGGAGTGATCGCGCCCGTCTCGAGGTCGAGCCACCCGAGCGTCTTGAAGTTTCCGAGCAGGCGCTTTCCGTCGGGATGCACCGCGAGGCGGCCGTTGACCGTCGCGGGAGGCATCGGCTTCGGCTGCCCGGTCTCCGCGTCGACGCGCGCGACCGCGCCCGTGAGGGCGTCGGCATAGGCAATCCAGCGGCCGTCGGGGGACCAGGCGGGCTCGCCGTCGAAGCCCTTGCCCGACGTGAGGCGGCGCATGAGGCCGCCGTCGCGCGGGACGCGCCAGATCGCGCCCTGGTAGGCAAAGGCGATCGACGCGCCGTCGGGCGAGATACGCGACTGGACGGCGCCGATCGCGCGCCAGGAGCGACCGCCCTGCACCGCGGAAAACCCGCAGAAGGCGGCGACGGCCAGGAGGATCCCGAGGTAGATGTTCCGACGAGCCATCACCCTATAGAAGGCCCTCCAGGCCCCTCCGTTTTCCCCGGTAACGAATCCCAGGGCAGCCTCCACCTACCGGGGGGAGAGGGGCCGAGAAAGGAGCGCCGCCCATGCAGGCCGTTCTGTCGTCGATCCTGACCCTCTTCCTCCAGGCGGAGGGCCCCTCATTCGAGCCCCAGCGCTATGCGACCCTTCCGGAGATCGTCCAGGGGATCGCGACGGCCGCCCGGAAGCAGGAGGGGTCGCTCGTAATCTGGCTCGTCGACTCCGCGCCGCGCTCCGGGGATCTGCTCGCCCGCTCGGTCACGCGGGCCTTCGAAGGCTCAAGGACGATGCACGCGGTCGTGGCGTTCGGCAAGGCGCCGAAGCTTGTCCTGAAGGCCGTGCCGGACGCGGGGGCCGCGGCGTCGGCGATCCGCACCGCCGTGGAGACCCCGCCGCCGGACGTCGACCTGCGGAACTGCCTCCTGAACGTCCGGGGCGCCACCGCGCTGTTCTCGGGCGCCACCGCGCCGAAAAAATTCCTCGTCCTCTTCACCCAGGTGAACGGCGACAACGAGGACGACGTCGAGGGGACCCTCGCGGTCCTCAAACGCTCGGGCTTCGCGTTCCACGCGATCGCGCCGGAGGCGCTGACGAGCGACACCTACTGGAAGCGGAACCCGACCGCCGTCAAAGCGGCCGACAAGGGCCTGCTGCTCAAGGGGCCGGAGGGCGCGTTCATCGAGTTCCCCTGGGGCTGGCCGCTCGGCGTGCCCGACCCCGCCCCGCTCGTCCCGTCGGGGTTCGGGTACTGGGCCCTCGCTCGGCTGGCCGCGCAGACGGGCGGGCGGACCTCGCTCTGGAGCGAGGACGGAGAGGCCGACAGCTTCTGCGCCCGGCAGGAGTGCGCGCTCTGCAAGGGGCAGCACGCGCTCTGCGGCGCCGCGTTCGACGAGATCAAGCTCCGGATGGCCCGCCCCGACCTGGGATCCCGGCCCCAGGTCGTGGCCCACGCGTCGCGCGACCCGCTGCTCCTCTCGGCGGCCCACTTCTGGGGGAGGCTCCATCAGGAGAGGATGATCCAGGGCGCCCCCGAGCTCGCGGCGAAGGGCGGAGCGCTCGTCGTGAACGCCGAGGGCACGCTGAAGGAGGATCCGCTGGTCCTCCCGGCGTTGCTCGAATCGGTAAGGAACGACGCCGGCCCTGCCGTCTGGGGACGCCTCCGCGAGACGGCCCTCCGCCACGGGAAGGACCTGGACGCCCAGTCGGCCGAGCTGCTCGCCCTCACGAAGAAGTTCGGCGCGACCGCGAGTAAGCGCGGGCTCGCGACCGCCGAGGCGCTCCTGGTCCAGATGAAACTGCTCGCGCAGGCGTTCAAGCAGCTGGCGGCGTTCTGCGACGAGGTGGGACGGCCGGCGGCGGGGGCCTTCGGCGTTCCCCGGGTGAAGGAGGCGCTGGGAAAGCCGCTCGACTCGATCGGCGCCCAGGTCTATTTCCTCTGCCACGGCGGGGAGCCCCTCAAGCACGTCCGCTTCCTGGGGGATCTCAAAGAGCTGCACGCCGACCTCGACTTCGCCGACCGGATGATCGAGAAACATCGGGGGACTCCCTGGGAGGTTGTGATGCGCCGCGCCTCGCTCCCCGCCTATTCGCTGGTCGTGAAGGAGATCGAGGTGGGAGGAGGAGGAGGCGGCGGCGGCGGGGAAAAGCCGGAGAAGAAGCCCAAGTCGATGGGCAAGGAGGACGCGACCGAAGGCGGCAAGGAGAAGCCGGAGCCCCGCCAGCCGCGGGGCGGTCGGTCGGCCGGTTCGGGCACCGCCTCGGGAGGCCGGCCGTGATGCTCTCTCTCGGCCTCGCCGTTCTCCTCGCGCTGCAGGAGGACTTCGATCTCGCGGCGATCGCGGAGCGGCTCCGGACGGGCGACCCCGCGGCGCTCGAGACCGCGCTCGGGGCGGTCGAATCGGGCCGTCTCCGCGGCGAAAACCTCTCCGAATTCGCGCGCCTGGTCCGATCCTGGGCACCGCCGTCGACGCTGCGGCGCCTGCAGGCGGCCCTTGAGAAGGCGGAGGACAAGGGGGTCCGGGCGGGCCTCATCGAGGCGCTGGGCCTCCTGGGCGGAGGGAGCCTCGCCCCCTCGCTCGCGAAATATCTGGACGACCCTCAGGAAGAGGTGGCGCGAGCGGCGGCGGGGGTCGTGTTCCCGCAGGCCGGCCGCTCGGGCCTCGCGCTCCTCCACACGCTCCTCAAGCACGCCCGCGCGGACTATCGGGTGAGCGCCGCCGAGGCGCTCTTCCGCCTCGACGTGTGGGAGGGGTACGACGTGCTGGCCGCGGAACTGAAGGACGCCGCCTCTTTGCAGCGCGAGCGGGCGGTCGAGATCCTCGCGACGTTCCGGCGCCGGGAGTCGATCGACCTCCTTGTCGAGCGGCT
>CAZSCC010000056.1:0-7438 GCA_964604905.1 uncultured Planctomycetales bacterium
GCGCGTGTGTCCATCACCAAGGACAACACGACGATCATCGACGGCGGCGGCGACCACGAGGCCATCCAGGCCCGCATCGGCCAGATCAAGAAGGAGATGGAGACCACCACCTCCGACTACGACAAAGAGAAGCTCCAGGAGCGCCTCGCCAAGCTCGCCGGCGGCGTGGCCCAGATCAACGTCTGCGCCGCGACCGAGATCGAGATGAAGGAGAAGAAGCTCCGCGTCGAGGACGCGCTCCACGCGACCCGCGCGGCGGTCGAGGAGGGCATCCTCCCCGGCGGCGGCGTCGCGCTCGTCCGCGCGGCCAAGGTGCTCGATAAGGTGAAGGCGTCCAACGACGACGAGAAGACCGGCATCGACATCATCCGCCGGGCCGTCGAGGCGCCGATCAAACAGATTGCCACCAACTCCGGCGTCGACGGCGCGATCGTGATCGACAAGGTCCGCGACGCGAAGGACGTCAACTTCGGCTTCAACGCCGAGACCCTCGAGTACGGCGACATGATGAAATTCGGCGTGCTCGACCCGACGAAGGTCGTGCGCAGCGCGCTCCAGAACGCCGCGAGCGTCTCCTCGCTCCTCCTGACGACCGACGCCGTCATCGCCGATATCCCCGAGAAGAAGCCCGCGGCCGGGGCCGGCGGCGGCGGCGAGGGGATGGGGGACGAATTCTAAGGAGATCAGGAGATAGCGGAGATCAAGAGACCGTAATTCACGAAACGCCCCGGCTGGAAACGGCCGGGGCGTTTTTCATTCCCAAGGCGATAAGCCGGCCGCCCGCCTATCACTTCGTGTGCTATACTCCCCCTGCCGTACCGAGGGGGAAGAAATGGTTTACGCCAGCCTGCCGTCCCGCAAGCACACCACCCGCTGGCGCCGCGCCGGACAGCGCACGCTCGCGTTCCTCGACGGGGCCCTCGCCCTCGTGGGGGTCGCGCTCCTGGTCGACGCCGCGCGCTCGTTCTTCACGCTCGACGCGTCGCTCCTGGGGATCCTGGTCCGCTGGCCGGGCGGCGGGGCGCTCTGGGCCCTCGACGGCGCGCTCCTCGGCGCCGCCTTCCTGGTGCGCCACCGCGCGGCGGCGCTCGTGCTGGTCGCCCACCTCGTCCTGGCGCTCCTCAACGTTGCCGAATTCTACGTCCTCCGCGCGGGCGGCCTGGTCGCCGCCGCGGTCCCGTTCTCGCTCGTGACGGTCGCGCTCCTCACGGGTGCCGTCGCGCGGATGTTCTACGACGGCCCGTCGCTCGGGTGGAGGCCGCGGTTGGCCGGGGCGCTTGTCGCCGGGCCGCTCCTCCTCCTCCTGCACCTCTTCTCGTTCGGGGCGACCGACTACGCGCGCCCGGCGGAGGCGATCGTCGTCTTCGGCGCGCGGGTGTACGAGGACGGCCGGCCGTCGCTCGCGCTCGAGGACCGCGTGAAGCACGGCGTCCGTCTCTTCCATGCGGGCACGGCGCCGAGGCTCGTCCTCTCGGGCGCTCCCGACGAGGTGCCGGCGATGATCCGACTCGCCGTGCACTGGGGCGTGCCGGAGGCGGCGATCGTAGCCGATCCCGCCGGCGTCAATACGTACGCGACCCTGGCGAACCTCAAGGAGCGCCGCGTGGTCGCGGTGAGCCACTACTACCATCTCGCGCGGATCAAGCTGACGGCGCGGCGGATGGGGGTCGCGTGCGCGACCGTGCCGTGCCCGATGACGCGTCGCCTGGCGAAGGAGCCGTACTTCGTCGCCCGCGAGTGCGCCGCGTTCGTGAGCTACTACCTGTTTCGCGGGTAGGGCCTCATTTCCCCGTGAGCCGCTTCTCCCAGAAGTCGTAGGCCTCGTCGAGGAAGAGGAGCCGCACGCGGTCGCCTTCCGGGACGACGAACCTCACCTCCCAGAGGCCCTGAAGAAGACGGCGCGGCGTCGTCCGCACCCCGGGCGGCATGCGGCCCGAGAGCAACTCCGACTCCTCCAGGCGCAGCCCCGCGGAGGCCAAGACCTCGCGAAGGCGCTCGATCGAGTCGACAGCTCGGTCCAGCACGATCGCCTGCGAGAGCTTCTCCGAGCCCGCCTTCTCGTGCAGGGCGGCGAGTCCGTCGAAGAGCGCGTCCGCGAAGTCCTGGCCGCTTTCGCGCATCCCCCGGAGGACCTGCCGCTGATAGGCCGCGCCGCCCTTGCCGTGGCACGCCAGGGCCACCTGCGCCGCGAGGCGCACGGGCGCGGTGAAGCTCTCCGCCGACTCGTCCAGATGCCGGAAGAGGGACCGCCGTTCCGCGTCGTCCATCGGCGTTCCGGCCAGCCGGGCGAGCGAGAGGGCGGCGTCGATCCGGACCTCCTTGAACTCGTCCTGAAGGAACGGGACGATCTCCCGGAGGTGCTGTCCGGCGCGGAGCGCCGCCAGCGACTTGACCGCCTCGCAGCGGAGGAAGGGCTGGCCTTCCTCGAGCAGGGGAACGATCCCGTCCGACCGGTCGGCCGCCCCGATGCGGCCCAGGATGTTCGCGGCGAGTCCCCGGACGAGTTTCTGCTTCGACGCCAGGAGCTTCGCGACCTCGCCCGACGTCTCCGGCGTGAGGAGGTCTCCCAGCGACTGCACGGCCTTCCATCGCACGTCCGTGGAGATGTCGCCCAGGAGCGGCAGCAGGCGCGGCGCCCGGTCGGCCGCGCCCATCCGTCCGAGCGCCCGGGCGGCGTGGCCCCGGAGGACGTCGTCCTCGTTCGTGAGGAAGGGGAGGATCGCCTCCACCTGCCCCACGGCGCCCATGCGGCCGAGCGCCTCGATCGCCAGCCCGTTGCAGGTCTCGTCCTTGAGCAGCGCGGCGACCGCGCCGGCCTGCTCGTGCGCCCCCATTCGACCGAGCACCTCGACCGCGGCGGCGCGGGTCGTCGGCGAATCGCTCTTCAACAGCTCCGCGACGCGCGCCGCATGGGCTCGCGTCCCGGTGTGGCCCAGGGCCTGGATGGAGACCGTGACCACCGGCCCCGCCCCGTCCGCGAGGTTCGGGAGGATCCGGGCGGCGTAGGGTTCGGTCGCCTGGAGCCGGGTGAGCGCCTCGATCGCGGTCATGCGGATCTCGTACGCCTCGGTGGGGTCGAGCAGGGCGGCGACCGCCGGCGCCTGGTCGCGCGCGCCCATCTCTGCGAGGGAGCGCATCGCGATGACGCGGGGGCTCTTGTCGGTCTCCTTGAGCAGCGCCGCCACGCCGGGGGCGAACTCTCGCGCGCCCAGCCCGCCGAGGCGGTCGGCGGCGGCGATGCGGACGTCGACGTTTTCGTGCGCGAGGAGGGGCCCGAGGAACGGCGCATAGGGGACGATCTTCGGGTCCGTGAGCGCGAGGCGCTCCTCGGGGGCGAGCGACCACCGGCGTTCGAGGGCGAGCGCGCAGAGCGTCCTCAGCGAGCCGTCGTCGAGCCGTTTCTCCCGCCACTCCGCGGCCGCCAGCGCCAGCACGCCCCGGCGGCGCGCGTCGGGGCCGTTCCGGATCGCGTCCTCGAGGCCGGGGATCCTCCCCGGGAGCAGATCGCCCAGGCGGCGCCGGAGCTCGATCGTGGCGAGCGCCTCGCGCGCGCGGCCGGCGAGCTCCTGGTCCGGGTCCTCCCCGGCCTTGCGCAACTTGGCGAGGTCCGCCTCCTTCCACTCCTTCCAGCGGTCCGAGACCCCCTTCGCCGCCTCGTCGCGGCGCGACGGGTCGTCGTCCGAAAGGCGGCGGAGCAGGGCGTCCAGCGTCTCCTGCTGGAGCAGCGCCGAGAGGAGGACCGCAAGCACGGGAGCCATTGTAGGACCAATCCCCCGACGAAGTCGTTATAATCTCGAACGGATGCGCTGCAGTCTCCTGCTCCTCCTGCTGTTCCCCCAGGACGCCGAGCTCGCCTCGAGGCTCAGGAAGGGCGGCTGGACGGCCGTGGATGAACTGCTCTCGAAGGGCGACGCCAAGGCGAAACTCGCGGAGCTGGCGGCCGGGAAGGACGCCGAGCTCGCCTGGTGGGCGGACGCCGCGCTCGCCGGGATCGAGGCGCGGGAGAAGGCCGGCGACGCCTACGTCCTGCCTCAGCGGGTGACCTTCGTGGCCCGGGACCGGAGCGCCGGAGACGTGCTCCGCGAGCTGATGGCCGCCTCGAAGAGCCGGCCGATCGACGTGCCCGAGGGCGACCGGCCGGTGACGGTCTCGTTCCGCGGCGCGCCGTTCCTCGAGGCGCTGGACGAGGTGTGCCGGCAGGCGGGGCTCGCGATCGTGCGCGGTCCGGGCGGAAAGCTGCAGGCCGTCCCGGGCGACCCGCCGCGCGGGCCGCGCTTCCATCACGGCGGCTTCGCGGCGTCGGTGCTCTCGCTCGTGCGCCGCACGGACGTGACGTTCCGCGAAGATCCCGCGTCGCAGCTCCAGCTCACGCTCCTCCTGCGCAGCGAGCCGCGGCTCCGGATCGTGGACGCCGAGGTGACCTGCTCGATCGTCCGGGCGGAGGACGACACGGGCCGCTCCCTCCTCCGGGACGGCCCGAAGCCGACGGTCCGCGTGCGCCCTCCGAGCGAGGGCGGCGCGGTGGCCCTGCTCTCGCTCGCGCTCCCGGCGGACGAGGCCCGCAAGATCGTCCTCCTCCGCGGCACGGTGGCGCTCACGCTGGCGCGGAAGGTCGAGGAGATCGTCTTCGAGAACGTGGGGAAGGCGGGCGTGCAGGTGCGCGAGGCGGGTGGGATCAAGGCCTCTCTGGCCAAGGTCGAGCGGGAGAAGGAGGAGATCCGCCTGGAGCTGGAGCTCTCCGCGAAGGAGAAGGTTCTCTGGCCCGACACGGACAGCCTGGTCCTCGAGGATGCCGAGGGGCGTCCATACCAGAGGTGGGGGAGTTCGATGAATTCGACCGGGACGAGCGCCACCTACCGTCTTACCTACCGCGACCGCGAAGGCCTGGGCGTGCCCGAGAGGCTCCGGCTGTCGGTGGTGACCGAAACCTACCCGCGGCGGGTCCCCTTTGAACTCAAGGACGTGGTGCTCAAGTGAGGGTCCTGCTCTTCGCCCTCCTGTGTTTCCCCCGGGACGACGCGAAGATCGCCGGATGGATCCAGGACCTGGGGGACGACGCGATCGAGGTCCGGGAGCGCGCGCTGGTAGAGCTGGTCCGGGTGGGGCGCGGCGCGGAGAAGGCGCTGCGCGAGGCGATGAAGGGGGTCAACCCGGAGATCCGGGCCCGCGCGGCCCAGGTTCTGTCCGATCTGGAGAAGGGCGAGCGGGTCCGCCAGTTTGAGGCGGGGCCCAGCCGGATCACCCTGAAGAAGAAAGACGCGCTCTTCCGCGAGGTGGTGGAGGAGATCCAGAAGCAGACGACCGCGCGGATCGCCTCGTCGTTCGCGCCGGAGGAGTCGAGGATCACGGTCGCGTTCGAGCAGACGCCGCTCTTCGAGGCGGTCGAGTCCCTCTGCCGTGCGGCGGGAAACGTGACCTGGTCGGCGGAGTGCCGGCGGGACGACACGGTGACGGTCACGCTCTCCGAGGGGAAGCTCGCGGACGCCCCGCGCGTGCTGCGCGACCAGTACTTTGTGCGCCTCGAGGGGATGCAGCTGACGACGACCTACGACCTGCAGGGGGGCGAGACGTCCCGGACGCTCTTCGATTTCCGCTGGGGCTGGGAGAAGGGGACCCGTCCGCAGATGGCGCTGCTGCGGGTTGAAGAGCTGGTGGACGACCTCGGGAACTCCTACGCGGGAGACCTCCCTCCCGACCCGGGGGGCCGGCCGCTCGGGTTCGCCTACGTCCAGACACAACAGGCGCTCCAGATGGCGAAAGTGCCGCCCGGGAAGGCGACGAAGTTCGCGCGGATCCAGGGGTCGCTCGAGCTCGTCTTCCCCGAGTCGCTGATGGTCTTCGCGTTCGAGAAGCCGGAGGAGTCGGCGGGGGCGCTGCAGAAGCAGGAGGCCTGCACCGTCAAGCTGTTGACCTGCGCGCGGGACACGACGCGGCTGCGCGCGAGGATCGAAGTTCGCCCGGCCGAGCTGGGGAGCCGCCTCGAGATGAAGGCGCTGGACAAGGAGGGCCGCGAGTTCGCGGGCCGCTACACGCGCGGCGAGCAGTCGACGGAGGACGCGATCTTCATGTCGATCGAGTTCACGGTGCCGGCGCAGGCGGAACTCACGTCGCTGCGTTTCCAGGCGCCCGCGGGCTATCGGGAGCGGAAGATCCCGTTCGAGTTCAAGGACGTGCGGTTTCGCTAGCCCTACACCCCGGGGGCGGGAGGCGCCTCGGCCGGTGGAGGTGGAGGGAGAAGGAGAGGCGGAGGGGGGGGAGTTGGCGGAGGCAGAGGCGGAGGCAGAGGCGGATTGAGCGGGGGCAGAGCGGCCTTGGTGGCGGGCGGGGGCGGCGGAGCGGGCCGGCCGCCCGGCCTTCGACTCCCGCGGTCCTCGGAGCGGCGTGTCTCCGGCACATACGGGACCTCGGGCGTGGGTGGCTCGCCGAGCACCTTCACCTTGAACCGCTCCTCGAACATGGCGAACGGCTTCTCGTCGTAGAGCACGAACATCACCTCTTCGAGCGAGGTCTGGTCGTCCCCGCAGTACTTCATCACCTCTTCGATCAGGATGTCGGCGCAGCGCTCGACGGGGAGGGCGCCCGTGCCGGTGCCGATGGCGGGAAACGCGAGCCGCTTGACCTTCTTCTCGTCGGCCCTCTTGAGCGCGGCGCGTGTGGCGTTCCGCACCGATTTCCCGTCGGCCCAGAGCCCGAGCGGGTTGACGGCGGCGTGGATGATCCACTGCGCCTTGAGCTGTCCCCCGGAGGTGACGACGGCGGTGCCGAGGGGGATGGTGCCGATGACGTGGCATTCCTCCTGGGGCGCGGGCCCGGCCACGCGCCGGATCGCGCCCGACACGCCGCCGCCCATGACGAGGTCGTTGTTGGCCGAGTTCACGATGGCCTCGGCATCGACGGTGGTGATGTCCCCGCGGATCATCCGCAGCTGGGTCTTCATGGGCTGCCGATTATAGATCGGCGGGGATAATTCTAACAGGAGGATTTGTCCCCGAGGAAAAACCCGCCGGCTGCGTTCATCCCTTCCGGAAGGCGGCGGGGAGCTGGGCGAGGAGGTCGGTCGCCATGAGGGAAACCTGGCCCACGGCGCGGGCCGCCCGGTCGCCCGCCTGGCCATGGACCCGCACGCCCAGGCAGGCCGCCTCGTAGGGGGAGAGCTTCTGAGCGATCAGCGCGCCGATCACGCCGGCCAGCACGTCCCCCGATCCGCCCGTCGCCATGCCGGGGTTGCCGGTCGTGTTGACGTACATCTGCTTTCCGTCCGCCACCACCGTCCGGTGGCCTTTCAGGACGGCGATCGCCAGGAAGCGCCGGGCGAGCTGGACGGCCGCGTTCTTCCGGTCCGCCTGGATCGCCGCCGGGTTCAGCTTGAGGAGGCGCGACGCCTCGCCGGGATGGGGCGTGAGGACCCGCGGGGCCTTCCCGCGGAGCAGCTGCTCGG
>CAZSCC010000057.1:0-10799 GCA_964604905.1 uncultured Planctomycetales bacterium
TCGACCTCGCCCGCGTGGATGTTGGCGAGGACGAGGACGACGGGCTTGGAGGCCTCGCGCTGTCCGAAGGCGAGGACCGGCATGTCCTGCCCCAGGCCGCTCTTGCCCATGGAGTGTAGCGTGAAGCGGGGGCGCGTGCCCTTGAGCTGGTCGATGAAGCGGAGGACGTCGCTGTGGCGCGACGTTTCGCGGTAGTCCGTCTGCTCGGCGACCGTGAGGGGCTTCGTCATTTCGTGGCGAGGTGGAAGGCGAGGGAGAGGATCACCGCCGCGGCCACGACGAGCCAGAGGATTTCGTTCGTCACGATGCGCTTCCAGAGGGGGCCGTCATCGCCGTCGGCGGCCATGGTCAGTACGGTCGGGTGAGTTCGACCCGCTTTGTTCCCGAGGGAATCCGGAGCAGGCCGTCCTTCGCCTCCGCGTCTTTTCCGTCGATCTTCGCCTTGTGCTTGGAGCCGACGGGCATGAGGAACCCGCCCGGGGGCGCGCAACCCGGCTCGAGGTCGAGCGTCCGGTTGTTGTAGAAGCCGACGTGGCGGAAGCTGAGGGCCCCGAAGTCGGACTTGTAGGCGCTCACCTCGATCGCGTCAAGGAGCCACGGCTCGGGGACCTCTCCGAGGAGCCGGAGCGCGTCTCCCTCCCTCCGCACGAAGCGCTCCTCGAGCTTCCGGACCGCCTCGGCGCACCCGGGGGTCCCGAGCGCCCGGCCGGCCAGGTCCCGACAGTAGGCGGAGAGCGCCTCCGGGTCGGAGATCGTGATCGTCCGTGCCATGAGTTTCTCCCACCGGGCGGTCGCCTCGTCCAGCGCCTGCACGGGATCGCGGCCGGCCGCCTCGGGCGTCCCGAGGACCACGAACTGGCTGGCTCCCGCCTCGATCTTCAGGTCGAAGGCGAGACGGGTGTCGCTCTTCTCGGTGGGCGCGCTCGCGGGGACGAGGGCGGGGAGCCGGGTGGATCCATCCTGCGATCCGACGAGCAGCCGGACGCTGCGGGGCTCGCTCCCGTGATTCATCACGTGGTAGCGGGCTATCAGGCCGCCGGCCACGGGGAAGACGAGCTGGGTCACCTGGAAATCGCCGCTCCCCCACGAGAACTGGGGGAAGGGGAGCGAGTCGCGGTAGAGGGAGGACTTCGCGCCGCCGTTCGAGGGGTCGCGGTCGCGTTTCTCGTCGGGGTCGTAGAGCCAGTGCTCGATCGTCGGGGAGGAGACTCCCCAGCGGCCTCTGCTGTCGTGCGGTACCGCCAGGCCGCGCTCAGGCGTTCCGGCGGAAGGCCCGGCGCATCCCGCGAGCAGGAGCGCCAGAAGGAATCGATCCATGGGCGCCATCCTATCAAGGCTACAACGAACGGGTGCGGTCTATTTCACCCGGATTTCGACGGCCCCCTCGAACCCCGTGACCCGGGGAAGGACGGGGAGGGCCATGAGGACCTTCTCTGAGGAGTAGCCCTTGGGCGCGCTCACGACGACCGTCTCGGGCGCCACGCGCCGCACGAACTCCACGTGCTGCCGGAACATCTTGCCGTGGTGGGGCATCACGAGCACTTTGGCCCGCAGGTCGGGGAGCGTCAGGAGTTCCTCCGCGCCCCGCTCCTCGATGTCGCCCGTGAAGAGGACTCCGGCCGCGCGGAGGACGATCGAGGTCTCGTTCGCCGGGACGTCCCGGCCGAACTTCTCCCAGATCGGCGGGCCGAGGATCTCGAGGTCGCCCAACCGCTCCGGCGGCCCGCGCCGTTCAACCCGGACCACCTCGACGCCGGCGGGCCAGCTCTCGCCGTCGAATGCCCGGGTCACGAGCAGCCGCCGCACCTGGAGGAGGTCGATCACCGAGCGGGCGCCGTTCACGTGGTCGCGATCCTTGTGGGTGAGGACGAGCGTGTCGACGCGCGTCACGCCGCGGGACCAGAGGTAGGGGGCGGCGATCGATGCGCCCGGGTCGCGGAAGTCCAGGCTCCCGCAGTCGACCATGAGGTTTCGGCCATCGGGCCACTCGAGATAGGCGCAGCTGCCGCGGCCCACGTCGAGCACCGCAAGGAAGGGTTCGGGGACCGGGTGATGGCGGAGCGGGGTCAGGCCGAGGGGCAGGACGATGACCGTCGCGCAGAGGGGTTTCCACCACCGCTCGCGCGTCCGGCGGCACCCGGCGGTCCAGCCGGCCAGTCCCGCGTAGTAGAGGGCGATGAGGCCGGCGCCGGCGGGCGGGGCGTAGACGTAGGCGAAGGGGATCGAGGTGACGAGCGTCGAGGCTCCTCGGGACAGGTCGAAGAGGGCGTTCGCCGTCCAACCCGTCAGGGCGCCCGCGCCGAGGGGGGCCATCACGAGGTGGGCGAGGCCGACCCCGAACTCGGCAGAGAGGAGCGGGACGAGGAGGAGGTTGGCGACGACGATCCCGGGGGTGAGGAGGTTGAAGTCGGCCAGCACGACGGGAGCGGTCGCGAGCCACGCGGCGACCGAGACCCCGGCCGCCATGCGCACCCGGTTCCACAGCCATCCTCCCGTGCCGGTGAAGGCGTGGAAGATCGGCGCGATGAAGGAGAGGCCGAGCACGGCGAGGAACGAGAGTTGGAAGCCGACGTCGGCGACCTGGGCGGGGTCCCAGGAGACGATCGCCAGCGCCGCCGCGGCGAGCGCGGTCAGCGCGTCCCGCCTCCGCCACGCGAGGTCGGCGCCGAAGAAGAAAGCCATCATGAGGAAGGAGCGGACGACGGAGACCTGGAGCCCCGTCAGGAGCGTGTAGAGCCCCAGGGAGCCGAGGAGCAGGAGGGTCTGCGTCCGCCCGTGGATTCCCGCGAGGACGAGGATCGCCCAGAGACTCAGCATCACGATCACGAGGTTCTGGCCCGAGATGGCCAGGAGGTGGGCGGTGCCGCTCCTCTGGAGGTTGAGGATAAAGTCGTCGGGCACCGCCTCGCGCCGGCCCAGCACGATCGCGCTCATGAACGCCCCGACTTCGGGGCGCATCCCGTGGTCGAAGAGGCGGCGGATCCTCTCGCGCACACGGCTCCACGCGGGCGGGCCTTCCAGGAGTTCGGGGTCCCCCTCCAGCGTCAGGATCGTGTCGATCCCCTGTCGCTCGAGGTAGGCGCCGTAGTCGAACTGCCCGGGGTTGGTGGCGCGAGCGGGGGGCTTCGCCTTCCCGCGGACCCGGACGTGCTCGCCTCCGATCAGGGCGAGCTTCTTCCGGAAGAACCGGACCTGGGTGCGGCCGACGACGAAGGAGCCGTCCTCAAGGGGCGCGCCGGCGGGGTCGGCGAGCGACCGGGAGATGCGGGGCGGGCCGTCGACGGTCCCCTCGACCGTCTGCGGGAGAGGCGGCCGGATGCGGGTCTCGGCCGCCTCCTGCCGAATCCCTCCGAGCCCGATTCCCAGCAGGGCGAGGAGGATGGGGCCGCGCCACCGTATAATGAGGCCGGCGGAGAGGAGCGCGATCGCCAGAAAGACGAACCCGACGTCGGTCGCGCGGGCGATCGCCGCCCCCGCCACGAACCCCGCGGCGAGCGGGACGATCGGGCGGGCCCGGAGCATGGCGGATCATACACAATAAAGCAGGGGACATGAACGTTTCAGGTTCGGAGCCGATGGACGATCTGATCAAAGGGCTCAAGGCGGGCCAGCCCGCGGCCTTCGAGCGGCTGGTCCGGGAGTATGGCGATCGGATCTACCGGTTCGCGCGGCGCCTGGTGGGCGAGCACGGGGCGGAGGACCTCACCCAGGAGGTGCTGCTCCGCGTCTTCCGGTCGATCCGGACGTACCAGCCGACCGGCCGGTTCGAGTCGTGGCTCTTTACCATCGTGAACCACCTCGCGATCGACGAGGCCCGGCGGCGGAAGCCCGAGGCGCCGATCTCGGAGCTGGACGAGGAGCTCTCGCCGGAGCGGTTCGCGTCGGACGCGCCCGGGCCGGTCGAGTCGATCGAGGAGGGCGAGCGGCGGCGCGCGCTGCTCAAGGCGGTCGAGCGGCTGCCTCTCGAGCAGCGGCAGGTGTTCCTGCTGCGCGAGGAGGCGGGGCTCTCGTTCAAGGAGATCGCGGAGATGACCGGGTGCCCGCTCAACACGGCGCTCGGGCGGATGCACTATGCGATGGAGCATTTGAGAAAGGTGCTGAAGACCCATGGAATGCGCTAGGTTCATCGAAGAAAAGGTGGGGCAGTCCGAGAGCGCGGAGTTCCTCCGCCACCTCGCGACGTGCGCCGGCTGTCAGCGGGACGTCGAGGAGATGGACGACGTCCGCGGGGTGTACCGCGCGGCCTCGAACGAGCGGTACACGGGCGGAGTCCCGCGCCTGCGCCGGTTCGGGCTCGGGGCGTGGGTCTCGAGCGCGGCGGCCGCGGCGGCGATGATCGCGGCCCTGGTCTTCCTCCTCATGCCGCCCCCGGTAAAGACGCCGACCGCCCTGCCGGAACCCCCGCAGGCGTTCTTCCGCGTGCACGTCGAGCCGTGGCGGGGAGACGGCCGGTTCGACCACGCGCTCGACGCCTGCTGGCTCGACCTCGACCGACTGGAAAGGAGCCGCTGATGATCACCCTGATCGCGTTCTGCGCCCTGGCGTTCCAAGATCCCGCGGAGGAGACCGACCGGAAGAGGATCCTTGAGGAACGCAAGAGGCTGCTCGACAAGAAGCGCCCCGTCGAGGGGGAGCAGGCCGAGCCGCCTCGTCCGGGGCGTCCGCTGATCGAAGAGGAGCGGGTCCTTTTGGAGAAGATCCAACAGACGGCGAACGGGAGCGAAGAGCAACGGAAGCTTCTGACTGAACTGCAGGCCCTACGCGCCCGTGTGGAGGAGGATCGGCGGAAAAGAGGCGGGGAGACCGTCCAGGAAGTGCCCCGCCCGGCCCAGCCTCCGCGTCCGGGTCAGCCTTCCCGGCCCGGAGAGGCGCTTCCAATGCCGCGCCCCGTGGAGAATCCCGACGAGGTCCGTGCGTGGCTCAAGGAGAACGAGCCGGAGACCTACAAGCGCATGATGGAAGCCCAGGAAGCGGGTCGCCGTCCCGACGTGATGCGGATGCTCTCCGAGGCCGAGCCTCGCATGCGCCAGCTCGAAGAGATGAAGGAGCGCGATCCCAGGGGCTTCGAGCGCATGAAGGAGATGCGGGCCCTCGAGGGCGAGAGCGTGGAACTGGGTGAGCGGTCGCGCCGCGCCGCGCCCGACGAGCGCGAGCGGATCGCGAAGCGGCTGGCCGAGGTGCTGGGGAAGCTCTTCGACCTCCGCGAGGAGAATCGGGCCCGCGAAGTGGGCGAGCTCAAGAAGCGCCTGGAGGCGCTCGAGAAGGAGCTCGCGAACCGGAAGGGGAACAAGGAGAAGATCGTGGAGCAGCGCCGCCGCGAGCTGCTCGGGGCGAAGGGCGATCTCGATTGGTAGACTCGCCGGAAGGGCTTTGATAAGATCGGGCGCATGGACCTCCCGTTCAAGCCCGGGGACCGCCTCGCGGACGTCCGGCTGGGCTCCATGGGCGGCAACTCGGTCGCGATGAGCGACTACGCCGGGCGCAAGAAGCTGGTCTACGTCTGGGCCTCCTGGTGCGGCTGCCGCGAGTACCTAGGCGAGCTTCAGAAGTTCCACCTGACGCACCCCGATCTTCTGGTCATCTCGATCGCCTGCGACGCCCAGGGCGTGGACATCCCCATGCGGTACGTCGCGCAGGCGAAGGCGACGCACGAGATCTGGATCGACGCGAACTGCCACCTGGTCCGGAAGTGGAAGCTGAAGCGCGTGGGCGTCCTCGTGCTGCTCGACGAGGACGACGTGGTGCTTCACGCGACCGACGAGCATCCGGGGGAGGCGGTCTTCAGTCAGGTCGAGAAGCTCCTGGGGAAGGCTCCGGCCGCGACCCCGCCGCCGCGCCCGAAGGTCGAGACCCGGAACACGGAGGTCGAGTTCCTCGTGCAGCTCTGCACGAACTACCTCACGAGGAAGCGCGTGGACGACGCGGTGGGGTTCCTCAAGAAGGCGCTGGCGCTCGACCTGGAGAACCGCGTGATCCCCAAGCAGATCTGGGCTCTCCAGCACCCGGAGAAGTTCTACAGCGGTCCGATCGACAAGGAGTGGCAGAAGCAGCAGCCCGCGGTCACGCCGTAGGTCCCTTTCCGATCGCCTTCCTCAGCCCCAAGTCGCGCTTCGCACGTTTCCGGATCGAGTCGAGGAGTACGCTCACCGAGTGGCCGCTCGCGTACCCCATCGCTTCAGAGATCGCGCGGGGCGGGATGCCGGCCTGGCGGGCCCAGGCGACGGCGATCGTTCTTGGAGACTCTCCTCTCAGACGATCCTTCTGCCGTTCCGCCCGTTCCAGGAGCCAGGTCATCCGTGCCTTCCAGACCTCCATCGGAGTCTCGAGTCCGGCCAGCGCTCGGATCGTGCGCTCCTCCCAGAAGGGGCCGGGGAGGGCAAAGATCGTGGTCGGCCCCGTGAAGACGGGGCGGCTGACCCCGTGGCGCCGCTTGTAGGCGCGCGAGTAGCGGCGGTTCACGTCGTGCAGGAGACGGGACAAGGCGATCCCATCGGCCCGAAGGACGAGATGATAGGCATGCTTCGCGGGCACGAAGGCGATGAGGCCGACCCCGCGGGCCGAGCCCAGCAGATCCCTCAGGGTCCTGCGGTCCCGGTCGTCGGTGAAGAGAGGAAAGTCCCTGGATCCCTGGACCAGGACATGGATCCTCATGGTGATATGATAAAAGGAGCCGCTTGAAACGTCAAGGAGCGACCCGTGAGGCGATCTCCGCCCACCGGGTGACCTGCAGCGTGCCGCCCGGGAGTCCCGGAAGGGGACGCGGTCCGATGATGATCGAGGGGATGCCGTGGGCCGCGTAGGCCTCGGCATCGCCCGGCATGTCGCCCACGCCCCAGCGGATGTTCGGGAAGGCGAGCCGCAGCTCGCGGAGTCGCGAGACCTTGTGCTCCAGGGCCCGCACCGTCCAGAAACGCGTCCGCCGCCGTAGATAGACGGGCGCCTCGGGGAAGCCGTTGAGCCGCAGCCAGTCCTTTGTCTTCCGCGTGAAGATATGGTCGCGTGCCGTGAGGTAGACGAGCTGCATCGACATCGCGATCCGCTCCAGCGCCTCCCTCGACCCTTCGAGCGTGGGCACGCTTCGCACGCCCTTGAAGATGAACCCCACGCTCGAGACGTCCGCGATCGTGTGGTCGATATCCGTGATGAAGATCGGGGTCTCCTTCGGGACGACGGCAAGCAAGGCCTCGGCCGACGCGGCGCCGACCCGCACGGGGATGCGCCGTGCCCCCGGGTCGAGCGGGCCCAGCGGGATCACCGCCTCGCCGCGAGCATCGGTCATCGCCTTGCCGCCGCCTTCCAGTTCCACCTCGACGCCCTCTCGCGCGGGGTCGAGGAAGGGGCCGTAGCGGCGCTCGACCTCCACTTCCAGAGAGACCGGCTCCCCGGCGGGCGCGAGTAGGTCGCGCGGCGTGATCAGCGTCGACGGCAGCATGCAAGGAATCCCAGGGCGAGAACGACGATCCAGGGGCCGGGGTTCCGGGCCGCCTGCGCGCTGCAGAAACGGCCGCCGCCGCCGTCCCCGACGGGTGCGGCGAAGAGCGCGTAGATCGCGGGCGCTATCGCATCCGCCTCGACCCATCCGTCGTCGTGGCTGACGCGCGAGGCGAGGCGGATCCAGACGCCGGCGGCCTCGTCGTACGCGTGGGCGTGGAGGGCGCTCCCATCCCCCGCGAACGGGAGCCGCACCCGCGTCCCGCCGCTGATGCGGAAGGCGTCGCCGATCGTCACGAGCCCGAGCGCGCTGCCGTTCCCGAGCGGGCGCGCGGCCGGCTCGATCCTCAACGGCGTCGCGGTGAACGCCCAGACCCCGGCGCCGTTCCGGACGACGCGGGGACCCGACGCCTGAAGCGTGCCTCCGCTCTCCGAGAGCGTGGGCGACGCGGCGCTGGGGAGCACGGTGTTCGCGTCGTCCCCCGAGGAGATCGTGCCGTCGACGAGCACGCGGAGATCGACCGCAAAGGCGGGGAGGGCGGAGACGTCCCACGGGACGGAGAAGAGCGTGCCCGAGGAGACGATCGGGCCGCCGATGTCGATCCACGTCCCGGGGGGCGAGTCCCGACGATACTGGAACTGCACGCTCTTGGGCGGCCCGGCAGGGATCGCTTCCGCGGTGAGCGTGACGGAGTTGCCCGAGACGATGTCGCCCGCGCGGGGCGAGACGAGCCAGCCGCGCGTCCCGAGGGCGGTCGCGATCATGGGCGCGACGGCCGTCCCCGAGACTCCCGAGGAATCCGTGACGCGGGCCTTGACCGTGAAAGCCCCGGCGCGCTGGATCTCCGCCGTGACCGGCGAGACCAGCGGGGCGAGGTCCAGATCGTATCTCCCGTCGCCGTCGAGATCGACTTCGAGCCGGCTCGTCGCCCCGGTCGTGGGCGTGAGCGTCGCGGGATACGGGATGTTTCCGTTCGTCGCCGTAAGCGAGACCGGCGGCGGCGCGCCCGAGACGGTCACCGCCGGGCCGAACACCTCGTAGGACCGGTGGAAGGAGTCGGTTACGGTGACGCGGGGGAGGTAGGCGCCCGGGGTGCGGTAGGTGAATGCGAAGGGGGCGCCCGCGAGCGACCTCCCGTCGGTGATGCCGTCGCCGTCCGCATCCCAGGCGTAAGAGGCCGGGATGACCCCGCTGACGGTCGCCCTGAGCGTCACCGCGAGCGGGGCGACGCCCGCCGTGAGGTCGGGGGTCAGGGCGATCGTCGGCGCGGCCGAGGGGAGCACCGTGATGACCCGCGAGGCCGTGGCCGTGGCCGCGCTGCCGTCGACGACGCGGAACGTGGCGTTGTACACCCCGGGCTTCGCGTAGGTCGTGGTCACGGTCGGCCCGCGGAGCGACGTCCAATCGTACCGACCGTCGCCCTCGAAGTCCCACTGGTGGTCCAGGTAGGCGTCCTCGAAGTCGGTCGCGGTCGCGGTCAGCGTGACTCGTAGCGGCGCGGAACCGGTCGTGGCGGAGGCCGTGATGGATCCGACGACGGGTGGGACGTTCAGGACGATCTGGGACCGGATGTCGTAGAAGCCGTTCTCCACCACCGTGCTGGCCTGGGTCACGCGCAGGAAGTAGGTCGCTCCCGCGGCGATGGCGACCTGGAGCGGCGAGCCCGAGGCGAGGAGGGTCGTCCCATCAGGGGCATACAGCTGGAGGAGGGGAACGGCGCCGTCTCCGGGGTTGAGGGTCTCGGCGACGAGGGTGCCCGGGGTGACCGCCACCGCGTACCAGTCGGGATCGACGGCGGCGAAGAAGGTCCGGAGGGTCAGCCCGGCGGGTCCGAGCGCGAGAGGGGCGGCGGCGCCCGAGGTGTCGTTCGCCTCGCTTGGGTCGGGGTAGTAGCGGATGCTCCGCGCCTTCATGATCCCGGGGGCGACCGCGTCGCCGGTGACGAAGGCCATGATCGCCGACGCCTCCAGGACGAGCCCCTCCCGGAAGTCCTCGAGCGTGATGGAGGTCATCGAGGGGATGCGGTTGTTCACGGCCTGCCACGCCTCCACCTCGTTCCCGACCAGGAGGTCGAAGGCCTCGTTGGCGGGATCGGTGATGTCCCAGAGGACGGCCGCGACGGCGAGCTCGTTCGTCGCCATGATCGCGAGGGCGGAAAAGCTGGGGCCTTCGATGTCGAAGACGGAGTTCCCGCTGCCGAAATTGTCGACCTGCGTCTGGGGAGAGGCGTACTCCGACCCGAAGAAGCGGCGCACGGTCGCGGACCAGTAGTGGGCCCACCCCTCGGACCAGGAGGTGCGTGGGTCGAGTTGGTCGACGACGGAGTGGGGCCCGCCCAGGGTGTCGTCCTTCGAGAAATTATAGGCCACCCAGTGGCCGATCTCGTGGAGGACGATGTCGTCGTCGAACTCGTCGGGGTCGGCGGACGTACCCAGGAGGAAGATCGCGTTGAGGGGGCGGGTGAAGAAGGTGCCGGTCGAGGTGCCGGCCTGCCAGTAGATCCGGAGGAGCGGGGGAAGCGCGGGGAGGTCGGCATCGACGGTGGCCTGGTACTGGAAGCTCTTGACCGCGCAGTCGAAGAGGTTGAACGCGGGGGCGGCGGCTCCGGTGAGGACGACGGTGCCGAAGGCGGTCGTCGCGGAGGTGTCGATCGACGGGCTGAGGGCGGTGTAGACGGCGTTCGCGGAGGAGTTGTTGAGGACGGCGGCGTTGATCCCGCTTCCCGCGCGGCGGGCGTAGACCCGGGCCTGGACGGTCTCGCCGGAGGGGATCCCGCCGATCGAGAACGCCCCGGTGCCGGGGTCGGTGAGGCCGCTGCCCAGGAGGGCGGCGTCGCTCGCACGGAGGATCTCGACTTCGGCGGCGCGGATCGGCCGGTCGGTCGTCGTGCCGGTGAAGCCCGAGCCTGTATAGTCGCGGTCCCGGTACTGGAAGCTGCCCGAGACGGCGACCTGCGCGGCCAGGAGGAGGGCGATCACGGTCCGAACTCGAGGATGGCCTCGCCTCGGGAGTTGGTCTTGGGCGTCCCCGCGGGGGCGGGAGGGGCGTCGTTCAGGACGAGGGAGAGGACGCGGGTGAGCCGGGTTCCGCCGTCGTGGAGGGTGGCGCGGATGAGGATCTCCCGCCTCGCGCGGCCGGGGGCGCGGGCATCGATGCGGAGTTCGCAGCGCGTCCCGCAGGCGCGGCGCTCGCCGGCCGCGTGGAGGACGCCGTCCGGGAGGACGATCTCGAGCTCCACCTCCCGCCCCGTCTTCGAGCTGGCCCGGGCTTCGATCCCGAAAGGGGCCGCGGGGTCTCCCACGATCCGGGCTTCGAGGTCGATGGGCGGGGTGGGCTTGCAGGGGGAGGCGGGGGGATGGGGGATGAG
>CAZSCC010000058.1:0-3398 GCA_964604905.1 uncultured Planctomycetales bacterium
GCTCTGCCAGCTTGCCCATGATGTCCTCCTGGTTGTGGAAAAGAAGAAGACAACCTCGCGGAGGACTCTACGGCAGTGCTTGCGATGTGACTATAGCGGGCGTATGGCCGGTCTTAATCCACCGCCGCAGCGGTTTCGTTCTAGGCTTCTTTTCGGAGGACGATCCTGCTCCCGGCCGCGTCCGCCGCGGGCGCTACGAGATCGTCCGCGAGCTGGGCCGCGGCGGGATGGCCGTGGTGTACGAGGCCTTCGACCCCGACCTGCGTCGCACGGTCGCGGTCAAGGTCCTGGAGGGCGGGGACCGCGAGCGCCTCCGCCGCGAGGCCGCCGCCGCGGCGCGGCTCAAACACCCGAACATCGTGACCGTGCACGAGGTCGGCCCCGACTTCATCGCGATGGAGCGCGTGGAGGGGCGGACGCTCGCCGAGGCGATGCCTTCGCTGCCGCTCCGCGAGAGGGTTGCGGCCCTCGAGAAGGTCGCGCGGGCGGTGGCCCACGCCCACGCGCAGGGGGTCGTGCACCGCGACCTCAAGCCGGGGAACATCCTCCTCGAGCCCGGCGGCCGCCCCGTCGTCACCGACTTCGGACTCGCGCGGATCGCGGGGGACGAGGACCTGACCCGCACGGGGTCGGTCGTGGGGACGCCGCACTACATGGCTCCCGAGCAGGTGCGCGGAGATGTGCGGGCTACGGGGCCGGCCACCGACGTCTGGGCGCTCGGCGTGATCCTCCACGAGATGGTCTCCGACCGCCGTCCGTTCGAGGGGCAGACCGCGCTCGCGGTCTACGACGCGATCGTGCGCGAGGAGCCGGGGCCGCTGCCCGGCGACCTGGGGGCCGTCGCGGCGGCGGCGCTCGAGAAGGATCCGTCGCGGCGGACCGCGGGGGCCGACGCCTTCGCGGAGGACCTGCGCCGGTATCTCGACGGCGAGCCCGTCTCGGCGCGTCCGGCGGGGCTTCTCGAGCGGGCGTGGAGACGCGCGAAGCGCCACCCGGTGGGGTCGTTCCTCGCGGCCGGGGCGGCCGTCGCGCTCGTGACGGCGCTGATCTTCGCCGCGGCGGGCCGCTCGGAGCGCGCCCGCGGAGTGGAGGCGCTGCGCGGGCAGGCGCGGGTCGCGCTCGAGGCGGCCCTCGAGCTCCGGCGCGCGGGGGCGAACGCGGGGATGCGGAAGTTCCTCCCGCCGCTCGAGGAGGCGCACCGCGAGGCGGCGGCGCGCGAGCCCGGCCTCGCGGAGGTCGACTACCTTCTGGGCCGGATGCACCGCGCGCTCCTCGACGACGCCCGGGCGCTCGAGGTCCAGGAGCGGGCGCTGTCGAAAGAGCCGCGATACCCGCCTGCCCTCTACGAGCGGGCGGTGCTCCTCTCGATGCGACGGGGGCGCGAGATCAAGGCCGCCCTCGACGCGCTGCAGGGGGAGACGGTGGCGGACGATCCGGCGCTGCGGGAGCGGATCGCGCGCGACGTCCGGGCCTTCCTGGAGGCGGGCGGCGCGGGCGTCGAGGCGCTCGTGGCGCGCGGGCTCCTGGCCGCCTGCGAGGATCGGAACGCCGAGGCGCGGGAGCTGCTGGACGATGCGTTGCGGCGCGACCCGCTGATCGAGGAGGCGCGCGAGGCGCTCGCCGCGGTGGTGCGGTCGGAGATCGCCCCGGGGGTCGAGGGCCGCGAGCGGTCGTGGAAGAAGGCGGAGGAGGTCTACACGCAGGGCCTGGCGCGCGACCAGGGCTACCTGCCGCACTGGATGGGGCGCGGCCAGCTCCGCTGGAGCCGCGGGAGCGCGCGCCGCCACCGCGGGCTCGACCCGTCCCCGGATTACCGGGGGGCGGAGGAGGATTTCGCGCGGGCGGCCGCGCTCGACCCGGGGTCGGCGGACGCCTGGACCTGGCGCGGCCAGGCGCGGGTCTACCAGGCGATCTACGCGATCGAGACGGGGGAAGACCCGCGGCAGGTCGTGGCGAAGGCGGAGGAGGATTTCGCCCGCGCGATCGCGGTCGACGCCACGCACGCCCGGTCGTGGCTCTGGCGGGGGAACGTCCGCTTCTACCGGGGGATGTGGCGGGCCGAGCGCGGCCAGGATCCGCTTCCCGATTTCGAGGCGTCGGACGCCGACCTCACCGAGGCGGCGCGCGTGGCGAAGGTGGCCGAGAACGAGCTCCGGTGGCGGGGAAGGGAGCGGGCGCAGCGGGCCGCGGCGCTCGGACGCGCGGGCCGCGATCCCCTGCCGCTCTTCGCGGCGGCGGACGAGGATTTCGCCCGCTCGGCCGCGATCCGCCCGCCCGACGCGTGGAACTATCTCTGGAAGAGCACGGCGCCCTTCGAGCGCGGGGTGTACCGTCGCGGCCGCGGCGAGGATCCCCGCGAGGACTTCGCCCGCGCGGAGAAGGACCTCGACGAATCGTTGCGGCTCAACCGCCATTTCGCCGAGGCGTGGAAGCACCGTGGCTTCGTCCGCTGGCACCGGGCGGAGCAGCTCGAGAAGTCGGGGGACCGGGCGGGGGCGAAGGACGCCTACGCGGCCGCGGCGGCCGATTTCAGCGAGGCGCTCTCGATCAACCCGACCCTCCGCTTCCAGGTGGGCGACCGCGTGGAGCGCGCCCGCCGCAAGGCGGCCGACCTGGGAAGCCCCTGACCGGGGACGTTTCACCCCAAAGACACAAAGAACTCCAAGAGTTCCATTTTCTGAGAGGAAGCGAAGGGATCTCTTTGTGAACTTTGTGACTTTGTGACTTTGTGGTGCGACTACTTCCAGCCCGCGGTGAACTCCGGCATCGTCCCGCGCAGGATCTCGAGGATCGCCGTGCGGTCGGCGGCCGAGAGGTGGGCGTACTCCTTGCCGGCGTCGCGGCCGAGCAGGATGTCGCGCAGGCGGCTCGAGGCGTACGCCCGCGCCGCGGCGGGCAGGCCGGCGAAGGCCTTCGAATGGATCAGGTAGCTGCAAGGGTACCGGAACATCCGCTTCTCGAGGTCGAACTGCCGGAGCGACCGGCCCTTCGCGTCGAACGGCCCGCGCTTCGCGAAGTCGGCGGAGAAAGTCGAATTGCCTTTCACGCGGCCGGCGAGCGGGGCTTCGTCCGAGAAGAGGAGCGCCTCGACGAGCGGCTCGGCGTTCGCCCGGATGCGCGAGCGGGCTCCCTCGGTGAGCGGTCCGCCGGGCGTGCCCGAGAGCTTGTTGATCTCGTCGCTCTGGAGGACCGCGATCCGGGTCTGGTGGTTCGCGCGGGTGATGAGGTTGTGCACGAGCGTCTGGTGCTCCAGCACCATGAGGGCGACGCTGTCGCTCGTGTGGGTTAGGTAGGCCTCGATGCGCGCGAGCCTGGAGAGGTCCTTAACGTTGGCGCCCTCCTCGCCGGACGCCTTCCGATCGGGGTTGGCTTCGTCGGAGTACGTGACGTTCCCCATA
>CAZSCC010000059.1:0-3792 GCA_964604905.1 uncultured Planctomycetales bacterium
GAGCAGCAGGATCGTCTTCATGGGGGTTTCGACACCGAGGGGCGGCGAAAGGTTTATGGGAAACAAAACTCCCCCGCCCCCCAAAATCTGAAAGTCCCGCAAGAAGGGCGGCCCTCCCGCATATAATCCCGGAAGGAGGGCAGCCCCCCATGGCCATCGAAGCGACGTGCGCCTGCGGCGCGCGGCAGTCGGCCCCCGACGCGTGGGCCGGACGCGAGCTCCGCTGCTCGTCCTGCGGCGAACGGTTCCGCGTGCCGGGCGCCCCGGCCGCCCGATCGGGACCCAGGATCGACCTCGAACGCCCCCGGGTCGCCCCCGCCTCCCGCGGCGTCCTCAGTCCGATCCTCCTCATCTTCTTCGTCCTCGTCGTCCTGGGAGGGATCGGCGGCGTCGTCAACATGGGGCTCCGCGCGCGGCGCGAGCGGACGCCCATCGCCGTCTCCCCCCGCGAGACCGAGGAGGAGCGCCGCCGCACGAACGTCGAAGGATTCAGCGCCGAACCGATCGTCCCGGGCAGCGACGAGGCCAGGGTCCGCGAGACGCTTGAGGCCTTCAGCGCCGCGCACGGGCGGGGCGACGGAGACGGGTTCACCCGCCTCCTCCACCTCCCCCGCCTGCTCGCCGAGGTCGAGGCGCTGGGGCCCCTCCAGCAGCTCAAGACCAGGAAGGACGAGCAGGATTTCCACAAGGGCCTCGCGATCGGCATGGCTTCCACGATCAAGAAGCAGGCGGGGACCGCCCTCGCGTGGAAGTCGATCGAGATCGCCCGCGTCCGGTTCCACGACTCGCGGCCGGAGGCCGAGGCGTTCGCGCGCGTCCGCCTGCAGACCGAGAGGCTCAAGTTCCGCTTCTGGCTGATCAAGGACGGTGGCGCGTGGAAGGTCTTCGACTGGGAGTCCGTCCAGGAGGGAATTCGCGTCACGACCAACATGGCCTCCCTCTTCACCGCCGCGTTCGACTCCGTGAAGGCCAAGGCGATCGAGCGCGCGGGGTCGGCGACGCGGGAGGCCCTGGAGCAGCTGAACGCCGGGAACGCCGAGGGGGCCCTCGCCACCCTCCGGGCCGCGCGCGCGCTCAAGCCGCCCCAGCGGCTCCTCGAGCAGCTCGACATCCAGGAGGGCCTGATCCTCAACGCCCTCGGGAAACAGAAGGAAGCGCTCGAGATCTTCGACCGCGTGATCGCGGGACGGAAGGACCTCCCGATCGCCCACCACGGGCGGGGCCAGACGCTCTACAACCTGGCGAAGTACGAGGAGGCCGTGGCCGCCGAGCAGGAGTACCTCGCCCAGGCGGGCGACGACGCGGACGCGCTCATCGTGGTCGGCCGCTCGCTCGAGGTGCTGGGCAAGCCCCGGGAGGCGGCGGAGGCGCTCCGGAAGGGCGTCGCCTGCGACGACGAGGAGTGGGCGTGCCGCTACCACCTGGCGCGGATGCTCGCCGTCGAGAAGAAGTTCTCCGAGGCGCTCCCCCTCTTCCGCGAGGCGTGCCGGCGCGCGCCGGCGGAAGAGAACGTCTTCACGAGCGCGGCCGGCATCCTCCAGGAGGCGAAGGCGTGGGAGGCGCTCCTCACCCTCTCGCGCGACGCCGCGTCGCGGTTCCACGAGGCCCTCGCGCTCCGCCACCTCGGGCGGCCCGCGGATGCGGAGAAGGCGCTTCGGGAGGGGATCGCGAAGGACGGCCCCGACGCCTACCGGCGGGAGCTGATCCGCGCGCTCGCGGCCCAGGGGCGCGACGCGGACGCAACCGCCGCGGCGGACGGCCTGGCCAAGGCCGAGCCCGACGCCGAAGACGTCCGGACCTTCCGCGCGATCGTCCACGTCGCGGCGAAGCGCGACCTGGAGGCGCGGCGCGAGCTCCAGGCGCTCCTCAAGGCCAATCCCCACGAGTATTCCCGGATCGAGGCGGAGCCGGCGTTCGAGGGGGCGAGGAAGGACAAAGGAGTCGCGGAGGCGCTCGGGCTCGCGCGGGAGAAAGTCACCTACGACGCCCAAGTCGAGGAGAAGTCCGACGACGACGAGTGGGCGGCGGTGCTGGAGCTCTCGCGGAAGCGGCTCGAGCGGGCGCTCGACGACGGCGACGCGTGGTCATGGTCGGGGCAGGCGCTCCGGCAGCTGAAGCGCCCCGCCGAGGCGGAGAAGGCGCTGCGGACGGCGATCGAGAAGCTCCCCGAGGGGGAGCGGGACTCCGCGCGCGAGGAGCTCGGGCTCGTGCTCGCCCAGCTCGGCCGGACGGACGAGGCGCTCGCGATCGCGGAGGCGATCAAGGCCGAACGCAAGGGGGGCAGCCTCCGCCTGCGGGCGTTCGCGCTGGCGCTGGCGAAGAAGGACGACGAGGCGGTCAAGGCGCTCGGGGCGCTGCTCGGCGAGTTCAAGGGGTGGGTCTGGACGGTGGAGAGCGACCCGGCGTTCGAGGCGCTCCGGAAGCGCCCGGACGTGGCGGAGATGATCCGGCTGGCGAAGCCGGTCCCCAAGAAATAGGGTATAGTAGACGGTGATGCACGTATCGCTTCGCGACGCCGCCCGCCGGACGGGGATTCCCGAGGAGCAGCTCCGCCGGAGGATCCTGACGGGAGAACTGGCCGCCCAGACGGTGGACGACGACCGGCAGTACCTGGTGAGCCTCGAGGACCTCGGGCTCGAGTCCCCTCCCGCCCCGCGTCCCAGATCGTGCTCGCCCTTCTTCTTCCTCAAGCTCGCCTTCGCGCTCTTCCTGCTTGCCGTCACGGCGGCGATCGTGATGCCCCGGATGGTCCCGCGCGCGCCGGGGATCTCCTGCTGCGTGGGCGGCCCGACGCTCGCTCAGGAGCTGCAGCGCCTGGGGATCGTGGAGGCGGCCGGCAAGGTGGACCCCGACGGCGCGGCCGAGCTCGTGCGCTGGGCGATCGGGCGCACCCGTCCCGTGAAGGGCCTCTGGGAGAAGGCCTCCTTCGCCACGAAGGAGGAGTTCCGCGCCTGGTTCGACGCGCTCCGCCGCTACGTCCCCGACCGGGAGAGCAGGTAGACCGCGACGAAGAGCAGCGCCACGAGCAGCAGGACCTTCAGCATCCGACGCTTCCGATCCTCGCTCTCCGGATCGTTCACGCCCGCCCCCTGCGCCGCCGCCGTCTCCGGCGCCGCCTCACGACGCACGGTTTCCCGGCGCGCCCGCGGATCGACCGCCGGCAGCAGGTAGGCCGTGTCGTAGGCGCTGACCGAGACGGTCTTCTCCCCGAGCGGCATCCCGCACTCGCGGCAGGGGTATCCCTCCGCGATCGTGCTCAGCACGTTGAAGTGGGCGCCGCAGAAGGTGCAGGCCATGAGGGTCTTCCCCTGCATCTTGAGGATCACCGGCACCGCCTCGGCGGGGAGGCGGCCCGCGGCGACGAGCAGTTCGCCCAGCCGCCTCCGGATCCCGCGATCGGCCAGGTCCTGCTGCGCCCGCAGCGCCTCGCTCACGCTCTCCGCTCCGGCGTAGCCGTGCTGGACGACGAGCTTCCCGAAGGAGAGGGCGTCGCGCGACGCGGGGGCGTGGGGGAGTCCTTCGGCGAAGCGGCGGCGCTGTTCCTCGAGGACCTGCTCGAACTGCGCCTCGGTGAGGAACCCGTTCCGGATCAGGAGAGCGCCGATCGGTTTGGGCTGCATCTGGCCGGCCTGAAAATCGAGGCACTGCCGGAGCTGCTCGTGGCTCACGAGCCGGAGCTCGAGGGCGATCTGTCCGACGAGGAGGCTGTTGGTCAGGGTCATGGCCGGGAGGTATAGTCTAGCTCCCGGCGGGCGGGAATCAGGGCTTCTTCTCTTCCGGCTTCTTCGGCTC
>CAZSCC010000060.1:0-32115 GCA_964604905.1 uncultured Planctomycetales bacterium
GGTTGACGTAGGTCATGAAGAGGAGCGGCGCCGCGCGGAAGCTCTCGGCCATCCGGAACGCGTCGTCGGTCGTGACGCCGCCGGTCAGCGCCTGGTGGGACGTCGCCTGGATGACGGGTCCGTCGGCCAGCGGGTCGCTGAAGGGGATCCCGAGCTCGATCCGGTCGGCGCCGCCGGCGGCGCAGGCCTTGAGCAGGTCCAGGCAGCCCTTCTTCGTCGGATACCCCGCCGTGACGAAGGGGACCAGCTGTTTCCGTCCCCCTTTGGGATTTGAGTCTTGGGGTTTCATTGGGATTTGTGTTTTTGGCTTGGCTTCGGTCTCTCGTGCTCCTGCACGATCCCGATGTCCTTGTCGCCGCGGCCGGAGATGTTGACGACGAGGATCTGCCCCTTCTTCATCTTCCGCGCGAGCTTCTCCGCGAACGCGACCGCGTGGGAGGACTCGAGGGCGGGCATGATGCCCTCCTCGCGCGAGAGCTGGTGGAAACCCCGGAGCGCCTCCTCGTCGGTGGCGGCGGTGTAGGTGACGCGCTTCGCGTCCTTGAGGGCCGAATGCTCGGGCCCCACGCCCGGATAGTCGAGGCCCGCGGAGATCGAGTGGGTGTTGGCGACCTGGCCCCACTCGTCCTGCATGAGGTAGCTCATCGAGCCGTGGAGGACGCCCGGGCGGCCGCCCGTGAGCGACGCCGAGTGCATCCCCGTCCCGATCCCGTGGCCGCCCGCCTCGACCCCGTAGAGCTTCACCTTCTTTTCGCGGATGAAGTCGTAGAAGATGCCGATGGCGTTCGATCCGCCCCCCACGCAGGCGACGATGGCGTCGGGGAGGCGGGGCTTGAGCTGGGCCCGCACTTCCTTCCCGATGATCGACTGGAAGTCGCGGACCATCCGGGGATACGGATGCGGGCCCACGACCGATCCGATGATGTAGTGAGTCGTGTCGACGTTCGTGACCCAGTCGCGGATCGCCTCGTTGCACGCGTCCTTGAGCGTCTTCGTGCCGCTGGTCACGGGGACGACGGTCGCGCCGAGGAGCTTCATGCGGTAGACGTTGAGCGCCTGCCGGCGGCAGTCCTCCTCGCCCATGTAGACCACGCATTCGAAGCCGAAGAGGGCGCAGACGGTTGCGCTGGCCACGCCGTGCTGTCCCGCGCCGGTCTCGGCGATGATGCGTTTCTTGCCCAGGCGCTTCGCGAGCAGGATCTGTCCCAGGCAGTTGTTGAGCTTGTGCGACCCCGTATGGTTGAGGTCCTCGCGCTTGAGCCAGATCTCGGGCTTCCCGATCCGCTTCGACCAGCGCTCGGCGTGGAAGAGCGGCGTGGGGCGGCCGGCGAAGGTCGCGTTATAGTGGCGGAAGGCCTTCCAGAAAGCCGGGTCGCGCCGCGCCGCGGCGTATGCCGCCTCGAGCTCGGAGCAGGCCGACATCAGCGTGTCGGGGACGAAGCGGCCGCCGTAGGGGCCGAATTTTCCTTTCCCGTCCGGGTGAGACCATTTCACGGGGCGTGCTCTTATCGCGTCTTGACTTTGATGCGGGTCGTTTCCTTGTGGGCCGCGCGGGCGGCCTGGATGAAGTCGCGGACTTTCGCGCGGTCCTTCACCCCCGGGGACTTCTCGGTGCCGCTGCAGGAGTCGACGCCGTAGGGGCGGACGCGGACGACCAGGTCGCCGACGTTCTGTCCGGTGAGCTTGCCCGCGAGCATCACGTGGCCGTGGCGCTTGGCGAGGGTGGCCCACTCGGGGTCGAGGTGCGACCTCGCAGCCGCGCCCTTCGGGAGGTCGAGGAGGAACGCGTAGGCATCGTAGGTCTTCAGCTTGTCGAGCGATCCATTGCTGAACGTGTCGAAGGTCTTGATCACCTGGACGCCGAGCTCCTTGCAGTAGCGGGGTGACTCGTCGCCGTGGAGCTGGGCGATCTTGAGGCCGGTGGCGTCGAGGATGCCGCGCACCTCGTCGATCGGCTGGTCCATGAAGACGCCCACCGCCTGGACGCCTTTGGGGAGGTTCCAGAGGACGTCGTGGGCACGCTTGACCTCGATCTTGCGGGCGCTCTTGGCGAAGATGAGGCCGAGGTAGTCGGCGCCCTCCTCGGCGGCGAGGAGCGCGTCGGCGACACTCGTGATGCCGCAAATCTTCACTCTGAGCATGGGCCGTGGATTCTAAGGGTGCTTCTGCGGGAACGCAAGAGGAGATAGGGAGATAAGATCAGGAGATATGGAGATAAGGAGATAGGAGGACGAGAGGGCCGCTACTTGGCCGGAGGGGGAGCTTCGCCGGGAGTCCCCTTCGGAGGCAGGTCCTTCGTGGTCCGGGCCTGGACGACGCATCCGACGATCGCGAGGCCGACCGCGAGCGCGACGTAGCCCCACTGGAAACGGCCCGGGTAGTGGACGCTCTTTGCGAGTAGGGCGCTCTGGAGCGAAATCATGGCTAGACCGCCGCCCATGAGCGACGTCCCGAGGATGCCGATCGGGCGCTCGAAGAGGACGGCGAGGACCGCGCCGGCGATCGCGCCGCCGATCCCGCCCGCCCAGCCGAGTGTGCCGCCGAGGCCGAGCGCGATGAGGAGGGCCGCGACGACGCCGCCCATCGCGCCGTAGAGGGCCACGCTGACGAAGTAGAACGCGTTGCCCGCGAGGTAGCCCAGCACGCCCGCCCCGACGACGATCGCGACGACCGCGGCGGAGTGCTCCACGCGCGAGGCCACGAGGGTGCCGAGCGCCATGAGGAGCATCGCGGAGGTGAGGCGCGCCGTGAAGCGCATCGTGCGGTAGCCCGCGCCGACATAAAGGAGCCCGATCAGTCCGGTGAAGACCGCCTGCCAGAGGGGCATCGCGTGGGTTCCGTCCATCGTCCTCTTCCTCTTATAGAACTCTAATTATGACGGCAGTTCCCCGGGAATATTACGGGGCAGGGAGCCCTTTCGCGTGCAGCCAGTCGCGGATCGCCGAGTGGCTGGACGCGAACGCAAGCTGCTCCCAGGGGATCTCCGCAGGCGCGATCATCCGCGCGTCGCATACATCATCATCGGCACGGAGCGTACCGCCCAGCACCCGCGCGCGATAAACCACCACGACGATCGAGCCGCCGTAGAAGTTGTCCGGGTAGGAGTAGGTCCCCAGGTGGCCCTGGAGCTCGACCTCGAGCCCGGTCTCCTCGCGCGTCTCGCGGAGCGCCGCCTGCTCGGTGGTCTCGTCGATCTCCATGAAGCCGCACGGGAAGCTCCAAAAGCCCTTCTTGGGCTCGATGTTCCGCTGGATGAGCGCGAACTTTCCGTCGATCTCGGAGATCGTCCCGCAGGCGACCTTCGGGTCGAGGTAGTGGACCCATCGGCACTGCGTGCAGATGTGGCGCTCGCGGTGGTCGTCCGGCGGGACGCCGCGCCTCATCGGCGCGCCGCAGCGGGAGCAGAACTTCGGATCCAGGATCGGGGCCATCTACTGAGAGGCTTGCGCCAGCTGCTCCAGTTTCTTCCGCGCCGCCCCGGAATCGATCGCCTGGGCCGCCTTCCCGGCACCCTCCTTCGGGTCCATCGCGAGCCCGGCCGCGACCAGCGCCACCGCGGCGTTCAGGAGCACGATGTCCCGGTGCGGCCCCTTCCTTCCCGACAGGATGTCCCGCGCGATCGCGGCGTTGGCGGCCGCGTCGCCGCCGAGGAGATCGGAGACGCGGGCGCGCGGGACGCCGATCGTCTCCGGGCCGATCGAGAGCTCGGAGATCCGGCCGTCCTTCAACTCGATCGCCCTGTTCTCGCCCGTGGTCGAGAGCTCGTCGAGGCCGTCGGCGCCGTGGAACGTGAAGACGCGGGTGGAGCCGAGCGCCTGGAGCACCTCCGCGACCGGCCGGGCGAGCTTCGGCGCGAAGATCCCGACCACCTGCGCGTTCGCGAACGCCGGATTGCACAGCGGGCCCAGGATGTTGAAGATCGTGCGGAAGCCGAGCTCCTTCCGCACCGGACCGGCATGTTTCATCGCCGGATGGAAGTTCGGGGCGTGGAGGTAGGCGATCCCGATCTCGCGGAGCATCGTCTCGATCTTATCCTTCGCGTTCTCGATCCGGACGCCGAGGGCCTCCAGAAGGTCGGAACTCCCGCACTTCGAGCTGGCGGCGCGGTTGCCGTGCTTGGCGACCCGGGCGCCGCACGCGGCCGCCACGATCGCGGTGACGGTCGAGACGTTGAACGTCCCCTGCCCGTCGCCTCCGGTGCCGCAGGTGTCGAGGACCGTGCCGCCGCCCGCGTCGACGCGGACGACGCGGGCGCGCATCGCGCGGGCGCAGCCGGCGATCTCCTCGACCGTCTCGCCCTTCATGCGGAGCGCCGTCAGGAACGCGGCGATCTGGGCGGGCGTCGCCTGGCCGTCCATGATCTCGCCCATCGCGGAGGCGGCCTCGTCGCCCGAGAGCGATTGCGCGGCCGCGAGGCGTCCCAGCGCGTCCTTGAGCATCTCGCGATTCTACTACATTTTGCTTGCCGCGCCACAGGCGGGCGGCTATCAATAGCGCCCCATGGTGGAATCGTTCCGGCCCCTCGACGAGTACGAAGCCGAGGAGTTCCTCAGGAGCCCGAAGACGCGGCGGATGCTGCGAAAGATCGGGCCCGTCGCGCCGCAGATCCAGGCGCTGGAGGACTTCGAGAAACACGCGCTCTACCGGAAGGCCCTCCGCTTCGGGACGTACGTGAACCGCGTGGCGCACCTCTACCGGCCGCGCCGCCGGAAGCGCGATCCGAAGCCTGTGGAGGAGCTGGTGCTGAACGCGTACATGACGGGCGCCTCGATCGCGGCCGGCGTGGGGCGGCTCGAGGACGCGGAGATCGGGTTCTCGATCGCCTACCTCAAGCGCGCGCTCCGCTCGACCCACCTCGCGCTCCAGGCGCTCCACGACGTCCGCCCGAAGAAGCACCTGCCCGAGAAGGCGGCGGACCACGTGACGCGGAAGTTGATCTCGCTCCGGGACGACGTGGTGTCCGAGGTCATGGAGCTCCGTCAGGAATGGCGCGAGAAGTTCGCCCATTGACCGGCCGCGGGGACACGGAGGCGGCGGAAGGACGTCTAAAATATCGTTTGTGTCCTTCGTGGCTTTGTGGTGAACTTCTGAGCCGATGACGCGCTTCCTCATCCTCGCCGCCACGGGGCTTCTGGGCGGCGCGGCAGTCTCCGAGGGCCGGGCGGTCGATTTCCTCTGGACGGCCCCGGTCATCATCGGGGCGGCGTTCCTGGTCGCCTGGGGCGCCGAGGCGGCGCAGTTCATGATGTCGCAGGGCCTGGCCCTCGCGGTCCTCGCGCTGCTCCAGACGCTCCCGGAGTTCGCCGTGGAGGCGACGCTGGCCTGGGACGCCGCGCGCGACCCCAGCGGCGAGAGCAACAAATTCGTCACCGCGAACTTCACCGGGTCCATCCGGCTCCTCATGGGGTTCGGCATGCCGGTGGTCTTCTTCATCCATTTCTTCACCCACAAGGGGCCGGCCCGGCGGGTGATCGATCTTGACGCGTTCCACTCGGTGGAGGTCGTCTCGCTCTTCCCCGCGACGGTCTACTTCTTCTTCATCGTGTACCGGGGCAAGCTGGACCTGCTGGACGCGGTGGTGCTCCTGGCCTTCTACGTGATGTACATGGGCCTCCTCCTGAAGATGCCGGCGGAGGAGGAGGAGGGCGAGTCGATCGAGGAGCTGCCCTTCGTGGCGCGACAGGTGCTCAAGCGCGGGCGGGTGGGGCGCATCGTCGGCGTGACGCTCATCTTCCTCCTGGGAGGGCTGCTGCTCTACGTCTGCGTCCATCCGTTCGTGGAAAGCATGAAGGGAGTCGCGCTGAAGATCGGGATCTCGTCGTTCATCGTCATGCAGTGGATCGCGCCGTTCCTGTCGGAGTTCCCGGAGAAGCTCAGCGCGTTCAACTGGGCGCGCCAGCCCAACAAGGCCAAGCTGGGGCTCATGAACTTCGTCTCCTCGAACATCAACCAGATGACGATGCTGGTAGCGATGATCCCCATCGTCTACGCGATCTCGGGCGGCCAGGTGCGCCCGGTGATCTTCGACGCGCACCAGAGGGAGGAAGTGCTCCTGACGGCGTGCCAGGCGGCGCTCTGCATGGTGCTCCTCTTCAACATGAAGTTCGAGTGGTGGGACGCCGTGGGGATGTTCGTCCTATGGGGAGTGCAGGCGGTCGTCCCCGACCTCCGCGGGCCGATGGTCTGGGTCTACGCCGCGTGGATCGTGCTGGAGGTCTTCCTCGCGATGATCGGCTTCCGCAAATGGAACTTCCCGCTCCGGCTGCGCCCCGACACGCGGCGGTTCCTGAAGGCGAGGTAGAGCGCCGGCCGGCTACTTCGGCTCCAGGCGGTCGAGGATGCGGGCGGCCTCGGCCTCGTCGATCACCACGAACCGCCCCTCCTGCTCCTCGTAAGCATGCACCTCCGCGGCCGCGATGTCGAACCACCAGGCGTGGAGGTGGAGACGGCCCTGGCCCAGACGGTCGCTCACGGTGGGGTACGACCTCAGGTGGTGGAGCTGCTCCAGCACGTTGAGCTGCGAGAGGTGGTCGTGCAGCGGCATCTCCCCCTTCATCCGGACGCCCTCCCGGACCTTCCGGAGCGACCCATGGGCGTGGCGGAGCCAGTCGTGGAAGTGGGGGGCGGGGATGGAGTCGCCTCCCTGGAAGAGCGCCCGCATGGCCCCGCATTCCGAGTGGCCGCAGACGATGATGTCGGAGACGTTCAGGGCGAGGGTGGAAAACTCGATCGCGGCCGCCTCCGACTCGTCGCTCAGCGACCGGCCGTCGGGCCCGCAGGGGGCGATGATGTTGCCGACGTTGCGGATGACGAAGAGGTCGCCCGGCTCGGTGGAGGCGAAGAGGTTGGGGACGACGCGGCTGTCGGAGCAGGCGATGAAGAGGGCGTCGGGCTTCTGCCCGAGGGCCAGCTGGGCGAACGTTTCCCGATAGCCGGGGCGGACGTTCTTTCGGAACTCGACGATGCCCCGCAGCAGCTTCTTCACGGCGGTGTGAGCGTAGGATCTCGCCCGCGCCGCGTCAAGCTCCGGGCTTCCGGCTTGACTTTGGAACAAACCCCGCGCCATAATCCCCGCGGACATGGCCAAGAAACGCGTCTCCAGGAGGGAGGCGGGAGCGGCGCCGCTGGGAAAGCCGGTCGTCATCGTCGAGTCGCCCGCCAAGGCGAAGACCATCAACATGATCCTGGGCAGCGGGTACGTCGTCCGGGCGTGCATGGGTCATGTGCGGGACCTCCCCGAGCGCGCCTTTGGGATCGACCCCGAGCATGATTTCGAGGCCACCTACCAGGTCCTCAAGGGGAAGACGCGGGTTCTCAAGGAATTGCGAGCGCTGACGCGGGGAGCCGAGGCCGTTTACCTGGCGCCGGATCCCGACCGCGAGGGCGAGGCCATCGCGTGGCACCTGGTCGAGGCGCTCCGCATCCCGAAGTCCCGGGCCCGGCGCATCACGTTCAACGAGATCACCCCGCGCGGCGTGCTCGACGCCTTCCAGCGCCCCGGCGAGATCTCGATTGCGCGCGTGCACGCGCAGCAGGCGCGCCGCTTCCTCGACCGCATCGTGGGCTACAAGCTCTCGCCCCTGTTGTGGAAGAAGGTCGGTCGCGGCCTCTCCGCCGGACGGGTGCAGTCGGTCGCCGTGCGGCTGATCGTCGAGCGCGAGCGGGAGATCCAGGCGTTCCGGGCCGAGGAGTACTGGACGATCACCGCGCGGCTCGACAAGGGCGGAGCGCTCTTCAGCGCGGTTCTCACCCATCTCGACGGCCGGGAGATCGGCCTCCGGGGAGACGCGACCGCGAAACGCCCGCTTTTCCAGGTCGGGACCGAGGCGGCCGCGACGGCGCTGGTCGCGGAGCTCAAGGGCGCGGCCTACGAGGTCGTCTCGGTGCGCCGCAAGGACCGGCAGGAGCCGCCGCCGCCGCCGTTCACGACCAGCCTCCTCCAGCAGCAGGCCTGGGTCCAGCTCCGCTTTTCGGCGAAGCGGACCATGAAGGTCGCCCAGCAGCTCTACGAGGGCGTCCCTCTAGGGCGGGAGGGCGCGGTGGGCCTCATCACGTACATGCGTACCGACTCGTTCCGCGTCGCGGCCGAGGCGCTGCACGACGTGCGTGAGCACATCGCGCGGGCGTACGGGCCGAAGTACGTGCCCGAGAAGCCGATCTTCCGCGCGAAACGCCCCGGCATGCAGGAGGCGCACGAGGCGATCCGGCCCACCACCGTGGAGCGGCTGCCGGACGATCTTCGGTCGTCGCTGACCGGGGACCAGCACCTCCTCTACCGCCTCATCTGGCGGCGATTCGTCGCCTCGCAGATGAAGGCCGCGCAGGTCCTGCTGACCGAGGCGGAGATCCGGGCGGGCCGGGGCACCTTCACCGCGAAGGGGCGCGAGACGAAGTTCGACGGCTTCACCCGGGTGTGGGGCCAGGCGCTGCGGAACGACGAGCAGATCCTCCCGCCGCTTGCGCCGAGGGACACGCCCGCGCTGAAGGCGCTCCTCCCCGCGCGGCACTTCACCGAGCCGCCGCCCCGGTACACGGAGGCGTCGCTCGTAAAGGCCCTCGAGCGGTTCGGCATCGGCCGCCCCAGCACGTACGCGCCGATCCTCTCGACCATCCAGGAGCGCGGGTACGTGCGCGACGAGGATCGAAAGCTCCACCCCACCGAACTCGGCATCCTCATCAACGACAAGCTCGTCCGGTATTTCGACACGCTCGTAAGCACCGGCTTCACCGCCGACCTGGAAAAGGACCTCGACAGGATCGAGGCGGGCGAACGGAAGTGGGTGGACGTGCTGCGCGAGTTCTACACCGCCTTCAGCGTCGACCTCGACAAGGCGCGGGAGGGGATGGAGAGCGAAAAGGGGCGGGAGACCCCGGGCGTCGCCTGCGGGAAGTGCGGCAAGCCCATGGTGATCCGCTGGAACAAGCACGGGAGCTTCATGGGCTGCTCCGCCTACCCCGAGTGCAAGGGCACGAAGTCGCTCTCCCCCGAGGAATCCACGGGCGAGACCTGCGAACTCTGCCAGGCCCCGATGGTGACCCGGACGGGCCGCCTGGGCCGGTTTCTCGCGTGCACCCGGTATCCCGACTGTCGCGGCACCCGGTCGCTTTCGCGGGGCATCCCGCGGGTTCAAGTCCCCAAGGGCTGGAAGGAAGACTGCGAGAAGTGCGGCAAGCCGCTCCAGATCCGGCGGGGCCGTCACGGCGGATTCATCTCCTGCTCGGCGTACCCCGTGTGTAAAATCACCCGTCGTTTCCCGGGCGAGTGGCGGAACGAGCTCGGAGACAGGGGGAGCGCTGCTCCAGAACCCGCAGAGGAGACCGACGCGTAACAAAAAAGACCGTCTTTTTTGTTACGCCCTGCCATGACCCGATCCTTCTTCGTCACGGGCACCGACACCGGCGTGGGGAAGACCTACGTCGCGGCGGGGATCGTCCGCGCCCTCCGACGCCGGGGGGTCGACGTGGGGGTCATGAAGCCCGTGGCCAGCGGGGTGGTCCGCGGAATCTCCGAGGACGCGGCGCTCCTGAAGGAGGCGGCGGGCGTCCGCGACTCTCTCCAGTTCATCAACCCCATCGGTCTCGAGCCCCCGCTCGCCCCCAGCGTCGCCGCCCGGGTCTCGAAGACCCCCATCGACCTCCGCCGCGTCTGGTTCGCGTACGGGATGCTCGCCGCGCGCCATGACTGCATGGTCGTCGAGGGAGTGGGCGGTCTGATGGTCCCCATCAAGGATCGCTACCCCGTGGCCGCGATGGCGAAGGTTCTGGGCCTCCCTCTTGTCATCGTGACCCGGCCGACGCTCGGGACGATCAATCACACCGCGCTGACCGTCCACGCCGCCCGGAGCCACGGCCTGGAGGTGATCGGCCTGATCCTCAACCACGCCGCGAAGGTCAAGCGGGGCCTCGCGGAGCGGACGAACCGCCGGGCGCTGGAGACCGAGTGCCGGGTCCCGGTGCTGGCCGAGATTCCCCACAATGGCGGTCCAGCCGCCTTCGACCGGATCGCAGATCGCCTGTAGACCCGGGGCACATCCTGCCGATCTAGTCCCAGGAGACATGAAAGGGTTCGCTCCATGATCGCTCTTCTTGTCGCGCTGTTCGTCGACCCGCCCCTTCCCGCCTCGCTCTCGATGGACGAGCCGCGGGTGCAGCAGCGCCAGGAGGAGGAACGTCTTCGCCCCGAGGGCAACTCGATGCCGGCGATGGAGTACGTCACTCGCTACAGCGAACTCGAGGTGGGGACGCTCTACACGGACTGGGGGGGCGACCTCCAGATGGACTCGCACGCGGGCTTCTACGTCCGCTGGGGCGTGGGGATACTTCCGAACCTGACGGCCAACGTGACCTTCCGGTACTACGACCTCGACAACTCGGAGCTCACCGGGACCCACGACGAGCACATGTTCGTCCAGGGGCTTCTCTTTGGCGCCACCTACCGGCATCCGCTCAGCGCCGAGTTCACCGTGCAGGGGAACCTGGCGGCGGGCTTCATGCGCTTCGACTCGCGCGCCGCCGGGATCGGCAGCGACACCGCCCCGGCCGCCACGGGGGAACTGGCCGGCACGCTGCGCCTCTGGGAGGTGCTGCGCCTGAGGGCCGGGATCGGCGTCGACTACGTCTACACCGATTTCCACCAGACCTCGGCCGGCAGCGTGCTGAGCTTGACCTACCTGGTGGGCTTCGAGCTCGGACTCTAAAAGGGTTCTTCTCCGGGACTCGGCGGCTCCGCGGTTCTCTTCTGGACCCCCTCGACCGCGAGCGTGAACTCGCCGCGGGGCTCCTCCTTCCGGTAGCGATCGGCCGCCTTCGCGACCGTCGTCCGCCACACCTCCTCGTGCAGCTTCGTGAGCTCGCGGCAGACCGTGAGGCGGCGGTCGCCGAGCGTGACGAGCATGTCCTCCAGCGTCTCGGCCACCCGATGGGGGGACTCGTACAGGAGGAGCGTCACCTCGAGCGGCGCGAGGGCCTGGAGCGCCTTGCGCCGCTTGCCCGGCTTGCGCGGCAGGAAGCCCGCGAAGTGGAAGGCGTCGACGTCGAAGCCGCAGATGCCGGCCGCGGCCGCGACGGCCGACGCCCCCGGGATGGGGACCACCTTGATGCCCGCGACGAGTGCGGCCTCCACCAGCTTCGCGCCGGGGTCGCTCACGCCCGGCGTGCCCGCCTCGGTGACGAGCGCGAGCGACTGCCCCGACTTCAGGCGCTCCAGGAGCTCCTCGAGGCGGCGGGGCGGGCTGTGCTGGAAGTAGGCGATCATCGGCTTGCGGATGTCGTGGTGGGAGAGGAGCTTCAGCGTGGTCCGCGTATCCTCGCTGACAACCGCGTCGGCTTCCCGTAGAATGCGCAGCGCGCGCGCCGTGAGGTCCTCGAGGTTGCCGATCGGCGTCGCGACCACGTAAAGCATGGACGGAATTCTACTGGTCGACAAGCCCAAGGGAAAGACATCCCACGACGTGGTGGCCCTCGTCCGCCGCGAGCGGGGCGAGCCGCGCGTCGGCCACGCGGGGACGCTCGACCCGCTGGCCACCGGCCTCCTCGTGCTCGGCCTCGGGAAGGCGCTCAAGCTCCTCGAGTTCATGGCGGACCACGACAAGACCTACGAGGTCGACGTCGAGCTCGGGATCCTGACGGAGACCGACGACGCGGACGGGGCGCGGGTCGGGGAACGCCCGGTGCCCGACCGCGTGGCGCTCGAGGCGGCCGCGTCGAAGTTCCGGGGCGAGATCGTCCAGCGTCCCCCGCGCTACTCGGCGGTGAAGGTGGGCGGCAGGCGGCTCTACGCCTACGCCCGCGCGGGGCAGGAGGTCGAAGCCCCCGAGCGGCGCGTCCGGGTGGACGAGCTGGTGCTCCTCTCCTACGAGCCGCCGCGGGCCCGTTTCCGGGTGCGCGGGTCGAAGGGCCTCTACGTACGCTCGATCGCGCGCGACCTGGGGGGCCACGTGGCCGAACTCCGGAGGCTCGCGAGCGGCCCCTTCCGCGTCGAGGACACGGGCGACGAACTCCTCCCCCTGGACACGGCGGTGATGCACCTGCCCGAGATTCGGCTGTCCACGGAGGAGGCGCACCGCTTCGAGGACGGGAAGACGCAGATCCTGGAGACTCCGCCGCTCGTGCGCGTCTATTGCGGGCCGCGCTTCATCGGCATCGGCGAGCGGACGGAGCAGGGGATGAAGCCGCGCAAGGTGATCCTGACGTGACCCACCCCAGAGACACGGAGCTCACAGAGAAAAACCGTTCATGGATTCCCCCCTGTCCCCCCCGGGGGGGGAGGGGGGATTCCAGGATGGGGAATCTTCTCCGTGAGCTCCGTGTCTCTGGGGTGATTCTTAGCCGAGGGATTCGACGGCGACGCCGCGCTCGCCGAGGAACTTGAGGGCGCGCTCGATGTTCTTGGCGGACCCGATCAACTCCACCTCCAGCCACGCGCCCTTGTCGGTGATGCGGCCGCGCATCATGTTGTAGCTTACGCCGAAGTCGTTGGAGAGCTTGGTCATGATGGGCTCGCCCACGATCTTGGCGGGGAAGGTCATCTTGTAGCGGACGGTGTTGCGCGCGTCCTTGGCGGCCATGGAGTAAGGTCTACCCGCTGGCGCGAGAGGGTGTCAAGGGGAAGATGAGACTACCAGCCGACCCGCACGCCCAGGCCGCTGCGGCGGCCCCAGGTGGAGTAGCCGAACCCCCAGGAGGGATACCAGTAGGGGCCGTAATAGTACGGCCGGTAGTAGACCGGCTGCTCGACGTAGATGATCTCGGGCGGGTCCTTCCGCTCGGTCGCGATCATCTTTTGGATCACGGCGTCCGACGCGCCCGCCTTCTTGATCGCGACGATGTCGTCGGCCGTGAGGGCTCGCGCGCCGCGCTGCTCGATGATCTCGACCATCGTCGGCTCGGCGACGCCTGCCGCGGCCAGCCGCTCCGCCTCGTCCCGCGTCAGCGGGGGGGCGCCGGGGGCGGCCCTCCGGTCGTCGTACCGCTCGTAGATGCAGCCGGAGAGGGCCAGGATGCAGATCGGCAACAGCTTCTTCATACGATCCGAGTATATCTCTCGCGCAAGATCGAAGTCAACTCGCGGGTTCCTTTGTAGGATGGGGGGGCCCCATGACCGAACTCGTCCGGACCGACCGTCTCACCCGCCGCTACCTGATGGGCGACGTCGTGGTCACGGCGCTTGACGGCGTGAGCGTAACGCTGGATGAGGGCGAGACCGCGGCCGTCGTCGGGCGCTCGGGAAGCGGGAAGTCGACGCTCCTCCACCTCCTGGGTGGCCTCGACCGTCCGACCTCGGGCGACGTCTACGCGCGCGGGCGGCGCCTGGCGGAGCTCAGCGACGACGACCTCGCGCTCTACCGCCGCCGCGACGTCGGCTTCATCTTCCAGTTCTTCAACCTCGTCCCCGCGATCAGCGCGGCGCAGAACGTCGAGCTCCCGATGACGCTCGCGGGGGTCCCGCCGGCCGAGCGCCGCGCGCGGGGGGCGGCTCTGCTCGACCGCGTGGGCCTCGGGGCCCGGCGGACTCACCGCCCCTCGGAACTCTCGGGCGGCGAGCAGCAGCGGGTGGCGATCGCGCGGGCGCTCGTGAACGACCCGCCGCTCCTCCTGGCGGACGAGCCGACCGGCAACCTCGATTCCAAGACGTCGGCGGAGATCCTCGCGCTCCTGGGCGGCCTGGCGGGGAAGACGATCGTCGTCGTGACGCACGACCGGGCGCTCGCGACGTCGTTCGCGCGCCGGACGATCGAGATGATGGACGGTAAGGTGGTGACGGATGACCGCCGCTGACCTCGTGTCGATGTCCTGGACGAACCTGACGCGCCGGAAGGGGCGGACGGCTCTGACGGCGGCGGGGGTGGTGGTGGGGGTCGCCGCGCTGGTCCTCATGGTCTCGCTCGGCCTGGGGCTCCAGCGCGAAGTGCTCCGGCTCTTCCAGACCGATTTCGAGATGGGGACGCTCAGCGTGATGCGCGCGAAGGCGGACGGCCCGCGGAAGAAGGGGAAGGGCTTCTCGCCGTTCGGAGGAATGGGCCAGACGCTCCCGGTCACCGACAAGGATCTGGAGGAACTCGCGAAGGTCCCCGGCGTGTCGCGGGCGCTTCCGGATCTCAAGATGTTCCTCCGCGTGGCGGTCGACCTGCCGGGCGAATCCCAGGAGGTGGACATCCACCCGGTGGGCGGGGTGATCCCGGAGGAGGAGAGGCTCTTCGGCCAGGCGCTGGTGAAGGGGGCGATGTGGAAGGGGCCCGCGGAGCGCGCCTGCCTGATCCCGACGGTGTTTCTCGAGTACCGCCTGGGGCTCAAGCCCGAGGAGATCGTGGGCCGCACGGTGACCCTGAACTCCTTCCTGGATGAGGAGAACGAAGCGGCGGCGGGGGACGCTTATACGGTCGTGGGCGTCTTCAAGACGGAGAAGTTCGGGATCCGCGGTCGGCAGATCATGCTGCCGATGGAGCAGGCGCTGGACCTCCGCATCCGCAGGGGCGGGAATCCCTTTCTCCCCGCGAAAAAGGGGAGCTACCTGGCCGCCGAGGTCCGGGTGGCCGATCCCCGCCGGGCGGACGAGGTGGCCCAGCGGATCCGCTCCCTGGGCTACCAGGTCACGAGCGCCAACGACCTGATCCGCCAGATCAACATCGTCTTCTTGATCCTCGAAGGCTTCATGGCGTGCATCGGAGCGATCGGTCTTGTCGTGTCACTCTTTGGGATCGCCAACACGATGGCCATGGCCGTCCTTGAACGGACGAGGGAAATCGGTATCATGAAAGCGCTCGGGGCCCGGAACCGCGACGTCGGCCGCCTCTTCCTGGTGGAGGCGGCGGCGATCGGGGCGCTGGGCGGGAGCGTCGGGCTCGCGCTGGCCTTCCTTTCGGGGAAGCTCCTGAACTTCGTGGCCCGCCGCGTCTTCGAGCTTCCGGCCGAGATAAGCCTCTTCCACGTCTCGCTGTGGCTGGCGGCCGGATCGCTCGCATTTTCAATGTTTGTCAGCGTGCTGGCCGGGACGATGCCCGCGCGGCGCGCGGCCCGCATGGACCCGGTGAGGTCGCTGAGGTACGAATGAAGACGCTGGGGGCGCTCCTGCTCGGCGCCGCGCTGTTCCAGGACCCGACCCAGGGCCTGGTCCTCGAGCGCACCGTGCGCCTCACGACCATAGACTGGCTGGGCCAGAAACGCGAGGTCCGGCGGAAGGAATCGGTGGTCCTCAAGGGCTCGAACGTCGCCGTCACCGACCTCACGTTCGGCGAGAAGCTGATCCTCCGGGCGGACCGGAAGACGATCACGCTCGCCGACCCGCTGGGGGGCCGCTACTCCGAGTACACCTTCGAGGAGGCGGCGGCCGTCCGGAAGGGGGCGCTCGACGAACTCCGATCGGTCAAGAGCCGCGTGGCGGGCACGGCCGACGAGAAGGAGATCGACGCGCTCCTCGAGGGCTACGACCAGTTTCCCTCCGCGCCGGGCGTGGAGCTCAAGAGCGAGGGGGTCCGGCGGGAGCTGATCCTGAACGGCGCCTTCGTCCGCCTCTCGGTGGACGTGGATCCGAACGTGAGATCCTCCGGGACGCTCGCCCCGCTCGCCGCGGTGGGGGCCTTCCACTCCGCGGTGGCGGAGAAGTTCAAGGACCTGGGCGGCCTCCCGATGAAGGGCAAGGTCCGCTACGTGCTCTTCATGGACCGCGTGGTCGAGGAGTTCGAAGTGACGTCCGTGAAGGCGCGGGAGGTCGCCGACTCCGAGTTCGACCTCCCCAAGGGGCTCACGAAGGTCCCGCTGAAGGGCTTCGGCCGCACGCCCGCGCGGAAGCCCACCAAGCCGTCGGAGTTCAAGCGCGACTTCAGCGACGACGGCCCTCCGCCGCCGGAGAAGAAGGACAAGTGACCCCCAAGCAGCTCGAGGTGCTGAAGTACGTCGAGGACTATACCGTGAAGAACGGCTATTCCCCCACGCTCCAGGAGGTGGCCGACCACCTGCGGATCACGAAGGTCACGGTGCTCAGCCACCTGCGCCAGCTCGAGAAGGGGCGCCACATCAAGCGGGCGCACTACCGCCGCCGGTCGATCGAGGTGCTGACCCCGACCCGGCGCCTCCTGGTGACGGGCAAGATCGCCGCCGGCAAGCCGCTCGAGGCGATCGCCCATCCGTCCGACCTCGACGTGCTGGGCGTCCTGAAGGAAGGGAAGGAGTACTTCGCGCTCGAGGTGCGCGGCGACTCGATGATCGAGGACCATATCCGCGACGGCGACTACGTGATCGTCGAGCGGCGTCCGATCGCGCACAATGGCGAGACGGTCGTGGCGCTCCTCGAGAACGGCGAGGCGACGCTCAAGCGCTTCTACCGCGAGAACGGCCACATCCGCCTCCAGCCGGCCAACGCGTCGATGGCGCCGATCCTGCTCGACCGCGTGGAGCTGCAGGGGGTCGTGGTGGGGATCTTCCGCAGGCTCTAGGACGGCCGCAGAGGCACGGAGACGCGGAGAAGACTCTCATGTTTCAATAACTCGATGACACAACGGCTCGATCCATGGCGCTCTCGAGTGCCGTCGCCTCGGAAGAGGCTCTGATGGTCCGCGCGCATCTCACCATCTCCGGGATCGTCCAGGGGGTGGGCTACCGGTGGAGCTGCCGCCGCGAAGCGGGAGGACGCCGTCTCCTGGGCTGGGTGCGCAACCTCCCCGACGGCCGGGTCGAGGCGCTGATCCAGGGGCCGAGAGAAGAGGTCGAGGACATGGTCAAGTGGTGCTTTCGAGGCCCCTCCGGGGCGAGCGTCACGGACATCGCGGTGGCGTACGAGGACGCGATGGACGACCTCCAGGATTTCGGGATTCGGTGACCGGATGGAGTCGATCCGCGTCCACGAGGTGCGCGACCTGTCGAACCTGGAGTTCCTGAGGCGCCACGGGAAGCCGGGGCGGGTGGGCCTCGTGGGCGGCACGGCGGCGATCGACCTCGGGATCCGCGCGGCGCAGCGCCCGCTCCTCTCCGGCGCGAAGCGGAGCCTCTGGTCGCACGCGCTGGTCTTCCAGGGCGAGCGGGTGGACGGCGCGCCCTGGGTGATCGAGAGCGACTTCGACCTGGGGAGGGGCCAGCTCCGGAACGGCGTGCAGGAGAACCGCGCGGACAAGTATGCCGACGAGAAGGCGTACCCCAATCTCGCGGTGCTCGATTTCGGCCTCGGCGGGGAGGCCGTCCGCCGGATCTTGGCGGCGGCGCTCGACCTGGTCGCGCGCCGCACCCCCTACGCGCTCACGGGCACGCTCAAGACCTACTGGGCGATGCTCCAGAAGCGGCTGCACGAGGACGGGGAGAAGGACGAGACCTACTGCTCCTCGTTCGTGCGGACGCTCTACCGCCACGTGGGGATCGACCTCGTGCCGGGCGTGGCGGTGCGCCACACGGCGCCGGAGCATCTCGCGCAGACCCGGGTGCCCCACGCGCGCACGGTGCTGATCCGGGGCGAGGATTCACCACAAAGACACAAAGGACACTAAGATTTTATGACCCCTGTGAGGCAGGAGTCGGATGATGCCGAGTAATGATCTGATTCCCAGGACAATTGATGGAACCGCTCAGTGGCGCTGAATGTTCCAAGCCATTCTAGTCTCAATGAGGGCTCCGTCCCTGATCCTGTGGGGATCGGCGATCTCCTGTGAAGCTCTCGACGCTGCAGGTTAGCCGGAACTCATCCTCACCAAGTATCTCACGACGCACCCTTGGCCTGGTCCCATAAGGATCTGGTCCAGCCTCACATGATCCAGGCGGACCCCACGCCCGTTGGCTTCCTGCTCCTGTTTCCATTGATGGAACTTCTTCTCTGCCTCTTCCTGGGGAAGTGGAGGGACGATGACTTCCCACTCGTTCTTGTCGCTCAAAGGTTGATCTGCCATTGTCCTTGTACTCACTTTACGATGCGCGCTTCTTCACGTCGTCTTTGATTTGGCCCAGGACCTCGACGAGCGTTCGCCAAACGTCAATCGTTCGGAACCGGATCTGCCCGGAGAGAAGAAGGCCGTTGAGGAGCAGGATCGCCGACTTCTCCAAGGGCAGACTGCACGTAAAGATGGACGGCCCCGCAAAGTCACCAAGGACACAAAGAACCCGTCAATCCCTCCTCTCAACGGAGGGTCTTCTTGGTGTTCATTGTGTCTTTGTGGTGAGTTTCATCTCCGTGTTTTCGGTTGGAGCGACCTAGTTGACGAGCCGGCGGATGCCCTTCTGCAAGAGGCTGGAATTGAAATTCAGGAGCAGTCCCAGCCAGAGGTCCGAGATTCTCAGGTAGGTCAGGAGCTGAGCCTCGTGGATGGGAAGCAAACGTTCCACGGACTTGATCTCCAGGGCAACAAGCCCTTCCACGAGAAAGTCGAGCCGGTAACCACAGTCAAGCCGGACGCCCTTGTAGCTCAAGGGTAAGGCCTGTTGACGGACGAAGTTCAGTCTCCGCAAGGACATCTCATGCGCGAGACATTCCTCATAGGCACTTTCCAAAAGTCCGGGCCCAAGGGTCCGATGAACCTCCAGCGCCGCCCCCAGGATTTCATGGGATAGCTCGTCTGATCTTTGCTTTCTGTCCTTTGTGTCTTTGTGGTGCATCTTTCCTTCCTGGTACAAGGGGCCCCCGGGGTTCGGACCCGGAGGCCCCCCTCCGTTCACCGCCTACTTCTCCGGGGGTTCCTCCCGCGGAAGTTCGACCGCGCGCACCAGCGCGACCCCCATCTTCCGGCAGCCGGGGCTCGGGCAGGGGCCCTCGCGCGGCTCGAACGCGCCGCAGGTCCCGCAGCGGAAGACCACGGCGGCGCGGACGGCCGAGGCCTTCACCGGCGCGCCGCAGCATTCGCGGGGGCACTCGGTGCGGCGCCCACAGTCGGCGCAGACGAAGAGACGGACCTCCGCGACCTCGACGCGCCGCGCGACGGTCTTGCACGACGGACAGCGGTGCCGCTCCACCAGGCTGCGGGGAGCGACGAACGCCTTGCAGCCGTCGCACCACCGCGCCTTCGCGACCTTCGGGCCGTCGTCCAGGGTCTCCTGCGCGACGGCGGACAAGCACATCCCCAGGACCAGGGCCAGGCTCGGGACGATCCTCATGGCTTCCTCCTTTCAGAAACCGTTCCCGCACCAAACGAAACCTCGCGCGGGCCGCGACGGGCGGCCGGGAGGGGGACGGAGCTGGCGCAGCGCACCCCGAGCGTCGGGTGCCGCCGCGTCGGCGCGACCTCCTCGCGCGCGTAACACGTGCAATTCTCGATGGGCTCCAGCCAGTGGCCGCCCCGGACCACGCGGTGTTCCGGGTTCAGGCGCCCGGGCGAGGCGGTCCACTCCGCCAGGCTGCCGGCCAGGTCGCGGCAGCCCGCGGGGCTCACGTCGCCGGGATGGGCCCCCCGAGCGCCCTGGCAGGCGGCGCGGAAGGGATCGGGCGCGTCGCCCCAGGGGAAGAGCCGGCCTCCCGAGGCGGCCTCCCACTCGTCCTCGGTCGGGAGCCGTTTGCCCAGCTTCAGGCAGTAGCCGAGCGCGTCGAGGTAGGAGTAGCCCGCGGCGCGGGGCGGCGCTTCGTCGCGGTCGATCCAGAACTCCTTCAGCGCCGCCGTCCGCCGGCCGATGCGCGGGTCCCCGACCCCGTACGAACCGGCCGGGATGCGGATCATGTCGTCAATCGCCGGCGGATCGCTCGCGCCCGTGGCCGCCCAGAGCGAGACCGCCGTCAGCGCCGCGACGATCGAGAGGGGGACGGGCCAGCGGGGTTTTCGTCGCGGGACCCAGCCGAGGAGCGCCCGGGCCAGCGCCCCGGCGCTCGGGCGGCCCGACGGGTCCTTCGCCAAGCAGCGGCGGACGAGCCCCGCGAGCGCGGGATCGAAGCCGATCAGCTCGGGCACCGGGTCGTTCAGGATCCGCGCGGAGAGCTCGACGAACGTCTCCGCGTCGTACGGGAGGCGTCCGGTGAGCAGCTCGAAGAGGATCGCCCCGAGCGCGTGGACGTCGGCCCGCCCGTCGGCCTCCTTGACGAGGCCGCGCGCCTGCTCGGGAGACATGTAGGCCGGCGTCCCGACCAGCTCGCCCGTCTCGGTCACCCGCACGTCGTCGACCGCGCGGGCGACGCCGAAGTCGGTGAGGACGGGCTCGCTCCCGCAGACCAGGATGTTGGCGGGCTTGAGGTCGCGGTGGATCACGCCCCGCGCGTGGGCGTGCGCCACCGCGTCGGCCACCCGCGCCATCAACCGGCACGTCTCCGACGGGGGGAGCGGCCCTCGCAGGGGCGCGCCCTCGAGGAACGCCATCGTGTAGAACGGCCGCCCCTCATGCTCGCCCGTCTCGAAGATGCGCACGATGTTCGGGTGGTCGAGCTGGGCGGCGAGCCGGGCCTCGCGCAGGAACCGCTCCCGCGCGACGGCCCCCGCGTCGACGTGCCGGAGCGTCTTGAGGGCGACGATCCGGTCGAGCTCCCGGTCGCGCGCCTTGTACACCACTCCGTAGGCGCCCCGGGCGACCTCCTCGATCACTTCGTACCGTCCAAAATCAGGGTCCACACGACCTCCAAGAAATCCAGCCGCAGAGGCGCAGAGTCACAGAGCAGATTCCAGAATGAACCGTTTGACCCCTTGGGTGAGGAGGCGCCGATTGAAATTGATCAGAAGGCTCAACTTCTTCGAGGTGATGCGAAGGTAGGTGAGCACCTGGGCTTCGAATACGGGGTCATATCGCTCGACGTTCTTGAGTTCGAGGACAATCAGATCCTCGATCAGCAGATCAAGGGGGTACTGCCCCAGCACACTCCCCTTGTAGATGACGGGGAGCAGGATCTGGCGGTCGTACTTGAGCCCTGCGCGTTCCATCTCGATGCAGAGGGCGGATTCGTAGATCGACTCCAGGAGCCCCGGTCCGAGTTCGCGGTGGACCTCGATGGCCATCCCGCTGATCCGCTCCGTCAATCTGTTCAAGGAGTCCATCTTCTCTGCGTCTCCGCGCCTCTGCGGCCGGTTTAAGGGTGCCACCGGGCGACCCCCGACGACTAGAGGCGCGAGAGGATCCAGGCCGCAACGTACGGCAGGATCCAGGTCGCGCACTCCAGTGCGACGATGCAGAGGCGCACGAGCGCTCTCTTCATGGCGTCCTCCTCGTGAGGATGGGGCATCGCCGATCCAGGAGCGATGCCGGAGTTAGCGCCCCGGCACCGCTCCCACGGGGAGAGGGGCCGCCCTGGTGGCGTGCCGCGCCCTTTCGGGCCGCGGCGGGACAAAATTGGGAAAGATCGGTGCTGCGGGTCAAGGACCCGCAGCCTCGCCGCGGCAGTCGCACAGCGCCTGCCGCAGTTCCTCCATCAGCCGGGCCGGCTCCTCGTATCGGGCCGCCGCGGCCAGGAGGAAGAAGATCCGTTCGGCCGTCTCGCGGACGAACCGGTCGCGGTATCGTCCCGAAGGCCTCCGCGCCGCGCTCTTCATGGGCACCTCCGTCGCCTGCACCCTCGCGCGAGGGGTGCAGGCGCGGCGGGCCCGGGGAGCGCGCGCGCCCGGACCTACAGCATGAAATTCTCCTTCGCGATCGCGCGGCCGTGCTCGATCAGGTCGCGCAGCGCCGACTTCACCTTCTCGGCGTCGATATCCGTGGCGTGGCGCAGCGTCTCGTCGAGCAGCCGCACCACCTGGACCAGCCGCAGCGTCTCGGGGCTGTGGCAGAAGACCGGCTCCAACTGGCTCATGTCGTCTCCTCCCCGCGGGCCAGCCCGCCCGCCAGGTCCCGCAGCGACAACGCCCGCTCGATCCGGATCATGCAGCGCACCTTGCCGTCGCTCACCGGGCCGCTCGTTCCGCCCGCCACCATCTGCACCACCACGCGTCGGACCGCCACGGGATCCCGCCCGCAGTACAGCCGTCCGTCCTTCACCGTCCACATGGCTTTTTCCTCCTCCGCCCTGAAGTGCCGACCCCCCCCGAAAACTCGACAGGAAATATTTCGTGTCGAGTTTTCCGCCCCTCCGGCACTTCTGGGCGGAGGAAGCGGAAGATGCAGCACCAAGGCACGAAGCTCACGGAGAACCGGATCAATACCCCCTCCCATGAAGTCATCGGAGCAGCGATTGAAGTTCATAAGGTCTTGGGCCCCGGGCTGTTGGAGTCGGCTTATGAGGAATGCCCGGCCCACGAGCTCTCCCTGCAAGGCCTGCGGTGCGCCCTTCAAGTTCCCCTTCCGATCGTCTTCAAAGGCATCCGACTCGATTGCGGATACCGGATGGACAGGATCGTCCAGGGTCACCTGATCCTGGAATTGAAGTCCGTCGAACGGATCCTTCCCATCCACGAAGTCCAGCTCCTCACGGTCCTGTGCCCCTCCGGGAAGTGGCTGGGTTTGCTGCTGAACTTCCATCCGGCCCGATTGCAGGGCGGAGTCCGTTGGCGGGTCAACGGGTTCACTTCGTGACCTTCGTGCCTTTGTGTTGAGGGTCCGGGTATGAGGTTTCTCACCGTGATCGGCGTGCTGATGGCGGGGGCTGCCGAGGAGGCGGAAGTCCGCGTCTTCTTCTCGCCCGATTCTCCCGACGCCTCCCGGATTTTCGCGGAGATCCGGAAGCTCGGAGTTCAGTCGCGGCCGGTCTTCCTGAGCGAGCGCTACTTCGGGAGCCGGGAGCCGGCGGAGGCGTTCGTCGCGACCCTTCAGGCCTCGGGAGAGGTGCGGGTGGTCGACGAGGAGGGGCTCCGGGAGGCGGAGCGCCTCGGGATTCGCGAACTTCCCGCCGTGGCGGTGCGGCGAGGGAAGCGGACCCACGTCGCGAGCGGGACCGGAATCGATCTGAAGGAGCTCTTCCGATGCTCGAAATGATCGCGATCCTCGCGGTGCTCGAGGGCGAAGCCGGCTTCTTCCGGCGCGGCGACGTGGACTTCTGGGGCACGCGCCGGCGCGTCGAGGCGCCGCCTTCCGAGGACCTCTGGACCGATTCGGCGGCCCCCGCGCCGGCCCGGAGGCTGCTCGAGGAGCCCAGCGTGGAGAACGCCCGGGCCTACGTGGCCTGGCAGAGGAGGCGGCTCGAGCGCCTGCGGAGCGCGATGGCCGCGCTCGAGGAGGCGAAGGAAAAGCCGCCGACGGCGGCGGCGATCCTCTACTTCTCCCGGCCCGGCTGCCCCTGGTGCGTGCTCCAGGAGAAGGAGCTGGACGGCCTCCCCGTCGTCCGCGTCCAGGAAGGCTCGCCGCTCTGGGAGGAGCACGGCGTCCGGGTGACGCCGACGCTTGTGGTGAACGGGAGGGCGCTCCGCGGATTCACTCCCCGAGGGGTCATCGCGAAGGAGCTCGGTCGTGATTAGCGCGCTCCTCGCCCTCCTGGCCCAGGACCTCTTCGAGCGCGAGACGGCGCTCCGTCGGCGGCTCCCCCCGGGGATCGAGCACAAGGATTCTAAGCCGCACCAGGCGGGGATCGAGCTCGACGTCGCGCCCGACTTCGCGTGCGGCAACTTCGACTTCAAGGCCAGCTTCAAGTCGCTCTTCGACCGGAACGTGAAGGAGGAGTTCCTCGGGAGCGCCCTCGAGGCGCTGAAGTCCGAGCTCGCGGGCTCGGCGCTCGTCCTGGCCTGCTACGCCTCTCCCACCGTCTGCGACGCGATCAAGCACTACCGCGTGAGCACGAACTCGATGCTCGGGATGGAGTTCGACGCGTGCCGCGCGGTCGAGCAGGCGATGGACGGCGTCCAGCAGCGCTCGCAGGCCCGGGCGATCAAGGAGTGCCTCGACGAGAAGGCGAGGCAGGGAATGGCGCTCGACGAGGCGCGGCGCGCCTGTCGGGGGACGGGTTCCGTCCGCGGCCTGGACGGGAAGGCGGTGAAGGAGATCGACCTCGTGAAGGACCTCGGGCTTCCGGAGGGGCTGGTCGCGCCGCTCCGGATGGGCGCCGGGACGCTGCGGGCGGAGGCGCGGTCGACGCGCGTGGTCGAGGCGTACGAGGCGAAGCGGCGCGACGCGCTCGCGGCCTGGGAGGCGGCCGTCCGGGATCCCGGGAAGGCGGCGGTGCCGGGCGGCCTCTCGCGCCTGGAGCTCTCGCGGGTCGCGGCGATGGAGCCGGCGCGGCGGGAGCTCGTGATCCGGAGCGTCGCCTCGGCCTCGGCGCTCGCGGAGCTCGTCAAGGAGGTCCACGACGCGGAACGGGCCCTCGAGTCGGCGGAACTCCTCGCGAACCCCGAGGTCCGCGCGGAGCTGGAGCGCCGCCGCGGGCAGCTCCGGAACGAGATCGCGCGGCTCGTCGAGCGCTTCGAGATGGAGCGGCGGGTGGACCATGCGGTGGAGGCCGCGCAGGCGGTCGCGGCGGCGGACGTCGCCGGGAAGGCGCGCGAACGGCTGGCGCCGGGGCGCGCCGAAGAGGCGGGGCGGGCGGCGATCGAGCAGGTGAAACCGTGGGGGTGCGAGGTGAAACCCGAGTTCAGGAAAGGAGCCGGCGATGATGCGAAACGGTAGCGGTAGCGGTAGCGGTAGCGGTAGCGGTAGCGGGGAGCGTTTCCTCGTCACGGGCGGGTGGCCGGGCGACGACGACTGAGAGGTCTGCAAGGCGCACGGGGATGCGCCGGTGGAGCAGCGCTGGGACGGCCCCCTCGGGGAGGTGATCGTCCAGGCGCTCTCGATGGGCGACCTCCTCCGCTGCCCCTGTCCGATGTGCCGGATGGCGCGGGAGGACGGAGCGGGGGACTAGGTGCGGTCGATCGTCCTGGCGGCGGCCCTCGGGGTGGCGGGCTGCGCCGCTTCGAGGTCGGCGCCCGCCTTCGTCTCCGTCGCCTGGCGGCTGGTCGAGGCGGACGGGGAGAGCGGACGTCAGCTCGTGCTGGAGCCGGACCGCGGGATCTTCCTGCGGGTGGAGGTGTGCCTCTCGCGGGAGCGGGCCGAGGCGGGCGAGACGGTGGAGGCCGAGATCTGGCTGCCGGAGGCGGAGGGCCTCCACCGGATCGAGGTCCGGCCGAGCCGCCCCGACGTGACGATCCTGGGGCCCTCGGTGTTCGAGGTCGAAGGCGCCGCGAGGGTGCGCGTGCGGTTCAGCGGCCGGGCGGTCGGGAAGGGCGGGATCGTGGTTCTTGTTCGGGAGTGAGCCCTATGATATCTTCTGGATATACTGGAGGTATCATCATGTCGAGGACGCTGGTCGACCTGGACGAGAAACTCCTGAAGCGTGCGATGAAGCTGAGCGGCGAGACCCGGAAGGTGGCCCTGGTCAACTGGGGGCTGCAGACCCTCGTGCGCCGGCTTGAACAGCTCCAGATCCTGAAGTCCAGGGGAAAGGTCGTCTGGGAAGGCGATCTGGACGAGATGAGGGGCCGTGGTCGTCGTTGATTCCTCCGTGTGGATCGACTACTTCCTGGCTCGGGAGGGCCGGGAAGTGGCGCTCCTCGACCGGGCGCTCGAAGAGGATTCGGACATCTACCTCTGCGGCCCCATCCTCCAGGAGGTCCTCCAGGGAATCCGGAAGGAGGACGAGTTTCACCGCGAGATGAGGAACCTGATGAGCTTCTCCATCCTGGAGACGACCCGGTGGACCTTCCTGAGAGCCGCGTCGCTGTACCGGCTTCTCCGGAGGAGGGGAGTCACCGTCAACTCCTTCGACACCGCGATCGCGGCCGTCTGCCTGGAAAACCGCCTGCCTCTGCTCACGCGCAACCGCCGGGACTTCGAGCCCATCGCCCGGCACGCCGGGCTCAAGCTCGCGTGAGGGCCCGGCGGATCGCGACGACGTCGCGGAGCAGGGCGGGCAGGTCCGAGAGTTTGAGCATGTTGGGGCCGTCGCTGGGGCCGCGGTCGGGGTTCTCGTGGACCTCGATGAAGAGGCCGTCGGCGCCGGCCGCGACGCCGCAGCGGGCGATCACGGGGATCATGTCCCGCATCCCGCCCGAGGCGTTCCCGAGCCCGCCGGGCTGCTGGACCGCGTGGCCCGCGTCCATCACGACTCTGCAGCCGAACGACTTCATGATCGGGATCGCGCGCATGTCGACCACGAGGTTCTGGTAGCCGAAGGTCGCGCCGCGCTCGGTCAGCCACACCTCCTTGTTCCCCGTCGACGTCGCCTTCTCGAGGATGTTCCTCATCGACCACGGGTCCATGAACTGACCCTTCTTGATGTTGACCGTGCGGCCCGTCCTCGCGGCGGCCTGGACGAGGTCGGTCTGGCGGCAGAGCAGGGCGGGGATCTGGAGGACGTCGACGACCTTTGCCGCCGCCTTCGCCTCCTCGGGGGAATGGACGTCGGTGAGGACTCGGAGGCCGAGCTTCTTCACCCGGGCGAGGATCTTCAGGCCCTCCTTGAGGCCCGGCCCGCGGTAGGTCTTCCCCGAGGTGCGATTCGCCTTGTCGTAGGAGCTCTTGTAGATGAACTCAACGCCCGCGTCCCGGCAGATCTCCGCGATGGCCTTCGCGTGGCGGATCGCGTGGGCCTCGGACTCGATGACGCAGGGTCCCCCGATGAAGAAGAAGTCCATAAGGAGCTAATTCACCCCAAAGACACAAAGAAGAAAGACTTCGTGTTCTTCGTGTCTTTGTGGTGCAAGGGTCTACGTGCCTTCGATCTGGTCGTTGATCTCGCGGAAGGTGTGGCCCATCTTGTCGCGCTTGGCGCGGAGGTAGCCGCGGTTGTGCTCGTTGGGCGGGATCTCGATGGGCAGCTGCTCGACCACTTCCAGGCCGTACCCGGCGATCGAGTGCATCTTCTTCGGGTTGTTGGTCAGCAGCCGCATCTTCCGGATGCCCAGATCGAAGAGGATCTGCGCGCCCGTGCCGTACTCGCGGAGGTCGGCGGGGAGCCCGAGCTTGAGGTTCGCCTCGACGGTATCCGAGCCGGCGTCCTGGAGCCGGTAGGCCTTGAGCTTGTTGATGAGGCCGATCCCGCGGCCTTCCTGGCGGATGTAAAGCAGCACACCGCGGCCGGCGCGCTGGATCATCGCGAGGGACGCCTCCATCTGCTCGCCGCACTCGCAGCGCAGGGAGTGGAAGATGTCGCCCGTCAGGCACTCCGAGTGGACGCGCACCAGGACCGGGTCGGGCTGCACGACCGTCTCGCCGTCCTTCAGGTCGCCCACGCCGCCCGCACAGAGGGCGATGTGGAGGTACTCGTCGACCTTGGACTGGAAGAGGTGGACGCGGAAGGGGCCGAAGCGGGTGGGCAGGTCGACGTCGACGACCTTCTCGATCAGGCGCTCCTTCCGGCGGCGGTACTCGATGATCTGGGCGATGGTCGCGATCCGGAGGCCATGCTTCTGGGAGAACTTGAAAAGGTCGGGAAGGCGGGCCATCGACCCGTCCTCCTTGAGGATCTCGATGATCACTCCCGCGGGCTTGAGGCCGGCCAGCCGCGCCAGGTCGACCGACCCCTCCGTGTGGCCCGCGCGGACGAGCACGCCGCCGTCGCAGGCGCGGAGCGGATGGAGATGGCCGGGCCGCGCAAGGTCGGCCGGCGTGCAGCGGTCGTCGATCGCGGTCAGGATCGTCTTCGCGCGGTCGAACGCCGAGGTCCCGGTCCCGATCCCCCGCACGGCGTCGATCGTGACGGTGAAGTTGGTCCCGTGCTTGGAGGTGTTGTCGAGGGTCTGGAGCGGCAGCCCGAGCGCGTCGCATGTCGCGCTGCTCAGGGCCAGGCAGAGCTCGCCGCAGGCGTTCCGGACCATGAAGTTGATCGCCTCGGGCGTGACCTTCTCCGCCGCCATGACGAGGTCGCCCTCGTTCTCGCGGTTCTCGTCGTCCACCAGGACGACCATCCGCCCGGCCCGCAGGTCGTCGAGCACGTCGGGGATCGGGGAAAACTGGCTCATGAGAACGACGATCTTAACTCGAGCCGGCGGCGGGAGTCAATCCCGCGCGCGACTTCTTGGGGGGCCTGAGGATTCTATCGCGGTCGGATCTGGAGTTTCGAGACGACCCGGGCGCCCCGCGTGCGGGACTGGGCGACGCGGACGGCATCCTCCTCGGCGGCCTTGCTGTCCACGCGGCCCTGGAGCGTGACGGTTCCCTCGGTGCAGAGGGCGTTGACGTCGGCGAACCGCGACTCCTTCCGGAGCTCCCAGCTCACGTCGCGGGCGATGTCCTGATCGAGTCCCGCCTTCTGGATCTCCGTCCGGGGCGGGCACCCCGTTAGAAGAAGAACACCACAGAGACACAGAGTCCACAGAGAGGGTCTGATCAGGAATCCCCCTCTTGACCCCCCGGGCGGGAAGAGGGGACGACCTTCAGGTTCTTCTCCGTGTGCTCTGTGCCTCCGGGGTGGATTCCTACCCACGGTTCGCGGCCTCCAGCGTCCGGACCTTCTCCATCGGGGCGACCACCACGATTATATCCCCTTTCCGGAGCGGGCGGTCGTGGTGCGGGTTCAGGTCCGACGCGCCCGAGCCCTTGTGGAGCACGACCGAGACGTCGAATTCCGACTGGACCTGGGCGATCGTGCGGGCGGCGAGGCGATCGACCGGGACGTCGACCACGTGGATCGTCCGCCCGTCGAGCTGGAAGGACTGCAGTACGGAGCGGCCGGTGGCGACCGCGACGAATGCGGGGGCTGAGACCTGGGAGGTCGAGATCGCCGGCAGCTTGAAGCTGGTCGCGACCTTGGTGGCCAGCGTGTCGTCGAAGAGGCGCATCACGACCCGGACCCCGGGGTTGATCTCCCGCGCGGTGAGCGCGGCGTCGAGGTTGGCGAGGTCGTCGTCGGTCGCGAGGATGACCGCCTGCGCGTGGGCGACGCCGGCGAGCTCCAGGTTCTTCCGGAGCCGGGCCTCGCCGAAGAGGACCGGCACCCCGGCGTCCTGCATCTCCTCGACCAGGGCGCTCTCCCGGTTCTTCTCGATCACCACGACGGACTCCTTGATCGCAAGCAGCTCCTTCGCGATGCGGTAGCCCACCCGTCCCAGGCCGCAGAGGACGATGTGGTTGCGGCAGGTCGACGCCTCCATGATCCACCACTCCTGAAGCTTCCGCTTCGAGCTGAAGATAAGGTACCCCAGGCGGACCACACTGTCCGCCACGGCGCCGAGCCCGGCGATGGGGATGAGGAAGAACAGGGCCTGGTTGTACCATCGGTCGGGGAACTCGAGGACCGGCTGGACGAAGATGAGCATGAAGACGCCCCAGCAGGCCTTCCCGTAGGGGAGGCCGAGCGTCCGGGAGAAGAGGAGGCCGCCCAGGAGCACCAGCCCGCCGAAGACGGCGATCGGGCCGCGGAACTCCTTCTGGATGTAAAGCGCGTAGCGGGCGAGCTTCGCGGCCGATCGGGCGGGCATCCGCATCCACTATAGCTGATCCAGGTCTGGCCGCCCTCATTCATGAACGTGTACGGAAAACGCGATCCTGTCTCGGTGGGGCGGAACTCCCAACTCCCAACGCGGGCTCGCTCCGCTCGCCCCCAATCCAGCCGATACCCGCTTCGCCACAAGCACGGACAGCAGACCGTGGAGAGTGCGTCACCCCTGAAGCAGGAAGGGAGGTGAATCCAGTGAAGACGCCCGCATGAACTTCTTCCCGGGAAACCAGGAAGTCGGGAATCAGGGGCCCAATTCCGGCCCGGGGGCGACCCCGTTGGGAGTTGGAGGTTGGAGCTTGGGAGTTCCCGCCCTTGAGACAGCCCGCAGGATTCCTCCAGAGAGCGCGAATACGGCGGGCCAGGCCCGGGCCGAGTTCACCATTTTCAATTGTGGGCCGTAGTATCTTCTGGTAGCTTGGGCTCCCACTCACTATTCGGAGGGCGCATGGATCCGCTCGATGCCGCGTTCAAGCAGGACTCGTCGAAGTCCGACCTCGACGCCGTCAAGAAGCTCAAGAACGCCTACGACACCCTGAAGGCCGAGATGCACCGGGTGATCGTGGGCCAGGAGCGGGTCCTGGACGAGCTCCTGACCTCGATCTTCGCCAAGGGCCACGCCCTCCTAGTCGGCGTGCCGGGCCTCGCCAAGACGCTCATGATCCGCACGCTCGCCCAGACGCTCTCTCTCTCCTTCAACCGCGTCCAGTTCACGCCCGACCTGATGCCGAGCGACATCACCGGCACGGAGGTCATTGACGTGGACAAGTCCTCGGGCGAGCGCGCTTTGCGGTTCATCAAAGGGCCGATCTTCGCGAATGTCATCCTGGCCGACGAGATCAACCGCACGCCCCCCAAGACGCAGGCGGCGCTCCTCGAGGCGATGCAGGAGATGCAGGCGACCGTCGGCGGCAAGCGCCACGTGCTCCCCCAGCCGTTCTTCGTCCTGGCCACCCAGAACCCCATCGAGCAGGAGGGCACCTACCCGCTGCCGGAGGCCCAGCTCGACCGCTTCATGTACATGATCCACGTGGGCTACCCGACCGAGCAGGAGGAGCTGGACATCCTGAAGCTCACGACCTCGGTTTTCGACCAGAAGCTCACGGTCGTCCTGACGGGCGAGGACATCGCGAAGCTGCAGGACCTGGTCCGCCGCGTGCCGGTGGCCGACCACGTGATGAAATACGCCATGTCGCTCGCCCGCGCCACGCGCGTCTCCGAGGGCGGCGTGCCCGACTTCGTCAAGGAGTGGGTCCACTGGGGCGCCGGGCCGCGCGCCAGCCAGTACCTCGTGATCGGCGCCAAGGCCCACGCGGTCCTCCAGGGCCGCTACTACGCGACCGTCGCCGACGTGAAGGCGATCGCCCACCCGGTGCTGCGCCACCGGATCGTCACCAACTTCACCGCCGAGGCGGAGGGGATCACGACCGACAAGATCATCGACCGGCTCCTCGAGGTCATCCCGGCCAAGGAGGCCGAGATGGAGAAGAACGCCGCGCTCCCCAGGGTGACGGGAGGCTAACGGGCCGGGGGCCCGTGAACCCACCATGGTGGACAAGGCGCACAAGTTTCTCGACCCGGACGTCCTCAACAAGATCACGCGCCTGGACCTGAAGGCGCGCCATATCGTCGAGGGCTTCGTGTCGGGCATGCACAAGAGCCCGTACCACGGGTTCTCGGTCGAGTTCGCCAAGCACCGCGAGTACACCCCGGGCGACGACATCAAGCACCTGGACTGGAAGGTCTTCGGCCGGAGCGACCGCCTCTACATCAAGGAGTACGAGCTCGAGACCAACCTCCGCTCCCACATCCTGCTCGATACCTCCGAGTCGATGGAGTACAAGAGCGGCCAGGGCTCGAAACTGGAGCTCGCGTGCTACATCGCGGCGTCCATGGCGTACCTCATCCTCAAGCAGCAGGACTCGGTGGGCATGGTGTGCTTCGACAAGGAGGTCAGGCACTTCGTGCCCTCGTCGAGCTCGATGGGCCACATGCGGCCGATCCTGGGGACGCTCGCCCAGTCGGCCGCCCAGCATAAGACCGATCTGGGCGCGGTGCTCAACCTGATGGCCGAGCGGTTCCGGAGCCGCGGCCTGATCATCCTCATCTCGGACCTCTTCGACAAGCCCGAGGCGATCCTCAAGGGGCTCCAGCACTTCGCCCACCGCCGGCACGACGTGATCGTCTTCCACGTGCTCGACGAGTACGAGCTGACGTTCCCCTTCGAGCGGATGACCCTCTTCGAGGGGTTGGAGGAATACCCCAAGCTCCTGGTCGATCCGCGCGCCCTCCGGAAGGCCTACCTCGAGGAGGTCGAGAAGTTCTGCGAGCAGATCCGCAAGGGCTGCGTCAAGCAGATGATCGACTACGTCCAGATCTCCACCGAGAAGGTCCTGGACGTGGAGCTGACCAAGTACCTGGCAGGCCGCCTCGCCATCCGCGGAAAACTGAGTTAGTGAAGATGCACCACAAAGACACAAAGGTCACAAAGAAGAACTCCTTTGGGTCGTCCCCCCGCCCCCCCCTGGGGGGAAGGCACAAAGGTCTCACTTTGTGTTCTTTGTGGCTTTGTGGTGAGTCTTCGGGGGTGGCCGCCTGATGGGATTCTTCAACCCCGCCCTGCTCTGGTTCGCCCTGGGGGGCGCGATCCCCATCGTCATCCATCTCCTCCACCGGCAGAAGTTCAAGCGCGTGCGGTGGGCCGCGATGGAGTTCCTCCTGGCCGCGCTCAAGAAGACCCAGCGCCGGCTGCGCCTGGAGAACCTGATCCTTCTCCTTCTGCGCATCCTGGTGATGCTCCTGCTGGCGCTTGCCGTGGCGCGCCCGTTCTTCCGCGAGTCCCCGCTCGGGGCGATCATCGGGGACAGCGATACCCACCACGTGTTCGTGATCGACACGTCCTA
>CAZSCC010000061.1:0-14014 GCA_964604905.1 uncultured Planctomycetales bacterium
CGCGAGCCGGGCTCGATCGCGATCGGCTTCCTCGTCGACGGGCTGATGTCCTTGAGCTCGGTCGCCTGCCAGAGGAAGGAGAACGTCTCGGCGCAGCAGCCGCCCACCTGGATCCACGCGCGGTACGCCGTCCCGGGCATCGCGTAGAACTCGGCCTCCGCCCAGTTCATGATCGCGAAATTGCCGTCCGTGTCGGCGTCCGACTCGAGGCGCCCCGCCTTGCTCCGCTTGATCGTCCCGTCCACCTCGAAATCCGCGGGCGCCAGGAAGTACTCCTTCCCCGCCTCGGCGCGGCGCTCGATCCGGGCGCTCGCGCGGCGCACGACCGACGAGCCGGCGAAGTCGCGCGTGAGGGACTTATACTTTTCGACCGCCAGGCCGCGCGTCTGCATCGAGCGGAACTCGCGCTCGGCGGCGTAGAAGATCTCCCGTGAGCTCGCCTCGAGCCCCTCCGCCTTCGGGACCTTCGCCTTCGCGCCGAGCGCCCAGGCCCAGTACTTGGGAGGGACGGTGTCGAGCGGCGCGCCGAGCAGCACCTTCGCCGGCTCGAGGTCACCCTCGGCCAGACAGAGAAGCGCCGCCAGCCGCGGCTCGGGTTTCTTCCACGCGATCGCGGCGAGCGACGCCGCGCTCACCTCGCTCCACTCCGCGAACACCGTCTCCTTCGAGCCCAGCTCGACCCGGTCGGCGTCGATCTGCACCACGCGGCCGGCCACCTTGCGGCCGTCCCGCAGCTCCAGCGACATCCCCGGCCGCGGCTTGGCCACCGCCTCGTCGAGCGTCTCCTTCACGAACGTCTGGAGCCGCCGCAGGTCCTCGACGTCGGTCTTCGCCTCGCCCTGGACCTCGGCCTCCTTGAGGCCCGCGCCCGTGCGCTCCAGCTCCGCGATCGCCGCCGCGTAGTCGCGCGCGGCGACGCGGACCATCGCCTGCTCCCACTTCTCGAGATAGCCCTTACCCTCCGCGCTGCGGGGCGTCTTCTCGACGGGGAGCGCGGTCGCGGCCTTGAGGGGGTCCGGTCCCGGCGCGATCGCCGCCGTGCCGACCGCCTCCTCGATCTTTTCCAGGAGCTGAGGCAATTCCCACCCGCGGACTCGCTTGACGATCGCGTCCGCCTCGGCCTTCTTCCCTTCGGCAACGAGCGCCTCCGCCTGCTTCGCCAGCCCGGTCGCGAGCGCCTTGGCCCGATCGAAGATCTCCCGGCTGCGCCTGTCGACCGCGAGCTTCCACTCCGTTCCGGGCACCCTCCCGGCGGCGGCATCGACGATCTTGATCGTCGCGCCGAACGACTCCTGCTTGAGGGGCTCCTCGATCTCCCTTTCGAGCTCCGCCAGCCCGGCGTTCACCTTCCCGGCGATCTTCTCCTTGAGGGTCGCGATCTCGCGCTTGGCTTCCGTCGCGGAGTCGCCCTTCTCGAACTTCCAGACGACTTTCTGATAGGCCTCGATCTGTCCTCCGAGGTCGTCCGCGTGGTCGGCGGCGAATTTCCTCGCCTCATCGAGGAGCTGCTGGTCGAGGGTCCTGACGACCTTGGGGCGCGGCTTCTCCTTCGGCGTCTCGGCGACCTTCTCTTCCGTAGGGGGAGGAAGAGGGGTCGGCTTTCCGGGGAGCAGGAGGAGGATGACGACGACGATAAGGACCACGCCGCCTCCTGCGGCGCCCAGGAGGAGCGGGAGCTTCGATCGCGGAGGAGGCGGGGCCTCGAACTCCTCGGGCTCCTGGGGCTGCTGAGCGACGGGAATCCTCCGGGTGGATGGCGTGCGCAGCGCGGTCGTCGCCTTTGCGGAAATCTTCGTGGTCGATCCGCGCAGACCCGGAGCGCACTTCACGCAGACGACCCGGTTGCCTTCCTGGAAGGCATTGCCCCGCTGGAAATCATCCTCGCGGAGCAGGGAGCTACACTTGTAGCAGTAGGTGATCGATTTTCCCATCGACGCTCGCCCAACGACCGGCCCACCCCTGGATCCAGAAGACTATACTGTAACCCGGGGCCCGGCCGGTACGACAATATATCAACCATGAGACCGCTGCCGCTGATCTTCCTCCTCCTGCCGGCCGCGTGCGGTCGGGAGCCGGAGCCGGCGTCTCCTCCGGCGGTCATGATCAAGAAGAGGCCCCAGGAGCCCCCGCCCGCGGTCGCGATCGAGACGCTGAAGCCGGTCGTGGTGCGGCCGGCTCCTGCGCCGCCGCCGGTGCCGCCGCCTCCCCATCCGCATCCTTCGGCGCCGCTGCCCGAGACGCCGAAGCCGAAGCCCGCCTTCGTCCCGCCGCCGCTCAAGCCTTCGACGGGCCAGCTCTCGCCCCTTTCGGCCTCGTTCACGTTCCGGACGATGGACCACCTGAAGGCGTACGTCCTCGTCAACGGCGAGCGGTACAGCGACACCGTCTGCCTCTGGGCCCTCTCGCAGACGACCGAGTTCGATCCGAAGATCGCCGTCCCCGACTGGCCGCCCAAGGGCGCGGCGTGGGTCAATCACGCGATCGGCCGGGACGAGGAGGGGCGGAAGACCTCCACGATCGAGTTCGCGATCGACGGAGGGCTGTACGATCTCGACGGCCAGGTTCGCCTGAAGCGCGAGGTCCCCCACCTCGAGCCCGGCGAGCAGGTGCTCTATGTGAAGGCGGAGATCCAGGGCCTGCGCCGCCAGGGCGCGCTCCGCCTCAAGCTCGTGGGCGAGAACGGCAGGGTCTACCGATACACGAACTTCACGCCGCTGCAGTCGATGGAGGACGAGAGGGCGGCGATGTTCGGCCGCGCCGTCTGGTTCGAGCGGGAGAGAGAAAACTAGAGAGTCCCCCGCAAGGTCCTCCCCGGAAGGGTATTATCCCTCCTGAACCCAAAGGGGAGGATGGCGATGCGGTCACGCTTTTCGATGGCATGGAGCAGTTCCCGGCTCCAGGCCGATGGAGAACCGCTTCCGGGAACCGACGAAACTACGATTCGAGATAAGAAGTCATCCCAGTTGTAGGCCCACTAGCTTTTCCTAGAGACGCGCGCGATCAGGCACTTGCTGTACTCAGGTTGTGTTAGGGTAGAAGACCATGCTCCTCTCGTGTCCTGAATGCACTGGGAAAGTCTCCGATACGGCTGCGACCTGTCCGCACTTTGGCTTCGCGATGGCCTCCGCCCCGCGGACCATCGCCTGTCGACGTTGTGGCCTTGAATGCGATACCGGCCGGTCGGCGTGCCCAACGTGCGGAACGCTGTTGGGGACCTCGACCACCGCCGCCATCGTGCGTCAACGAATGCGACACAAGGATATCGTATCGAGGGCCGAAAACGAAGTCGACGAAGGGGAGGCACCTGTCGCACTCGTCTGCGGAATCCTTGGGCTACTCGGAATAGTGCCCTTGTCCTGGGTGGCGATCTGGAAAGGAACATGGGGCAAAGCGGGGTTCATCCTCGGCGCCATCGGAGTACTGCTCCAATTTGTCGCCGTCCTCTATCTCGCTGGCAGTTCAAGGTGAAGCTAAGGTAGTGATGTCCGTCTCAATGCTGATGGCCCCATTGAATGACGTAATGGCCAAGTTCATCCATGCGATACTTTCGGTACTCAGCGTCCCCCAGAAGATGGCGGCCGACTGATCTGATAAAGTAAGCCGCTTATTTTATCATATAGAGGTGGGCCTCGTACGGCTTGAAGTCGTCGTCGAACCTGCCGTCGCGGACCTGGATCGTGCGGCCCTCGCCCAGGACCTCGGCCGCTCCGCCCTTCACGTCCTTGAGCGCGAATGAGCCCTTCACCGCCTGCTCGCGCATCCCGACCGCGAACACGTAGGTCGCCCCGCCGTGGCGCTTCAGCATCGCGGCGAGCGGCGCGTCGGCGATCGAACTGGTCGCGGTCACGCCGTCCTTCACGGTCGGGCTGTTCAGCACCGGCGCCAGCTCGCGGACCTGCCGGTTGATCCCCGTCACGCCCTTGAGCAGCTCGGCGTCCCGAAGCAGCGACGCCTCGATGAAGGTCGGCTTGAACTGGTGGACGAAGTAGATCAGCCCGCGCGAGCCGTGGATGAGCGACATCCAGACCTCGCTCCGGATCTGCGACGCCGTCGCCTTCAGGGTCGGGTTGTCGATCCGCGACGCCTCGATGCAGTTCCAGACGGGCTTCTCGTCGTTCGACCCCTTTCGGAGGCGTTCGACTCCCTGCGGCACGAACCAGAGCTTGCCGGCGACCTCGGGCTTGTCGTGGACGACCGGATAGATGTCGAACGAAGCGATGTCGCAGCCCTTCAGGTACTCGGGGTAGTCCTCCGGATGGTTGCGCCGCACGCCGCGGCCGATGTAGTCGTCCCACGCGACCCCCTGCCCGAGGTTGAGCAGGACGGGCCGCGAGGGATCGGCCGCCTTGAGGCGCTTGTAGTCCTCGACGATCTTCTCGGGCAGGATGGGCGGGCCGTACCCGCCGCCCTGTTTGGGTTGCGCGTTGTCGGGCTCGTCGCCGTGCATCCACGCGAGGATCGTCGGGTCGTCTTTGCGGGCGAGGCCGGCCGCGTTCTGGTGGCAGATGACCTTGAGTCCCGCGGCCTTGAGGGCGTCGAGCTGCTCGTTCGTGGGTCCTCGCCAGAGCGCGACGTAGACGTTGATCCCGGCCGCCTTGTACGCGGCGGCGTTCCGGGTGTCCTGGAGCCAGACGCCGATCGGGAAGAAGGAGGGGTCCTTCTCCGGCGGCGCGCCCTGGGGGAGGAGGAGGAGGGCGGCCGCTATTTGGCCAACGAATCCCGCCATGTCTTGAACTCCTTCTGGATCTCCTCGCGCGAGCACTTCTCCCGGTAGACCACGCGCGCGCGGTACCCGTATTCCTGCAGCACCTCGTACTTGGGGAGGATGAACTGCCAGTCCCAGGCGGGGTTGGGGAAGGAGGGCAGCCCGCCCGAGCTCGGCGAGTGGGAGAAACGGACCCCCTCGGCTCGGTCGAACATGAGCGCGTAGACGTGGTTGCCCGAGAGCCCGTAGTAGAACGGATCGGTGTAGCGGATCGCCGAGAAGTTCCGGTAGAGCGTCTCGCGGGTGTCGGGGGCGAACTTGAGCTCGACCTTGTCGTCGACGTGGCGGACGGTGCTCTCGTCGTTGTGCCGCTGGGTGCAGAGCTGGACCCAGCCCTTGTCGTCGCGGAAGTAGATGGCCTTGTTCTCGGGGGCGTCGATGTAGCTCGCCCAGAAGAGGCCGATGTAGCCGTTCTTGAAGACGTGCTGGTGGGGCTTGCATCGGAAGCTGAAGTCGATGTAATGGGGCGCGACCAGCTTGAACCGGGTCCAGCTTTCGAGGAAGTAGGTCGGGGTGGGGGCCTGGTGGAGTTCGGCCTCGGTGTCGGAGATCTTGCGGAAGGTCATGGGGAAGTTCCGCGGCTCGAAGAAGATCTTCGTGTCGCCCCGGAGGTCCTGTTCGCCGTCGAAGATGTGCTCGAGGTTGAGCCCGGTGATGCCGAAGAGGGACTTCCCCCCGGTCTTGTGGGTCAGGCTATGGACGCCGTTATATCCGTAGCGCCTCTGGTCGTAGATCTCGTTGTCCCCGATGACCGCAGTCAGGTCGCCCGCCTGGAACGTCTCACGCCCCATCCCAACCCCCTGTACTACAACGCCTTACAATCCAACAAAACAGACGGTGCGTTTCGTTGCGTGCGCAACGAAACGCACCGTCTGTTTCGTTGGGGCCCAACGAAACGGACGGTCTCTTTTGTTGCGTTACTTGGCCAGACGCCGCACGACCACCGGCTGGACCCAGGCCGACTCGTGGTCTCCCGCCGAGTAGCCATTGGAGTGGAGCCGGCTGGAGACCACCGTGGCGCGCACGTAAAGCTCGTCCCCCTTGAAGGCATACGTCGCCGACGCCCCCTCCGACTCCTGCAGGACCGCCCCCGGGTGGCCCTTCGGGCGACTCCCGATGAAGCGCGTGGTATACGTCACCCCCGGCGCCGCCGCAATCCGCACCGCGAGCGACTTCCCATCCGAGGCAACGTCCTCCAGCAGCACCCCGCTCGAGGCGTAGAAGTCGCCCGCCTGCATCGCGCGCACGATGGCGTCCCCGCCCAGCGATTCGGCGCGGACCATGATCCATCCGCGGCCGGGGTTGGCGACCGCTTGCTCCTTATAGTAGTGGTGGGCGTCGTCGGTGGCGAGGCCGTAGAGGACGTCGCCCCCCGTCTCGCCCAGGCGGCGCGCCAGGATCGCGTCCCAGATCTGCTCGCAGGAGAGGTGCGTGCCGTCGCCGTAGTTCCGCACGCCGCGGTGGCCATTGTAGACCTCGAAGTAGCGCTCGCCCTTCACGAGCGCGAGATCGTCCACCGAGACCCCCCAGCCGAAATTTGGGTGGTTGAGGTGCACGATCACCGGCTTCCCGCACTTCGCCGCCTCCTCCTCGACCGCCCGCATCGTGCGCTCGAGGACGTCTACCACCGAATCGCCGCCGGGAGGCTTGATGAAGTTCACGTGATTCATCGAGTTGTGGTGGATCGGCTTGTCCTTGAACTTGTCGGTGATCTCCTCGCCCTTGATGAGGATGAACTTCCCCGCCTCCTCGAAGGACGCGACGAGCTCGTCGAGCCGCTTGAGCCGCATCTCCTGCCGACCGTCCTTCTCGCGCAGCTCGACCGACTTCCCGAAACGATCGACCAGCGCCTTCACCCGCTCGGGCGTCACCTTGTCCGCTTTTTCGCTGCCGACCTTCACCCACCTCTCGCTCTCGGCGATGACGTTGTGGTCGGAGAGGACGAGGAACTGGTAGCCGTGCGACTTGTACCAGTCCGTCACCCACTCGGGCGCGCCGTCGCCGTCGCTCCAGAGCGTGTGGGTGTGCGTATTCCCGCGGAACCATCGCTTCTCCGCCGGCGCGCCCGCGGCGAGGAGCAGCGCGAGGAGGCTGAAGAGCGTCAGGCCGAACAGCGATCGGGCCCAGTCTCGCATGCTACGTCCTTTCGTAGACCTTGACCCCCGCCTTCCAGGTCTCGAGGATCTCCACCCGCTCCTTCTTCCGCTCGAAGACGACCGCGTCCGCCGGCGCGCCCGGCGCGAAACCCCGGCGCGTCGGCAGGCCCATCGCCGCCGAGGGACGCGTCGACGCCATCTCCCATGCCTCGGAAAGATCGCAGAGCCCGGCCTTCACCAGATGGTCCACGCCCTGCCGGAGCATCATCACCGAGCCCGCCAGCAGCTTCGGGTTCGAGGCGAGATGCAGCCTCCCTTCCCTCGTCAGCACCACCTTCCCGCCGATGTGGGTCGTGTAGCGGCCGGGCTTGAGGCCCGACAGGTAGACGGCGTCGCTCGCCAGCATCGCGTTGGCCCCCTTCACGCGCATCACCACCTTGATCACCGAGTCGGGGAGATGGAAGCCGTCGGCAATGATACACGCGCGGAGCGGGTCCTGCGCGAGCTGCTCCCAGAGGTAGTTCGGATGGCGCGGCAACATGAGATGCGCCCCGTTCCCGAGGTGGGTCGAAAAGCTCGCGCCCGCGCGCACCGCCTCCCGCACCTGCTCCGGGGTCGCCGCCGTGTGGCCGATCGAGATCGCGATCCCGCCCGAAACGCACGCGCGGATGAACGCCGCCGAGCCCGGCCACTCCGGCGACATCGTGATCAGCTTGATCCGGCCCTCCGCCTCCTCCTGCCAGCGGCGGACGAGACCCCAGTCGGGCGCCCGCACGAACCGCCTCTCGTGCGCCCCGCGCGGACCGTCCTCCCGCGCGATGAACGGACCTTCCAGATGGATCCCCGCGATCGCCGCCGCAGCGTCGGGATCGACCGCGCAGCTCTTCGCGATCGCTCGCACGGCCGCCTCGATCGCCCGAGGCGAGTTCGTGACGACCGTCGCCAGATAGGAGGTCACGCCCTCCTTGAAGAGCTCGCGACTGACGTCGCCCGCCAGCTCGGCGGGCACCGGGAGCGTGTTGAAGTCGAGGCCTCGGAAGCCGTTCAGCTGGAGATCGACCAGCCCCGGACCCACGAACGGCCCGCCCCGCCCCCGCTCTACCGACTCGATCGCGCCGTCGCGCAACGTCAGCCGGATCCCCTCGCCGCTCCGGACGTCGATGCCCCGGATCACAGCGCCACCGGCCGACCGGACTGGGAGGATTCGTAGAGGCCCTGGATGAGCGCCACCGCCCGGCGGCCGTCCTCCCCCGTCACGAGCGGCGCGCGCTTCTCCTCGATCGCGCCGAGCGCGTCCAGGATCTGCGCCTTGTGGTGCTCGTGGCTCGACAGCTTGGGATCGCTCACGCCCGCGCTCGCCTTGAGGTCGCCAAACTCCGGCTTCGCGAGACCCGGCACCGTCCAGTGGGCGATCGCCGCCCCCTCCAGCCTGATCGTCCCCTTCTCGCCGTAGAGATTCAGGCACGGCTGGAAACCCGGCTGGATGCTCGTCGACGCCATGATCGTCCCGAACGCGCCGCTCTGGAAGTCCACGATCGCCAGCGCCAGGTCCTCGGCCTCCATCGTATGGGTCTGCGTCGCGCACTTCCCCATCACCGACCGTGCGGGCCCGGCGAACCAGAGCATGAGGTCGACCGCATGGATCCCCTGGTTCATGATCGCGCCCCCGTCGGTCGCGATCTTCCCGCGCCAGTCGGCCGAGTCGTAGTACTCCTGCGTGCGGTAGTACGGGCAGGACACCTCGATCAGGAGGAGCTTCCCGATCGCCCCCTCCACCACGACCTTCTTGATCCGCTGGTTCTGCTCCTCGAAGCGGCGCTGCGAGACCACCGCGAGCGTCACCCCCTTCGACCGCGCGAGCGAGAGCATGCGGTCGCACTCGCCGAGCGTCATCGCCATCGGCTTCTCGACCAGCACGTGCTTCCCCGCCTCGAGCGCCTCGATCGCGATCGACCCGTGGCTCCCGCTCGAGGTCACGATGTCGACCACCTCAACTCCCGGGTCGCGCAACAACTCGTGGATGTCGGTCGTCCAGCGGCAGCCCTCGCGCTCGCCGACCTTCTGCGCCTTCTCCTTCGTCCGCGAGTAGACCCCCGCCACTCTCGCGCCGGGCAGTTCATGGAGCGCCTTGAGGTGCTGGTCGGCGATCGAGCCGCTCCCGATCACGGCGATGCCGAGCGGCTTCATGAGAGGAGACCCGGAGATAAGGGGGAGGAGCCGATGAAGATCGTCATGCGAGGAGCGCGCGGAGGCCGTCGAGCGTCTGCTCGGTGCCCTGCATGGGCGTTCCGCCCTCGGGCGTGTAGCGCGTCTCGAGCGTGTAGAGGCCCTTGTAGCCGTCGCGCTCGAGGGCGTGGATCTGCTCGCGGAGCGGCGTCTTCCCCTTCCCGATCGGGACGCACGCGGCCTTCCCGTCGGGGCCCATCACGGAGTCCTTCAGGTGAACGTGGGCGAAGAGCCCCTTCACCTTCTCGTAGCCCTCGGGATAGCACGACCGGCCGCCGTAGTTCTCGTTGCCCGGGTCCCAGAGGACGCGCATCGAGGCCGAGCCGACTTGCCGGACGATCTCGGCCACCTCCTCCGCGTACCCGCCGTTGCAGGCGGTCTCGTTCTCCTGCATGAGCAGGACCCTCTCCTTCTCGGCGACGGCGGCGGCCTTCTTGAGATGGCCGACGATCTCGGGGAAGTACTTCCGCGGTTCCTTCTCGCGCCAGAAGGAGAAGACTCGGATCTTGTCGGTCTTCAGCCGCCTGGCGATCTCGATCGCGCGGGGCAGTTTCTTCATATGGGTGGCCAGGTCCTCTTCCTTGTTGCCGAAGAGGTCGCCCGACTGGACGGGCCGCGCGGGGTCGAGGGCGCACTTGAAGAGGGGCGACGCGATGGCGGAAACCTTGAGGCCGCGCTTCTCGATCTCGCCCTTCGCGCGGTCGACCTGCGCGTCGTCGAGGTTCGAGACGTTGACTCCGTCCACCATCCGGACCTCGACGTGATGGAAGCCCTTCCGGACGGCCCAATCGAGGGCCACGGTGAATTGGTCGGACACCTCGTCGGTGAGGACGCTCAGTCGGTCGAAGATCATGGGCTCGCCCTCGTGTCGTACTACTATACAAACCGTGGGATGAATCCACCCGGTGGATTTATCCCCGGCTTTGTAACCCTGTCCCGGCGGAGCTTCTGCTATCATCGGGAATAGGGACATGGCGAGCGAACGCGACCTCCAAGTGGCGAAGCTCTGCGTCGAACGCGGCTGGGCGTCCGCCGAGCAGGTCGATGAATGTCTCCGCGAGGCCTCCTCCGCCGGGCAGACGATGCGGCCCCTCGAGGCCGTCCTCCGGCTCCACGAATACATCACCGAGGACACGTACCAGGAGATCACGAGGCACGAGCGGCGCGGGACCACGATCCGCCTCGATCCCGAGGTCGAGGCCGCCGCCGCCAGCCCCAGGAACCGCTTCGGCAAGTACATCCTCATCCGCGAGCTCGGCGCCGGCGGGATGGGCGTCGTCTTCAAGGCGTGGCAGAGCGACCTCCGCCGCTTCGTTGCCCTCAAGTTCATCCGCGGCGTCGAGGCGCAGGACGACCTCGAGCGCTTCGCCCGCGAAGCCCAACTCGCCGCCACCCTCTCCCATCCCGGCATCGCGCCGATCTACGAGAGCGGCGAGCACGACGGGAAGCACTTCTTCGCCATGCAGTACGTCGAGGGCCAGACCTTCGACCGCCTCCTCAGCTCCCCCGAGCGCCCGCCCGTCCGCAAGCTGATCGAGATCCTCGCCCTCGCCGCGGAGGCCGTCGAGTACGCCCACGAGCACGGCGTCATCCACCGCGACCTGAAACCCGCGAACGTCATGGTCGACCCGAGGGGCCGCGCCTACGTCATGGATTTCGGCCTCGCCAAGTCGGTCCGCACCGGCTCCAGCCTGACGGGCTCCGGATTCACGGTCGGCACGCCGTCCTACATGGCCCCCGAGCAGGCCCAGGCCGACGCCGCCCGCATCGGGCCGCGGAGCGACGTCTACGCCCTGGGAGCGATCCTCTACCAGATCGGCGCCGGCCGCGCGCCTTTCGAGGGCGAGAACGTCCTCCAGGTCCTGGTCGACGTCGTCAACCGCGACCCCGTCACGCCGCGAAAGCTCAACCCGAAGTTCCATCCCGAGCTCGAGACGGTGGCGCTCAAGGCGCTCGAGAAGGACCCCGAGCGCCGCTTCCCCTCCGCCGCCGAGTTCGCCGCCGACCTGCGCCGGTGGCTCGACGGCGAGCCCGTCCACGCGCGCGCCGCCGGGACGCTGTCGCGGCTCGTCCGCCGCATCCGGAAGCACAAGGCGATCGCCGCCGGAGCGACGGCGGTCCTCCTCGGGATCGCGATCGCCGCCGGCTCGCTGGGGCTCCGCCAGCGCGAGAAGTCCGCCCGCGCCGCCGCGCTCCCCTACTACCAGGAGGCGGCCGACGCGTTCGAGGAGTCGGACCGACTCCGGCGGATGCCCTCGGCCGACCTGAGCCAGTACCGGGCCCTCGTCATGAAGGCGGAGGCCTTCTCGCGCGAGGCGATCGCGAGAGATCCCACGTATGCCGAGGCCCAATTCGTGCTCGCCCTGGCGGCCTCGCGGAAGGGAGTGCTCGAGGAGGAGTCGATCGCCCACTTCTCGCGGGTCCTCGAGCTCGAGCCCGAGCACCTCCGCGCCGCCCTGGAACGGGGCCGCGTTCGGCTGAAGATGCTCCATGAACGGTACGGGCTGGACACGATCTCCCAGCGCACCGGGAAGGCGGGCCCCCGGTTCACGTTCAAGCCGAAGGACGCCGGCTTCGAGACCCTCCGCGCCGCCACGCTCGCCGATCTCGAACGGGCCGCGCGGCTCAGCCCCCGCGAATCGGAGAAGGCGCTCCTCCAGGGCGCCGCGGCGCTCGCCTCGTGGCGCCCCGGGCAGGACGCCGACCTCGACCGCGCCGAGGCGTCCCTGCGTCGTGCCCGGGAACTCGCCCCCAACGACGCCTACACATGCTTTCTCCTCGGCCGCGCGCGCTTCATGCGGGCCGACCTCGAGGGCGCCTCCGACCGGATGGAAGAGGCGGTTGCCCTGATCCCCGCCGATTTCGACACGCTCTACAGCGCCGCGCTCACGCTCTCCTACTCCGGCCGGACCGCGAAAGGCCTCGAGTTCGTCGAGCGGGCCCTCGAGATCTGGCCGGAGAACTACCTGCTCTGGAGCAAGCGGGGCGACCTGCTGTCCCAACTCGGCCGCGAGCCGCAGGCGCTGATCTCCTACGAGCAGTCGATCCGCCTCGAGCCCCACCAGATCCAGCCCTACGTGGGACTCGGATACCTGCACTACTCGAAGGAACGGTTCCAGGAGGCCTGGGAAGTCTACACCCGGGCTCTGAAGGCCCTCCCCGACGAGCCCACCCTGCTCGAGGCGCTCGGCGCTTCGCTCGTGGGGCTCGCCCGGCTCGAGGAGGCCGAAGCGGTCATGGACCGCGTGACCGCCCTCCGGGGAGACGCCGAGTCCTTCTCGAACCGCGGGGCCGTGCGCTCGCAGCGCGGGCAGGCGGCCCGGGCGATGGAGGACTTCGAGCGCGCCCTCGCCCTCGCGCCGGACGACGCCAACGTCCACTACTCGCTCGCCACCCACCTCCTCCGTACGGAGAAGACCGGGGACGCGGTCCTGCACTTCGAGCGGGCGCTGAAAGAGGGCCGCGACCACCCCGACACCCACTACTGGCTTTCGGAGGCGCTCTTCAAGCTGGCCCGCTACGAGGAGTCGCTCACCCACGCCCTGCAGGCGCTCAAACGTGGGCGCGACGACTCCCTCGCCCACTTCGGCGCGGCGGACAACTTCCTCCGGCTCAAACGGCCCGCCGAGGCGGAGGAGGCCTACACGAGAGGGCTCGAACGGCAAGCCGACGCTCCGCTTGCGCTCGCGCGGCGCGGCCAGGCGCGCTGCGAGCAGGGACGGCTCGACGAGGGACTCGAAGACTACCTCGCCGCCCTCCGCCTCAAGCCCGCCGACGCCGACGCGCTCCGCGAGGCCGCGCTCATCCACTTCATGAAGAAGCGATACGGCCCCGCGCTGGACTTCGCCGACCGGTCGATCTCAGCCGGCAGGGACGATCTCGACATCCACTCCCTGCGGGGCGAGACGCTGCGCAACCTCGAGCGGCCCGCGGAGGCCGAAAAGGCGTTCGACCGCGCGCTGGAACGGAAGAGGGACGACCCGATCCTCCACTTCTACAGAAGCCGCGTGCGGTACGAGCAGGGACGGAAGGAGGAGGCGTTCGCGGACCTCGAGGCGGCGATCCGGATCAAGCCGGACTTCGCGCAGGCGATCGGCCAGCGGGGTATGCTGAAGGTCAAGGAGAAGCGTCCGCGGGAGGCGCTGCCCGACCTGCGGCGCGCGCTCGACCTGCTCCCCGCCTTGAAGCCCGTCCTCCAGCCCTATCTGGAACAGGCGCAGCGCGAGGGAAAGCCCGGCGACTTCTGATCCGGCCGGCTACTTCTCCTCGACGACCGCCTTCTCGCCAAAGTACCAGTCGCCGTCCTGCCAGGCCCAGTGCACCAGGTACTTGTGCGTGAGGCGCTCCTTCTTCTGCCGGTTGAGGACCAGCGCCTTGACGCGGATGACCGCCTCCTTGCGGACCTGGAGGGTCAGGCCATCCGGCGGAATCTCGTACGCCTCGACCCGCCCGCCGAATTCGGTGAAGAGGAAGAGGAGCAGCCCGATGTAGCCCATCACTCCCTGCTCCCCGGCCTTCTTCATCGCCTCGGGAGAGACGAACTGCTTGAAGGGCTCCCCCTTGTCCCCCGGCTTGTGGTTGCGCAGCGCCTCGCCGAAGTCCCGGGTACGCGCCATCACCCGCGACCGGTGCAGCTCGGCCTCGACCTTCTCGACGGTCTTCGCCCCCTCCGCGTAGAGGCCACGGAGGAGGTCGAGGCGCGCGATCACGTCCCGGAACAGGATCTTTCCGTCGAAGGCCGCCGCCTTGACCCGCATCAACTCGCGGTCGAGCATGGCCAGGATCTCGGCCCTCGCCTTCCCGGCCCATTCCGTCTCGGGGAAACCCCTCGTGACGGCGCGGTACCGGACGAGTTTCTCGGCGTCCGTGGCCGCCTGGCCCGCGAAGCGGAACGCGCGCTCCTCCTTGTTCGGCCCCATGAGGCCGA
>CAZSCC010000062.1:0-2560 GCA_964604905.1 uncultured Planctomycetales bacterium
AGAAGTACGGCCTTCGCGGCGCGCGCCGGGGCGTCCAGTACTCGAAGCGCTAGGCGCGGCGGGCTCACCGGTCGGGATCCAGGCAATTTCAGCGACAGGGTGAAACCATGGCTTTCGCTCCCAGCGAGCGTCTCAAGAAGCTCCCTCCATATCTCTTCGCCGAGTTCGAGCGCAAGCGCGCCGCCCTCGAGAAGCAGGGGAAGGATATCGTCAACCTGGGCATCGGCGACCCGGACCAGCCGCCGCCGAAGCTCCTCCTCGATACGATGGTCGCCCACCTGGGCGACGAGGGAGTCCATCAGTACTCCTCCTCCCAGGGGCTCGAGGAGTTCCGCTCGGCCGTCGCTTCCTTCATGAAGAAGCGGTACGGGATCGTGCTCGAAAACCGCGAGATCTGCATGGGCATCGGATCCAAGGAACTGATCGCCCACCTGCCCCTGGCGCTGACCAATCCGGGGGACGTCGTCCTCTGTCCCGAACCGGGGTACCCGCCGTACCGGTCGGGGACGATCTTCGCTCTCTGCGAGCCCTACGTCATGCCGCTCACCAAGAAGAACGGCTTCCTTCCGGACCTCGGCTCCATTCCCGCCGACGTCCTCAAGCGGGCCAGGATCCTCTACGTCAACTACCCGAACAACCCGACCGGTGCCACCGCCACGAAGGACTTCTACGGGAACTGCGTCGAGTTCGCGAAGAAGCACGGTCTCCTCGTCGTGTCGGACGAAGCCTATGCCGAGCTCTACTACGAGGAGGCGCCGAGCTCGTTCCTGGAGGTCCCGGGCGCGAAGGAGGTCGGCGTCGCGGTCCACTCGATGACCAAGACCTTCTCGATGGCCGGCTGGCGCGTGGCGTGGGTCTGCGGGAACGCGGAGGCCGTCGAGATCGTCCGGGGCTTCAAGGCCAACTGCGACAGCGGGCAGTTCATGGGGTTCCAGAAGGCGGTCGCCAAGGTCCTCACCGAGGGGACCGGCGACATGGAGAAGATCCGCGACATGTACCGCCGGCGTCGCGACATCTTCGTGGACGGCACCCGCAAGCTCGGCTGGGACGTACAGGCGCCCAAGGCCGGCCTCTACATCTGGTTCGAGGTCCCGCAGAAGGGGATGTCCTCGATGCAGTTTGCGGAGAAGGCTCTGGAGGCCGGGGTGATCATGCTCCCGGGGTCGGGCTTCGGCGCGACCGCCGAGGGCTTCATGCGCGTGGCGCTGACCGTCACGGAGGATCGCCTGAAGGAGGCGGTGAAGCGCCTCGGCGCCATGCGGCTGTGACGCAGGAGCTCGTCATCGCGTCGAAGAACAAGGGCAAGATCCGCGAGATCCGCGAGATCTACGCCGATCTCCCCCTCGCCGTGATCGAAGTCCAGGACTTGCCGGAGGTGGTCGAGGACGGCGCCAGCTTCTCCGAGAACGCCCGCAAGAAGGCGGTGGAGATCGCACGCCACACGGGCAAGTGGGCGCTCGCCGACGACTCGGGGCTCGAGGTGGACGCGCTCGAGGGGGCGCCCGGCATCCGCTCCGCGCGCTGGTCCGGAGGGGGGGACGAGGCGAACAACGACAAGCTGCTCGCCGAGCTTCGGGACGTGCCCGCTCCCGCCCGGACCGCCCGCTACCGCGCCGTGGTCGTCGTCGCGTCGCCCGACGGCCGCGTCATCGTCGAGGCGGACGGATCGTGCGAGGGCGTGATCGGGTTCGAGCGGCGCGGCGGGGGGGGCTTCGGGTACGATCCCCTTTTCGTCCTCCCCCAGCACGGCTGCACGATGGCGGAGCTGGAGCCCTCCGCGAAGAACGCCCTCTCCCACCGCGGCCAGGCGCTCCGCCGGCTGCGCGAGCCCTTGACTCGAGCCCTCATCCCGGTAGGATGAGGCGGATGCCCAGGGAGAGACGAGACCGGCACGTCGAAGTCGACCCGAACCGGGCGCAGCGACTTTTCGACGATTTCGAGATCGGCCTCTGCCGCGCCGCCGCCGATTCGGATCCGAAGAACCTCCGCGCGCTCGAACTCCTGGGTCAGGCGCTCACGCGCGCCGGGAGACACCAGGAGGCGCTCGAGATCGACCTTCGCGTGACCCACCTCAAGCCTCGGGACCCGGTGGCCTACTATAACCTCGCCTGCAGCTACTCGAACCTCGTGGACCTGGACGGCGCGTTCACGGCGCTCCGACGCGCCTTCGACCTCGGCTACAAGGACTACCCGCATCTCCTCCGCGACCCGGACCTCGAGAACGTCCGCCGGGACCGGCGCTTCAAGGCGCTGCTCGACAAGAAGTGGGGCAAGCGGCAGCCCTGATGGAGTCCCCGGTCCCACGTCCCGAGTCCCGAGTCGAGGGGATGGGGGATCCGGACTCCGGACCCGGGGCTTAGGACTCAGGACTTATGCCTAAGACCAAGGTGGAGTTCGTCTGCCAGCAGTGCGGCGCGCGCGCGCCCAAGTGGCTGGGAAAATGCTCGGAGTGCGGGGAGTTCAACACCCTGGTCGAGGAGGTCGTCCGTCCGGAGGAGGGCGCCCGCCGGCCCGTGCTCTCGGAGGAGCGCCCGGTCCCGATCACCGAGGTGCAGTCGGT
>CAZSCC010000063.1:0-1577 GCA_964604905.1 uncultured Planctomycetales bacterium
CGCCGGCCGTGCGCAAACGCTCCGCCCGTTCCCTGGCCCGCCGGGAGGGCGATCACGTCCCGCGCCTGCTCAAGATGCTCGGCGGCACGGATCGGGACGCCCGCTACGGCGCCTGCGAGGCCCTCGGACGGCTGGGGCCGAAGGCGGACGCGGCGGCGGGTCCGCTGCGCGCCTTGCTGGCCGACCCGGACCCCTGGCTAAGGCAGCTCGCGGCCGAGGCCATCGCCTGGATGGGGCCGGGGACGCGGAAGGCCGCCGTTCCCGACCTGCTGCGTGCGACGGATCGGAAGGATCCGGCGGATCCGCGCGGGCGCGTCCAGGGGAAGCTGGCCGAATCCCTTTTCTCGCCCTCGCCCGGCCAGCGGGAGCCCAAGAGCATCCTGGCCGACTCGCTCGAGGGAGCGGACCGGACCCTGCTCCTCGCCGCGATCAAGACCCTGCTGCAGAACGAGGACGGCCGGATCCGGGGGCTGCTGAACCGCGTCTACACCAAGCTGGAGCCGAAGGATCTCGCCGCCCTGCTCCCGGACATCGTCGAGGCGATCCGCAAACCCGCTCCCAGCGGCGAGATGTTCGCCGACGGGATCCGGCTGGCGGGCCTGGACCTGCTCTCGACGCTCCGGATCCGCGAGGGGATGGACCTGGCCGTGGACCTGATGGAACCCGAGCGCTGGGGGCAAGGCAACCGGATCCCGCGCTGCGCCGCCGCCCTCGGCCGCTACGGAGGCCAGGCGAAGGCCTTCCTTCCTCGCCTGCGCGAGATCCGGGAGTCGATCATCCGGAAGGACCGGAAGGAGAAGGAGAAGAACGCCACGGCGGTGGCGCTCGAGAAATGCATCGCGGCGATCGAGGCGGCCGAGGGTTCCCCGGCGCTTCGGAGTCTGGAGGAGTATCGTCGAGCCCCCGACCTCCCACGATAGAGCGGCCCCTGGTATTCTGGTGCCGGCCGTCCGCACCGACGATCATACCGTGCCCCGTCCTTGAGAGGTCGACATGGCGGCAGACGATTCGGAGGCGCTGCTCACGCTCGCGGAGCGTTCGGGATTCCGGCAGACGGGTCGGACCGACGAGGTTGAGCGCCTTTCACGTCGCTTCGCGGAGCGGTGGCCGGACGCGGTCTGCAGCTTCGAGTACGGCCGCTCCGCCGAGGGCCGGCCGCTTCGGGCGCTCGCGGCCTCCCGCTGCGGTGCCCTGTCGGCCGAGGCCCTGCGGGCGCGGGGTGTCCCGGTCCTCCTGATCCAGGCCGGCATCCACCCCGGAGAAAGCGACGGCAAGGACGCCGGATTCATGGCGCTGCGGACGCTGCTCGACGACGGGTCCCCCACCGCACCGCTCCGGGACATCGCGCTGCTCTTCGTTCCCGCCTTCAATACCGACGGCCACGAACGGGTCGGACGCTGGAACCGCCCCAATCAGGCGGGCCCCGAGGAGACCGGATGGCGGACGACGGCGCACAACCTGAACCTCAACCGCGACTACATGAAGGCCGACGCGCCCGAGATGCAGGCGATGATTGCTCTGATCAATGCTTGGAATCCCGCGCTCTATCTGGACCTGCACGTCACCGACGGCCTCGA
>CAZSCC010000064.1:0-9331 GCA_964604905.1 uncultured Planctomycetales bacterium
CCAGCGCGCAAGTGGTCTGGCCATCAGAACCGACCAGCCAGCCACGCATCCGTTCAATAGCCTCGTCCGGCGACAATCTCAAGGGGTCGGCGGTCATCTCGACCTCCGGCCACTCGCCCGGCAAGGTGCGCACGTGGAAGAACCAGGACATGTCCGGCCAGCCGCTCTGGGCCTTCCCCCAGCCCGAGCCCAACCCGTACAAGCTGGAGTGGGAGGATTTGGTCGACGCGGTCCGCAACAACAAGCCCTACAACGAGGTGAAGCGCGGCGTGGAAGCGAGCGTCGCGACCTCGATGGGCCGCATGGCCGCGCACACGGGTCAGGAGATCACGTTCGACCAGATGCTCAACTGCCCCCACGAGTTCGCCGCGGGCGTGGCCTCGCTGTCGAACGACGGCCCGGCGCCCGTGCAGGCGGACGCCAACGGGAAGTACCCGATCCCGGAGCCGGGGAAGAAGAAGGACCGGGAGTACTAAAGAGCCGAAGCTTCACGGAGACCGCCCGGGCTCTCCCGCTCCTCAACTTCGCCCACCAGGTCGCGCTGCAGACCCTCCGGAAGTCCCGGACCGAGGGGCGGCTGGGCGACCACCTCCCGAGACTCATCCTCTCCGAGCACCAGCGCATCCCGGAGGAGGTCCGGATGGAACTGGGAGAAGATGCTGGGTAAGGTGAGGCCGGCGCTCGCCGCGGCGGGGCATCCGTTCGATCACGCGAAGGGGCCGCTCACGCTCGCGGAGTTCATGATCGCGAGGATCCCGGGGGCGGACGACATCGGAGCGACGATCGGCGCGGTGCAGGAGCTGGCCGACAAGTACTACGATGTCTACACGCGGGTCCTGGGCCGGCTGCTCCGCCGCGCGGAGGAGGTCGAGAGAGCGGATTCCAGGATGTAGGAACACGCCCCCACTCCGGCCGTTCACGGGGTATATTTGTCCGGTCTATCGAGGGAGTAGCCATGAGACGCTTGGGCGTGTGGGGAGTCCTGATCGTCGTCGGCGCGATCGTGTCGTATTTCACCGTGTCGGGCAAGGATGCGGTGAAATGGAACGACCAGGTGGTGGCCCATCACCTCCGCTTCGGGGCCGCGTGGAACCGCCTCCAGCCGCAGGTGACCGACTGGCTCCAGGGCAAGACCCTCGACCCGGCCAAGCTCGACGCGGCGGTCGGGCAGTACGCGAAGGACGTCGCCGAGACCGCGGGCAAGATGCGCGGCGAGACGCCGCCGGACGACGAGCTCTGCAAGTCGATGCACGCCGAACTCGTCAAGTTCGCCGATATCGAGGAGGCCCAGGTGCCGGAGATCAAGAAGCTCTGCGGCGACATGAAGGCGTCCAACCCGGGGAAGCCGGACGACATCAAGCGGACGGCCGAGGCCATCAACGCCCTCGGGAAGAAGGAGGCGGCCCAGGAGGCGGTCGTGAAGGCCAAACAGCAGGCGATGGCCGCGAAGTTCAAGCTCAAGATGAAGTAAGGGGCCTACTCCCCCGCCTCGCGCGCGGCGCGGCGGCGGGCGGCCCAGCGGCGGACGAGTTCGTCCGTGACGACGCCCCCGAGGATGACCCCCCCGATGATCGCAAACTCGAGGGTGTTCGGGATGCCCAGGATGTTGATCGCGTTGTAGAGGACGCGCATCACCGCGGCACCCACGACCACCCCCAGAATCGAGCCCTCGCCGCCGCGAAGCGAGCAGCCCCCGAGCACGGCGGCGGCGATCGCGTAGACTTCGTAGAAGTTTCCGAACAGCGCGGGCTGGATCAAATTGCTGTCGAGCGCGAAGAGGACGCCTCCGAATCCGGCCAAGACGCTGCAGACGATATACGCCAGGATCGTGATCCGGTGCGTGTCGATGCCGCTGTAGCGCGCCGCCTGCTCGTTTCGCCCGACCGCCAGAAGGTACCGACCCCAGACCGTACGATTGAGGAAGACCGCGGCCACCAGGGCGATGGCGACCATGATCAGGAATGGCCAGGGAATCTCGACGCGGAAGAGCGAGAACGGCTTGCCCGTGGCGATGGAGCGGAGACCCTCGTGGGAGTTCCCGAAGCCCTGACTCTGGTCGTTGGGGAAGAATCGTGTCATGCCCCGGTAGATGAGCAGGCCGCAGAGGGTCACGATGAACGGCTGGAGCCGCATCTTCGTGATGAGGAGACCGTGGCCCAGGCCGATCGCCGCCGACATCAGCATGACGCACGCGATCGCCGCGGGAGCAGACATGCCCTGCTTCAATAAGACCGCCAGGAGAGTGCCCGCCAAGCCGACCACCGAGCCGATCGAGAGATCGATGCCGCCCGTGATGATCACGAAGGCCACTCCAATACTGATGATCGCGTAGAGCGCCGTCCACTGGAGGTTGTTCTGGACGTTGTAGGGTTCCAGGAAGTTCCGGTTGAGGATCCCGGTCAGCCCGACGACAAACACCAGGATGCCGAGAATGCCCCAGGTCTTCTTCATGCGGCCGCCCCCGTCGCGAGCCGCATGACCGATTCCTCGCTCAACTGACCTCGCGCCAGCTCTCCCGCAATCCGACCCTGGTGCATGACGAGAGCGCGGTCCGACATCCCAAGGATCTCCTCGAGGTCGCTCGAGGTGAAGAGGAGCGCCACGCCCTGCCGAGCGAGTTCGTCCATCAGGCGGTAGATCTCCTGCTTTGCACCGACGTCCACCCCGCGTGTCGGCTCGTCGAGAAGCAGCACCTTGGGCCGGAGCGCCAGCCACTTGCCCAGCACAACCTTCTGCTGGTTTCCCCCGGACAGGAACTGGACCTCCTGCCGGTCATGCGGTGTCTTGATCCGGAGTTGGGTGATCAGCTCCCCGGAAAGCACTCGCTCGCCTTCACGATCGAGGAACCCCGCCGCCAGGCGCCTTCTCCAGAGGCTGGCCAGGCTCAGGTTTTCCCGGACCGCCATCTCCAGGAGCAGCCCCTGCTGCTTCCGATCCTCAGGGACCATCGCCAGCCCGGCCCGGATCGCGTCGAGGGGTCGCCGGAACTCGACTCCCTGTCCCGCCACACGGACCCTGCCCCCGAGCGCGCGATCCACCCCGAAGAGGGCGCACATCATCTCGGTCCGCCCCGCCCCCACAAGGCCCGCGATACCGACGATCTCCCCCGCACGGACGGAGAACGTCAGCGCGTGGCCGGGGTGGGCCGACGTCCGCAGGTCGCTGACCTCAAGCACCGCGGGGCCCGGCTCGCGGGCCTGGTGCGGGAAGAGCTGCGACAGGTCGCGGCCCACCATCAACTTCACCATGCGCTCGTGGTCGATCTCGCCCTTCCCGAGCTCGCCCGAATTCTTACCGTCCCGCAGGACGACGACGCGGTCGGCCACCTCGCGCACCTCGCCCAACCGGTGGGAGATGTAGACGACACCGACCTGGCGCCTGCGCAGATCGCGGATCACTTCGAAGAGGCGCTCGGTCTCCTGCTGCGACAGGCTCGACGTCGGCTCATCCATGATGATCAGGCGGGCATTGATGGACAGGGCCTTCGCGATCTCGACCATCTGCCGGTGGCCGATCGACAGGCGGCTGACGAGCGTCTCCGGGGGCGCTTCCAGCCCCACGGCACGGATGAATCCCTCCGCTTCGCGGGCCTGGCGTCGACGATCGATCAACCCGTACCGGCTCCGCTCCCTTCCGAGAAAGATGTTAGCCGCGATATCGAGATTGTCGCAGAGATTGAGCTCCTGGTGGATGAGCGCGATGCCGAGCGCCTCGGCGGCCCGGACGGAGTCGATCCGCACGGGACGGCCGTCCACGCGGATCTCGCCGGCGTTGGGCGTCTGCACCCCCGCAAGGATCTTCATGAGGGTGCTTTTCCCGGCCCCGTTCTCGCCGATGACGGCTACCGTCTCACCTCGCCCGACCCTCAGATCCACGCCGTCGAGGGCCAGGACACCGGGAAAGCGGCGTACGAGTCCGCAGGCCTCGAGGAAGGGACCGCTCATTTCTTTCCTGAGGCAATGAGCTTCTTGAGCTCCTCCCAGAAGGTGTCGACGTTCTCCTTCTTCACGACGCTGCTGTCGACCTCCAGGAACCCCCGGTCCGGAAGCACCGATTTATCCTTCCGCGCGAGGGCCGCGAGGATGCGCACCGAGTGTTTCCCGTACAGGAACGGCTGCTGGCTCACGGTCCCGTGCACCGCACCGTCCTTGATCCCCTGGAGCGTCGCGTCCTGCTCATCGAAGCTCACGACCTTGATCTTTCCGACCTTCTTCGCGCCCTTGATCGCCTCCAGGCACAAGGGAGCGTTGTAGGCGAAGAGGCCCACCATGCAGGCGAGGTCCGGGATCGAGGCCATCGCATCCTCAGCGTTCGCCTTGGCTTTCGGATAATCGAAGCCGTCCGTCCGCGTGCCCACGATCGAATAATTCCCGGACTTGATCTCCCCGTCGTTGGCATCGTACTTCAGCGAATCGAGCGATTGCATCGGCCGGCCGAGGACCTCGTCGATCACCCCTTGGCGGCGCTGCTGGGCGTTGAGCTGCTCGAGGCGACCGACGAAGATCATGATCTTCCCGCCGCCTGGAATCGCTTCCTTGACCAGTTTCCCCGCGGCGCGGCCCGCCTTGTAGTTGTCCATCCCGACGAAGCAGAGCCGTTTGGAGGCGGGCGCATCCGAATCGTGGGTGATCACATTCGTCCGGCCAGCGGCCTCGTTGAGCAGCCCGATCTGGTTGGCCGCCGAGATCGGGCTGATCGCGATGCCTTGGATCCCCTTGGCGAGGAGATTCTCGACCATTCGCTTCTGGTCCTCCGGGTCCTTCGGCATGAGGACCTCAACGTCGGCGTTGTACTCCTTCGCGCCGGCCCTGGCCCCCGCCGCGGCGACATCCCAGAACGGGTCGATGCCGTTGGTGACGTAGGCGACCTTGACCTTCGCCGCGCCACCGGGGGCACCGCCCGAGCCGTCTTCCTTGCCGCAGCCGGTCCACGCCAGCGCCAGGACCAGGATCATGCCTCTCTTCATGGTCGAATCTCCCTTTCCCTTGCCGCCCAACACCTTAGCACGTCTCCCCCGGCCCACGTAACAAAACAGACCGTCTGTTTTGTTACGACTCCCCCGGGTACCTCAGACCCCACGGCGCCCGAATCCGGTCTAGCGTCCGCATCACCCCCAGCGAGAACTCGTGGGTCATCCGGGGGCTCTCCAGCAGCCCCTCCGCCAGGCACCTCATGACCTCGCGAGCCTCGTGAGTGTACCCGTTCCCCTCGTAGGGGAGATCGATCGTCTCCTCCTTGCCTCTGGCGGTGACCACCAACCGCTGGCCCTTCCAGAACGGGGGTTCGATCCGCACTTTGCCTTCCGAACCGGCGATCACCGCGCCGTGGCCGGTCTCCGCCCGCACCGCACTCGAGAGCACCGCCTGCCGGCCTCCGTCGTACTCCAGGATCATCGCCGCCTGCTCGTCCACGCCGGTCTTGCCGAGCACCGCGCTCGACTGGATCCGCGCGGGCTCGCCGAAAAGCCGCGTCGCCAGCGCCACCGGGTAGACCCCGACGTCGAGCAGCGAGCCGCCGCCGAGCGCCGGATCGAAGAGCCGCCCCTTCGGATCATAGGGCGCGGCGAATCCGAAATCGGCGTGCAGCATCCGCGGCTCGCCGATCGCCCCCTTCCCCACGAGCTCGAAGGCGCGCGCGACCGCGGGCAGGAAGTGGGTCCACATGGCCTCCATCAGGAACCGCTTCGTCCGCCGCGCCGTCTCCACCATCCGCCGCGCCTGGCCCTCGTTCATCGCGAACGGCTTCTCGCAGAGCACCGCCTTCCCCGCCTCGAGACAGAGGATCGAGTTCTCGTCGTGCAGCGGATGGGGCGTGCCGATGTAGATCGCCTGGACCTCGGGGTCGCGCGCGAGCGCCTCGTAGCTCTCGTGCGCGCGGGCGACCTTGTACTTCGCCGCGAACGCCGCCGCCGCGCTCTTCGTCCTCGAGCCGACGGCCACGAGCTCGGCCTCGGGGATGACCGCCAGCGCCTCTGCGAACGTGCCGCAGATGCGGCCGGTCCCCAGGATCCCCCATTTCGTCTTCATCAGGAGAGTCTCACCCCAAAGACACGAAGGACGCAAAGACGTCTTCTTTGTGTCCTCTGTGACTTTGTGGTGCCGCCCTTCATCGGATCGTGTTCGCCGGGTCGTCCAGGATCTCGGCGACCGGCGTCGCGCCGCCCAGCGTCTCGAAGTCGCGGTACGACCACACGACCTTCTTCTCGGGCGAAACCTCGATGATCTGCGGATCGCTGGGCCGCCCGTGGCAGTTGACGATCACCGTGTTGCCGTTCGGGAGCCGCGCCACCTGCGTCATCCAGGCAAGCTCGATCCCCGGGAGATCGGTCCGCCCGATCGCCCAGACCTCCTTGCCCGCGGGGTCGACCTCGAAGACGCGGTGGCCGTTGCCGGCCGAGATGAGCGTGTTGCCGTTCTTCAGGCGGACCGCGCCGTAGACCGCGCTCTTCACGTCGTGCTCCCAGACGATCTTGCCGGCGCCGTCGTACTCGCGGACCTTGGCCAGCGCCTCGTGACAGACGAGGTAGTTGCCGTTCTCAAGCTTGCGCACGTTCCGCGTGTCGCGGTGGGCGTCGGGCTTGTCGATGGGGAGCTTCAGCTCCTTCTTGATCGCCCCGTCCTTGTCGACCTCGATGATGCGCGCCGGGCCGGACTCCGCGATCATCGTGAGCCCGTCCGCCAGGCGCTGGAAGGCGTGGACCTCGACCTTCTTCCCCGGATTCGCCTTCGCGGCGTCCCAGACCCAGACTTCCTTCTTGTCGGGCGTCATCTCGACGACCTTCGTCCAGCCCTGCTGGTAGAGGACGTTGCCGTTGGCCAGCACCCAGGCGTCATGGATGTCCCGGATCTTGACCGACCACTCGACCTTGCCGTCCTTGCCGAAGATGGCGAGGATGCCCTTCTGGTAGTCGGCCGCGAGGAAGCGCCGCGGCGTTCCTACCTGCTCGACCTTGGGCTTGTCCTGGGCGAGGCCGAAGGCCGAGTCGAAGGACGTGTCCTGGACGAGCGCGAGAACGGCGACCGCGATGACGACTCGGATCATGGGTTCTCCCTAGGCGATGATCTTCTGGATCGGCTCGGCGCCCTCGACGCCCACCAGCTTCTGGTCCAGGCCGCTGAAGAAGAACGAGAGGCGGTTGGGATCGAGCCCGAGCTGGTGGAGGATCGTAGCATGCAGGTGCTTGACGTGGAAGCGATCCTCGACGGCGGCGCTGCCCAGCTCGTCGGTTTTCCCCACGCTCATGCCCCCCTTGATGCCGCCTCCCGCGATCCACATCGTGAAGCCGTAGGAGTTGTGATCGCGACCCGTGCCCATGGCATACTCGGCGGTCGGCTGGCGGCCGAATTCGCCGCCCCAGACGACGAGCGTCTCGTCGAGCAGGCCGCGCTGCTTGAGGTCCTTGAGCAGGCCCGCGACGGGCTTGTCGGTGTTCCCCGCGTGGAAGTTGTGGTTCTTCTCGAGATCGCTGTGGGCGTCCCAATTGTCGTCGTTGTGCGCGCCGCCCGAGTAGATCTGGACGAAACGGACGCCGCGCTCGACCAGCCGGCGCGCCATCAGGCACTTCCGGCCGAAGTCGTCGGTCCGCTTCTCTCCGATGCCGTAGAGCTTCGCGATGGGCTCCGGCTCCTTCGAGAGGTCGACCGCCTCCGGCGCGTGCTTCTGCATGTTGAACGCCAGCTCGTAGCTCGCGATGCGCGCCGCCAGGTTCGAGTTGCCGGGACGCGACGCTTCATGCTCCTGGTTGAATTCCTTGAGCGTATCCAGCATGCGACGCTGCACGGGCTCGGTCACGCCCCCCGGCCGGTCGAGATCGAGGATCGGCTGCCCTTGGGGGCGCAGCACCACGCCCTGGTAGGACGCGGGCATGTATCCGCTCGACCAGTTCGTCGCGCCGCTGTTGGGGCCGCCCGTGTGGTCCAGCATCACGACGAAACCGGGGAGGTTCTGGTTCACGGTCCCCAGGCCGTAGTTGGCCCACGACCCGATGCAGGGGTGGCCGCTCAGGATGCGTCCGCTGTTCATCATGAGCATCGCGGAGCCGTGGATCGGCGAGTCGGCCGTCATGGAGTGGAGGAACGCGATGTCGTCCACGCACGTGGCCACGTTCGGGAAGAGGTCGGAGACCCACTTGCCGCACTGACCGTACTGCTTGAACTTCCACTTGGGGCCCACGACCCGGCCTTCGTTCTTCTTTCCGCCGCGGCCGAACGTCTTCACCGCGATCGTCTTCCCGTCGAGGGGATAGAGATCGGGTTTGTAGTCGAACGTGTCCATATGGCTGGGGCCGCCGTACATGAACAGGAAGATCACGCTCTTCGCCCGGGCCTTGAAATGCGGCGCCTTGGGCGCGAGCGGACCCTGGTAGGGCGTATCCCCGTCCGCCGCGACCGCTTGGCGCGCGAAGAAGGAGTCGTCCAGCAGGCTCGAGAGCGCGGCCGCCGCGAAGCCTCCGCCGGACTGCCAGAGGAACTCGCGCCGGGTGCGTCCGCAGAATTGGGCCATGGGTCGATCCTCGTTCAGTCCAGGTACACGAACTCGTTCAGGTTGAGCGCCATCAGGCAGAAGTGGGCCAGCGCGCGCGGGGCATCCTGCTTCCTCAGGTCCTCCACGAGAGCGACGCCGCGCTTCACTTCGGCATCGGACGGCGGGCGCTGGAAGACCGCCCGCAGCCCCAGCCGCACTTGGGCGGCCGCGTCGCCGGGCGCCTCCCTCTCGAGCTTCCCCGCGAAGGTTGCGGCCTGCTCGCTCATGAACGTACTGTTGAGGAGCGTCAGGGCCTGCGTGGGCACCGTCGTCGCGAAGCGTACGGCGCAGCTGGAATCGGTGTCGGCGAAATCGTGCGCGGAGAGCAGCGGCACCAGGATCGACCGCTTGACCTTGATATAGACGCTCCGCCGCGCCGCCTCTTCGGGGGAGGAGCGCCCCCACGCGGACTTCGGCGTGGAGGAGGTGGCCAGGACCTCCGGCGGAAGCGGCACGAACATCGGGGGGCCGCCCATTTTCAGGTTGAGCGTCCCGTTGGCCGCGAGGATGGAGTCGCGGATCTCCTCCGCCTGGAGGCGCCGCATGCTGAAGCGCCCGTACAGCTCGTTCTGCGGGTCCTTCGCCAGCGCGGCCGCATCGGCTCGCGAGGAGCGGCGATAGGCGTCGGAGCTCATGAGGAGGCGGTGCATGTCCTTGAGCCGCCACCCGCGCGCCACGACCTCGGCGGCCAGCCAGTCGAGGAGTTCCGGATGCGTCGGGGCCTCGCCCAGCTTGCCGAAGTCGTTCGACGTGGCCGTCAGACCGCGTCCGAAGTGGTGCTGCCAAAGACGGTTGGCCAGGACGCGCG
>CAZSCC010000065.1:0-11673 GCA_964604905.1 uncultured Planctomycetales bacterium
CCCCCCCCGGTCCGCCTTGTTGATCACGAGGATGTCGGCGATCTCGAGCACTCCGGATTTCATGGCCTGGATCCCATCGCCGGACTCGGGAGAGAGCATCACGATCACGCAGTCTGCCGCCCGCGAGACCTCGATCTCCGACTGGCCGACGCCGACCGTCTCCATCAGGATCACGGTCCGGCCCGAGGCGTCCAGCAGGTCCGCCGCGTCCTGGGTGGCCCGCGCCAGGCCGCCGCTCGTGCCGCGGGTGGCCATCGAACGCATGAATACATCCCCGGTCTCGGTGCTCTTGTTCATCCGAATCCGGTCCCCGAGAAGGGCCCCTCCGGTGAAGGGGCTGGTTGGATCCACCGCGATGACCGCTACCTTCTCCCCTCGCGCGCGATAGGCGGTGCCCAACTCGTCGATCGTGGTCGACTTCCCCACCCCGGGGGGGCCCGTGATCCCGATCCGGAGCGCCTTCCCCACTCCTCCCGAAAGGTTTTCCAGGAGAGCGCGCCCCTCCAGGGCGCCTCCCTCCACCAGGGAGATCGCCCGTCCCAGGGCCAGGAAATCGCCCTTGAGGACCTCGTCCGAGAGCGGCATGTGCGGACTATACACGCCCCGTAAACCCTTTGCAAGCGCGCCCGAGCCGCGAGTATAATCCCCCGCCTACCATGAAGTTAGGCATCCTCGGCGGTAGCTTCAACCCCATCCACCACGGGCACCTGATCGTCGCCACCCGCGCGGCCGAGGCGCTGGGCCTGGACCGGGTCCTGTTCATCCCCACCGCCCTCTCCCCCCTTAAGGGCACTCAAGAGCTGGCCCCGGCCCGAGATCGGCTGGCGATGGTCCGGGCCGCCGTTCGGGGCAACCCGCTCCTTTCTGCTTCCGACGCGGAGACCCGACGCGGAGGCACGTCCTACACCATAGACACCTTGAAAGCCATCCGGGAAAGACATCCAGGCGGGATCTACCTCATCCTCGGGGCGGATGCCGCGCGGCTCCTCCCCCAGTGGCGATCCATCGACGAAGTGAAGCGGCTGGCCACCCTGGTCACGGTAGCGCGCCCCGGCCACAGCCCGGGGCCGAAAATGCCGAAACATCTTACAGTAGAAGTTCCCCTGCTCGAGATCTCCAGCAGCGAGATCCGGGCACGGGCGCGCCGGGGACTTTCGATCCGATACCTGGTCCCCGACGCCGTGGAACGCTACATCCGTCGGAAGAAGCTGTACCGCCGAGGATGAATGCCGTGATCAAGGCCCAGAGATGGTTCGAGGAGTCCTGCGCCGGCGCGGGATACACGATCAATCTCATGTTCCAGGCGTTCCTCCGCTTTGGACGCGTGGGCCGCAAACGTCGGGAACTCCTCGACCAACTGGTCCTCTGCACGCTCGGCAGCATGGGCGTGGTGTTCATCATCGCCCTCTTCACCGGAATGATCGTCTCCCTCCAGACCGGGCTCGTCCTGCGCAAGTACAGCCAGGAAGGCACGCTGGGCTTCATCGTGGCGGTCGGCATGTGCCGCGAGATGGGGCCGGTCTTCACGGCCCTCACGCTCGCGGGCCTGGTCGGGTCCACCTACGCGGCCGAGATCGGGACGATGAAGGTGTCCGAGGAGATCGACGCCCTGGAAGTCATGTCGATCGACCCCGTCTACTACCTCGTCATGCCCCGCGTGATCGCCCTGGGGATCGCGGCCGTGGCCCTCACGGTCTACGCCGACCTGATCGGGATCCTGGGCGGAGCGCTGGTGGCCAAGGCTCAGTTCAACGTCGACCTGCAGGTCTTCCTGAAGAACGCCCGGGACGTGCTGATCCTGAAGGATATTTACGGCGGGCTGGGGAAGGCCCTGGTCTTCGGGGTCACCATCGCGGTCGTCTCATGCAGCCAGGGACTCCGAGCCGGTCACGGCGCGGCGGGGGTGGGCCAGGCAACGCTCCGCGCCGTGGTGGTCAGCTTCATCTTCCTGCTCGTCTTCGACTACCTGCTCACATGGATGCTACAATACTAGACATCGTGGACCCCATCGACGAAAGCCGGCAGGTCGAGCACCACGCCCCGGTCAGCTACCGGGAACTGGTGGCGACGGTGGCCATCGAACTGTGCGACCTCACCAAGGCGCTGGGGGGCCACACGGTTCTCGAGGGCGTGAACCTCTCGATCACGAAGGGCGAGACGATGTGCATCATCGGAGGCTCAGGGGCCGGCAAGAGCGTGACCCTGAAGCACATCGTCGGCCTCCTCAAGCCCGACCGGGGCTGCGTGAAGATCGACGGCGCGAACGTCACTCAATCGAAGAACGGCGAGATGGAGGCGGCCCGCCGCAAGATAGGGTTCCTCTTCCAGGGGGCGGCACTGCTGAACTCGATGACGGTCTTCGAGAACGTCGCCCTTCCCCTCCGCGAGCACGAACGGCTCACGGAGGCGGACATCCGGAGCCGGGTGGACCGCAAGCTCTCGCTGGTCGGCCTGGAAGAGGCCGGCCACAAGTTTCCCGCCGAGATCTCCGGCGGCATGAAAAAGAGAGCCGGCCTGGCCCGCGCGATCATCCGCGACCCCGAGATCATCCTCTACGACGAGCCCACGGCGGGCCTCGACCCGGTGATCGGCTCGACCATCAACGACCTCATCCTGGACATGCAGAAAAAGCTGGGAGTCACCTCGGTGCTGGTGACCCACGACATGGCGAGCGCGTTCCGGGTCTCCAACCGCATCGCCATGCTCCTCAAGGGTCGGATCGTCAAGCTGGGGACCCCGGCCGACTTCAAGGCCAGCGACGACCCCATCGTGAAACAGTTCATCTACGGCGAGTCCGAAGGGCCCCTGACCAAGGAGCGCAACTGATGCGGGGTATCTGGCTTGGGTTCGTGTTCTTCGTCTCCCTGCTCCTCCTGGGGTTCGGGACGCTCTTGGTCGGGGATCTCAAGGATGTCTTCGGCTCCAAGGTCTTCCTCCAGATCCACTTCGAGCGGATTCAGGGCCTCCGCGAGGGGGACGACGTCCGCGTGGAAGGGCTGCTCTACGGCAAGGTCAAGAAGATCGAGCTCAGCCCCACGGCCGGCGTCCAGGTGACGGCCCGCCTCAACGCGAGCATCGTCCTCTACGACGACTCCGAGATCCTGGTCGAGTCCTCCTCGGTGCTCGGGGGCAACTACGTCTCCATCAAGCGGGGCACTCGCCCGCCGACGAAGGACCTGAACCTCCCGCTGTCGGGGAAGACCCAGCCCGGCCTCGACTCCGTGGGCAAGATGGTCGACGAGAACCGCGAGAACTTGAAGGCGCTGATCTCGAACCTCAAGGACATGACCCAGGCGCTCAAGGACGGCCAGGGCACCGTGGGCAAGCTGCTCAAGACCGACGAACTCCACAAGGAGGCGGTCGACACGATCAAGCAGGCTCGCGAGACCCTCACGGAGACGAAGGGCGAGATCAAGAAGCTTGGAGAGAACCTCAACAAGATCGTCGACAAGGTGGACAAGGGCGAGGGGCCGGTCGCCCACCTGCTCAACGACAAGAAGATGGCCCAGAACCTGGAAAAGACGATCGAGAACGTCGAGAAGACCAGCGACAACCTGAAGAAGATCACCGATAAGGTCCAGTCGGGCGAAGGGACGCTGGGCAAGCTCGTCAGCGACAAGGAGATGGGCGAGAAGCTCAAGCGGACCGTCGAGAACATCGAGGCCTCCAGCGAGTCGATCAAGAAGGTCACCGGGAAGCTCGAGAGCGGGGAGGGATCGCTCGGCAAGCTCCTCCAGGACGACGAACTCTACGAGAAGGCCAAGCAGACGCTCGATGACTTGGACAAGGTCTTCGCCAAGGCGGCCCGTTCGGTCGTGGAGCTCGTCGCGGAATCCGAGCACTTCGGCGGCAGCGAGATGTCGATCACCAAAGTCGGGATCCGAATCACGCCCAGCGAGGACAAGTTCATCCAGATCAGCGGCTCCTTCCTGGGCCTGAACAAGGAGGGCGACATCCGGTTCCGCAAGCAGTTGGAAGAAGGCGAGAACGAAACGATTGTCAAGGCGGACGTCCTTCTCGGGTACCGTATCCCCTGGTTCCTCGACCGGCGACTCACCGTGCGCGGCGGCCTCATCGAGGGAAAGCCCGGCGGCGGCGTCGACTTCGTCTGGGACAACTGGGGGCTCTTCACCCACCCCGTCCAGTTCAGCTTCGAGGGCCGCGACGCGTACAACAGCGTCGACGAGGAGAAGATCGACGAGCAGATCAGCGGGCCCATGATGCGAGCCTACCTAAAAACCCCCCTCTGGACGCGCCGCGACACGTGGTTCGAACTGCTGCTCTCCTCCGTCAAGCTCTACGCCGGCGTGAGCAGGCTGGGGGACCGCGAGGAGTTGATGGCGGGCATCGGCCTCGAGTGGCCCGACGACGACCTGCGCATGCTGGTCGGCTTCATCGGGCTGGCGCGCTGATCAGAACAGCCGCTGCTGCTGGTCCCCGGCCTCCACCGCGCCCAGGTGCTTGAACGCCTTCTCCGTGGCCTTGCGACCGCGCGAGGTCCGTATCAGAAAGTTCTGCTGGATCAGGAAGGGCTCGTAGACCTCTTCGATGGTCCCCTCCTCCTCGCCGACCGTGACCGCGATGGTCTTGAGGCCCACGGGGCCCTCGTTCGTGAGCAGCGTCCGGAGGATCTTCCGGTCCATCTCCTCGAGGCCCGCCTCGTCCACGCCGAGCATGCGGAGCGCCTCCACGGCGACGGGTCGCGTGATCCGGTTGGCGGCCTTCACCTGGGCCAGGTCGCGGACCCGGCGGAGGTGGCGGTTGGCGATGCGGGGCGTGCCCCGGGCGCGGGAGGCGAGCAACTGCGAACTCTCCTCGTCGACCTCGGTCTGAAGGATCTTCGCCGAGCGCTTGAGGATCTTCACCAGGTCCTCCACCGGATACCACTCCAGCTTCTCCAGGATGCCGAAGCGCGCGCGGAAGGGTTCGCTCAGGAGGCCCTCCCGCGTGGTCGCCCCCACGAGCGTGAACTTCTTGAGCGGGAGGTTGATCATCCGCCCTTGAGGGCCGCTCTCCATGTTGATCGTGATCGAGAAGTCCTCCATCGCGGAGTAGAGGAACTCCTCCACCTCCGGCAGCATGCGGTGGCACTCGTCGATGAAGAGGACGTCGCCCTCCTCCATCTTGGTGAGCGTCCCCACGAGGTCCCCGGGCCGCCTCAGGATCGGTCCGCTCGTGGTATGCAGCAGGGCCTTCATCTCGAAGGCGATGATCCGGGCCAGGGTCGTCTTCCCCAGGCCGGGCAGGCCGCTGAAGAGGACGTGATCGAGCGCCTCCTTGCGCTTCCGCGCCGCCTTGATGGCGATCTGGAGGTTATGCAGGATCTTCTTCTGGCCGATGAACTCGTCGAACGAGGCGGGCCGGAGGGAGTCATCGAACTTGGGATCGCATTCGAAAGGACTCGACCCGGCCATGGGGGGGGATTGTAGCGGGCCCGCCGGGACCCTTCAACCGGATTCCGGGATCCAGGCTACTTGGCGGGCTTCTCGGCGGCCACGACCTTCTCGGCCTTGGCGGGCTCCGCGGGGGCGGCCTTGGACGCCTCCTTGGGGGCTTCTTCCTTCGTGGACCCGCCCAGCTTCTCCTCGACGCGGGTGGCACGCCCGGTGCGCCCCCGGAGGAAGTGGAGCTTCGCGCGGCGGACCTTTCCCTTCTTCTTGACCACAATGTCCGCGACGCGAGGGGAGTGTACGGGGAAGATACGTTCCACGCCTTCGCCCTGCACGATGCGTCGCACCGTGAAAGTCTCCGAGAGGCCCTGGTGGCGTTTGGCGATGACGACGCCGGTGAAGAGCTGGATGCGCTCCCGGTCGCCTTCGATGATCTTCACGTGGACCTCGACCGTGTCGCCGACGTCAAAGTTCAGCGTCTTCTTCCGCAGCCAGTCATTTTCGATCGCGTCGATGGAGCGCATGGTGGCCACCGTCATATCTGTTTGTACTTCTTCCGAACCTTCCCCATCAGATCAGGGCGCCGCTGCTCGGTCCGCTCCTCGGCTTGAGCCTGGCGCCACTGGGCGATCTTCTCGTGGTCCCCCGACATCAGGACCTCCGGCACGCCCAAGCCGTGGATTTCCGGAGGACGCGTGTACTGGGGGTACTCGAGGGTCCCGGCCGTGAAGGATTCCTGCACCAGCGAGTCCTTCGACCCCAGCACTCCGGGGACCAGTCGCGCCACCGAATCCAAAAGAACCATGGCGGGGACCTCCCCGCCCGTGAGCACGTAATCGCCGATCGATATCTCCAGCGGCGAGAGCCCCCGGCTCACCCGCTCGTCGAACCCCTCGTAGTGGCCGCACAGGAGGATGAGGCCCGTCTGCTTCGAAAGCTCCTGCGCCAGCGTCTGGTCGTACCGCACGCCCCCCGGCGTCAGCAGCACGACGTACGAATCCTCTCGGCCGTTCTTCCGAAGGTGCTCCACCGCCTCGAAAACCGGCTCGGCCATGATCACCATGCCCGGGCCGCCCCCGTATGGCGCGGCGTCCACCTTCTTGTGCTTATCCTTCGAGAAGTCCCGGAGGTTGATCAGGTTGATCTGGACCTGACCCTGCTCCTGGGCCCGCCGAAGGATGCTCTCTCCCACGACCCCCTGGAACATCGAGGGGAAGAGGGTCACGACGTCAATGATCATGCGCACCTCCAACAACGGTGTGCAGTCCCCCAAGGGACTGGCCATTATCTATATCGGTCGTGAGGCGTCAAGTCCTTTCTTATGGACAGGGGGCCCGGACCCTTGCAGAATGGGGCGAGTGGCCCTCCAGAGATCCGCCCGGCGCATCGAGAAAGACGCCACCATCCTCGTCCAAGGTGAGGCCGCCAACAACGAGATCTTCTTCATGACGAAGGGGACCGCCGTCGTGGAGGTGAAGGGGAACGTCGTGGGCGCCCTGAACTCCGGAGACTGGTTCGGCGAGCTCGCCGCGATCCTCGGGACGCCCCGCACCGCGACGGTCCGGGCGGTGACTCCCTGCGACGTGATGGTTTTCAAGGGCATCGACGACGCGAGCCTTTACGACTCGATGGCCAAGGATCCCAAGATGCTCCGGAAGCTCATCGAGCAGCTGTGCCAGCGCGTCGTCGAGACCTCCAAGAGACACGCCAGCGAAACCGGGGAACTGACGGACCAGGCCATGCGCTACCGACGGGCCATCAGCGGGACGCTCTTCGCTCTCGAGAAGCTGGTCGAGAAGTTCAAGAGCAAGGTCATGGAAGAGACCCAGCAGCACTTGAGCGCCCTCTCGGGAGTCTCCACCGGCCAGGAGGGAGACGCCGATCCGAAGTTCTTCACCACGGGCCGGCAGGCCATCTTCGGGAGCTGATCCCGTCGGCGATCACTCGATCCCGAGTGATTTCAGGAACAGCTCGATCGACCCGGGGGCGTGGCCCGCGTAGTGGTTGTTGAAGTAGGCGTAGGTGGGGACCTTTCGCTCGAGGAAGCCCCGGATCTTGGGCGCCCACCCCTCCATCTCCTCCGAGCGGTCCACGATCACCTTGTCCCAGGTCTTCGTCTTCTTCTCGATCCCCTTCCGGTCGCCGATGAATCGGACGTACGTCCAGTCCGCCGTCAGCACGTCCAGGCGAGGCATCCAGAGGAGGTCGATCAGCGCCAACGCCACGCCCCGGCCCCGGAGCAGGTCGTAGAACCTCTCGGTCAGCCACCCTTTGTGACGCACCTCCACCGCGAACCGGTACCCTTTGGGCAGCGTGCGGAGGAACGCCTCGAGGCGATCGAAGCGGTCCGGCTTGAAGGCGTAGGGGAACTGGAAGAGGAGCGGCCCCAGCTTCGCGCCCAGGAAGTCCATGGCCTGGAGGAACTCCTTGATCTCCCCCTCGCATCCCTCCAGCATCTTCTCGTGCGTGATGACGCTCGGGACCTTGGCCGCGAAGAGGAACCCCTCGGGCGTGTCCCGCTCCCACTTCCGGACCAGGGCCTCCCCGGGGATGCGGTACCACGTGGCGTCGATCTCGACCGTGGAGTACCTCGCCGCGTAGTGCCCCAGGAACTCGCCCGGCTTGGACTTCTCCGGATAGACCGTGCCCCGCCAGGCCTCGTGCGACCAGCTCGACGTGCCGACCCTCAGGAGTTTCTCGTTCTTCACCGCGGGCGATTAGTGTATCATCCGCCTCGCCATGTTCACCGGGATCGTCGAGCGTACGGGCCGAGTGGCCGCGCCGGGACGGAGACTCACCGTCGAGACGGGGTGGCACGACCTCAAGCCCGGGGAGAGCGTCGCCGTGAGCGGCGTCTGCCTCACCGTGGCGCGCCTCGACGGAGACCGCGCCGGATTCGACGTCATACCGGAGACCATCTCCCGGACCACGCTGGGACACCTCAGGCGCGGAGACCGGGTGAACCTCGAGCGCGCCCTGCGGGCCGGCGACCGGCTGAGCGGGCATATCGTGCAGGGCCACGTCGACGGGACGGGTCGCGTCGCCCGGACGGGGAACACCCCGCGCATCGAAACCCTCCTGGCATCGCAGCTCGTCCCCAAGGGATCGGTCGCCCTGGACGGGGTCAGCCTGACGGTCGTGGAGGCGCACCCCGAGTCGTTCACCGTAGCGCTCATCCCCACCACGCGACGGATCACCACCCTGGGAAAGCTCAGGAAGGGACAGCCGGTCAACATCGAGATCGACGTGATGATGAAGAGGGAACGCCGGCCCTCCCGGGTCACGATGGATTTCCTGCGGAAGGCCGGATTCTGAACGCGGCTACTTGAACTCGACCGCGACCCTGAGCGCCACGCCCCTCGCCCCCGCCTCCATGGAAAACGCCGCCCACTTCATGAAATCGAGGACGTGAAGGCTTTCCCGGAGTTCCGCCTCCTGGTCCCGTTCCTTGTTGTGGATGCGCTCGTAGAAGAGCCGGTCGACCTCCGGGCCGGGGAGGGAACGCCCCTGCTGCCGGAGCTCCGCTTCCAGCTGGGCCCGGAGCACCGGCCGGTTCAGCGACGCGTCGACGAGGAACACAGCGATGCGGGAAAGCGGCCCGTCCAGCGACTCGCGAAGCGCGGGAAGGAGGAGGGTGCCGCCCGCCAGTCCTGGCTCCGGCGCGACCCCGTATTCCTTGAGCTTGCGAACCGGGATGCCGGACGTCCCCCCTTCCTCACCCGCGCCGCGCAGGATCGCTTCCGTGAAGCTGAAATTGTTTCCGAACACGAAGGCCCCGGGGATAGCCGCAAAACACGGCCGGAGGAAATCGTTCACCTGCATCGCCCGGGGCCACTCGAACGACCACATCGTGTGCTCCCCCACAAGGTGGGGCTCGAAACGAGCTTCCGCCATCCTCCCTCCGCGGATCTTGATCACCCGGCTGAGCGCGTCGACGGCCCCCTTCGGATCCCGTGAGGGAATGACGAACGCCAGGGCCGGGTAGACCTGGCTCCCGGACTCGACGGCCCCCGTCAGGACCGCCATTCCGCCGCCGAGCTTCGGCAGGAAGTCGGTCGAGAAGCCAGCCTCGTCCAGGAGGTCCAGCGCCTCCTTGATGTTCTTCCCCACAGGATCGCTCGGAGCGAGCGATCGGGTGAGCGAACGGAGGCCGTCGAAGAGGTCCTGCGCCCCCGTGGAGATCAGCAAGGTTCCGGTGGTGCCGGGCGGCGCCAGGCGCGTCAGGGCATGAGGCACGGGGACGTCCGGACGCGCCGACTCGGCCCCCTCGAAGGTCACGTCGACGAGCGCCGCAAACCCCGAAAGATCGACCGCCGCGCCGATCGCACGCACCGTGTCCATCCGGATCGGCGAGAGCGCCCCGGAATCCCGTAGCGCCTGCCGTATCCCGAGCAGGGCCTTCGACGGCCCGAACTCTACGCGCACTGAAACGGGATGATCCGCCGGGGTCTCGGCTCCCTTGCGCCGGAGCGCCTGCTCCAGGAGGGCTCGATCGTTGCTCACCAGCGCCAGCCGACCTTCGAAGACGATGAAGAGGTCGGTCTTCCCCTGCCGGAGCCGCACGCCGGAGGTCCCGCCCAGCGTCTCCTTCTTCAGCACGAGAGGAGCAAGGGGGGCCAGAAGATAATCGCTCCAGCGCAGGCGCGTCACCACGAACCACCGAAGCGGGGCCCACGAGTCCCCGACCTGCAGCGCCGCGGCCACGTCGCGCCCGGCCCCCCGCAGGAGGAACTCGGAGGAGTAGAGATCGCCATTCCGGACGTCCTCGAGGTCGTCGAGGGTGGGCAGTCCCTGGTCCTTGAGGGCCTCGTTGATCACCGGCCGGATCGCGGGGTCCTTGAGGACGCGCCGGCGGAGAACCCGCCAGGCCCCCGTCTCCTGGAGGCGCTCCCAATGCCCTTCCAGGCCCTTCGCGCGGAGGACGAAGTTCGCCGTCGAAGGGATGTAAAGTCCTGCCTCCTTCTCGGCCGCCGAGAACTGGAGGGAACGGCCCGCCACGTAAAGCGCCACGGTCCCGAGGAGGAACGCCGGTAGGCCGATCGCGACCTTCACCCCCCGCCGGCGCTCGAGGTACCACCCCCAAAGACTCATGCGTACCGCCGGAGCTCCCAGAGCAGGTGCTTGAGCTCGCCCACCAGGATGTCCTCCAGCGCCAGCCTGACCGCTCCCTCCGAACCCGGAAGGGCGACGAGAATCTTCCCCGAGGCCGAGACCCCCAGGAGGGCCCGCGAGAGGATCGCCGCCGTCCCGATCTCCTTCACCGAGAGCGCCCGGAACATCTCCCCGAACCCGGGCAACTCCTTGTCGACGTACGACCGCACCGTCTCGACGCTCAGGTCGCGCCGGCTCGCGCCCGTGCCCCCGACCGTCAGGACGACGTCCGCCTCCTTCAGGGCCCGCTCGATCGCCTTCGCGAGCTTCTTGCCGTCGTTGCGCACGATCTCATGGAGCACGACGGTATGGCCGAACTTCCGGAAGATCTCGAACGCCCGCTTCCCCGACGTGTCGGTCTCGCGCGTCCGGGTGTCGGTGACGGTGAGGATCGCGCAGCGCGCGAACGCCTCCTTGTCGGCCTGGTCCTTGTGGTCTTTGGCGCCCATCGAAGCTCTCAGCGATCAGCTCTCAGCCGTCAGTCCGGGAACACACGGCCCGATGGATCCTTCACGAGCCGAACGCTGAAAGCTGACGGCTGACAGCTCTTCCTTTAACGACGATCCTAGCCGTCCGTATAGGGGTTGACAATAAGAGAAGCTGACCCGTAGACTCCCCCGACCCATGGCCGACCGCGAAACCGAACTGATGCTCCGGGTGAAGGGCGGCGATCAGGCCGCCTTCGCGGAACTCTACGGCCTCTACCAGAAGCCCCTGGTCAACTATCTGTTCCGGCTCTGCTTCAACCGCGCGCTCTCGGAGGACCTGCTCCAGGAGACGTTCCTGCGCATCTGGAAGGCGGCGTCGACGTACGAGCCCACGGCCAAGGTGTCGACCTGGGTCTTCCGGATCGCCCACAACCTGTTCCTCAACGAGGCGGCGCGGCGGCGGGAGACGGCCCTCGAGGGGGCGGACAACGAGACGCGCGCCGACCCGGCCAGTGACCTGGGCCGCCGCGAGATCCAGTCCGCCGTCAAGAAGGCGATCGAGGCCCTCCCGGACGGCGAGCGCGAATGCCTCCTGCTCTCCGAGTACAACGGCTTCAAGTACGCCGAGATCTCGCTGATCCTGGGCATCCCCGTGGGCACGGTGAAGTCCCGCATGTTCAGCGCCATGCAGCGCCTCAAGGAAA
>CAZSCC010000066.1:0-3130 GCA_964604905.1 uncultured Planctomycetales bacterium
CCGCGGCGGCGCTCCAGGCGCTCGAGGAGCAGGTCCTCCCCTCGCTCCCCAAGCTCGTCGAAACGACCCTGATCGTGAGGTTCTCCAAGGGCGCGGCGAAGGGGGCGGAGAAGGAGCGCCACGAGTTCTACCCGTGGCGCCTGGCGGGGGAATGCGCCCTTGCGGCCGGCCGGCCCGACCGCGCGGTCGAGCACCTCAGGAAGTCCCCCTCCTCCGCGGCGCTCCTCGAGAAGGCGACGAAGGCAGCGGCCGCGAAGCCCCCGCTGCAGAAACCCGCCTTCAGCGTGGCGCCGTTCCTGGAGCGGCGCGACTACGTCGGTGCGCTCGAGGCGCTCCGCGCCGAACGGGAGCGCTTGGGCGGAGACTACGAGCCGCGCGTCGTCCAGGTCCGCGCCGCCGCGCTCGTCCATGCAAAGGCCGCCGCGACCGCCTTCGCCGCCACCCTCCCGCGCCTCAAGGAATCCGAGTTCCGCAAGGAGCACCTGGAGCCCTGCCTCGCCTCCTGCGCGCGCCTTCCGGCCGACCTCGAGACCGACGAGCTCCGCTGGATCCGGCGCCTGGGGGAATGGATGGCGAAGCCGGACCCCGCCGAGTTCGACCGGCTGGCGGTCGCGGCGGCGAAGTTCGACAACGACTACCACGTCGTCTGCGAGCAGGCGCAGAGGGCGCGGCTCGAGGAGGTCCGCAGCCTCGTCGAGGAGGCGCGCCGCGCCGGCCGGGCCGAGCGGCAACCGATTCTCGAGCGCCTCGACCGCGCGGAGCGGGCGTTCGCGGAACTCTCGAAGGCGAGGGAGGTCGCGGACCTCGCGGCGCTCGTCGCGGCCGCTCGGGCGCGGCTGCCGGTCGACAGCCAGGTGCTCGACCAGGCGCGCCGCGGGGCGGCATCCGTCCGCGAGGCGCGCGTCCTGGCCGGCCAACTCGAGCTCCTGTGGACGTCGACGGATCGCGCGAAGCTCGGCGACCAGGACCAGAAGGACCTCGCGCTCTACCTCGGCCTCACCCGCTCGACCGCTCTTCTGCTGGACGGGAAGACGGTGGACGAGTGCGCGGCCGATCCCCGGATCCGGGAGGTCTTCGTGAGCGCCCCTCCGCTCCCCAAGGACGTCTCCCCCCGCATCGCCGCCGTCCGCCTCCGCGCGACGGAGCGCAAGTAGCGGCGCTCCTCCTTCATCTCTCCGCGGAGGTTGAGAACCGATCCCTCTCCTTATCTCCTCCTATCTCCCTATCTCCTCTCACTTCATCTCACCCCGGTGAAAGACGAACGGCTTGTACTTCCACTCCCGGAAGACGCCGATCTGGTCCTTGTAATGCGGAGAGCTCGGCGACTCGCTCTGTCCCGGAGCGGAGAGCGTGACGGCGCGCGGGCCCTGCGGCGTCATCTCGACGGCCATCTGGAACGTCCCGCGCCCGGTCTTCGAGGGCACGCTCCCCACCTCGCCCTTGAAGTCGATCTCCGGCGACTTCCACGCCAGCTTCTCGAGGCCGGGCTTGATCGCCTCCTTGAGCGACTCCAGCGCGAGCCCCTTCAGGTCCTTCCCCTTCGCGAAATCGTACTTCAGCTTCACCGGGCTCGCCTCCCCCTCGAGGATGTAGAGCATCGGGTCGACCACCACCCGCTGGATCTGCCGGGTCTGGAGGAGCAGCGGGTCGACGAGCTCGCCGAAGAGCCGCCGCGACACCGCGCGCGCCCAGCGCTCCACGATCTCCGGCGCGGGCGAGCCGGGGACCTCCTGATGATCCCATGAGGACAGCACCTCGACCGCCTTCTTCACCCCCTCGTCGTCGCACCCCTTCGCCGCCTCGAGGAGGACGGGCTTGAAGTAGTCCGCCAGGAACCCGTGATAGGCCGTGAGCCGGGCGATCTCCGTGAACCGGTCGAACGTCAGCTTCCCCTCGCCGGCGAGGACGTCGACCATCTTCTTCCCCCAGAAGACCCGGCCGAAGCCGCCGCACGGCCACGCGCGCGAGGGCTTGTTGTTCCAGTTGGCGAAGAAGCCGTTCGTCGGATCGACCGACTGCGGCCAGTCCTTGAACGGGACGAGGCCCTCCCACTCCATCGCGCCGCCGCCGTCCTGCGGGTAGGCGGGGTCGTGCGCCTTCTTCCGCACCGGGTGCGCCCCGCAGTACCAGAAGCCGATGTGCCCATCCCCCGTCGCGCAGAAGAAGTTGTGGCTCGTGACGATCTTCGACGACGCCGCGGCGAACTCGCCGAGGTCCCGCGCGAAGTTCATGTCGATCACCGCCTCGACCGTCCCCTGCTCCTTCATCCAGAAGGACATCTTCAGCGTGTGGGCCCGGTGGTTCTTGCGGTCGAGGTCGCCCACGATCGGCCCGTAGACCGACCGGTAGACCTTCAGCTTCTCGGGGTCCTCCCCGCGCACCTTGATCTCGCGCTCGAGGACGTCGAACTTCCTCCACTCCCCGCGGTACCGGTACTCCTCATCGTTCGCGGGATTCAGCTCGAGCGTGTAGACGTCCACCAGGTCGGCGCCGCCCGAGGTCGTGGTCCACGAGAGCTTCTCGTTCCAGCCGATCATCACGCCCGGAACGCCCGGGAAGCTCATGCCCGCCGCGTTGAGGCCCTCCGCCACCAGGTGAATCTCGTTGCACACGGCGGGGGTCCCGAAGCCCATCATCGGCCCGCCGTAGAGCATCGCGTTCCCGGTCGCCGACTTCTTCGGCGCCGCGACCCACGCGTTCGAGCCGAAATACGCGGGGACACCCAGGGATTCTCGCGACGCGACGATCGCGTCCAGTTCCTCCCGGTAGGCCGCGAACGCCTCGTCCGACATCCCCTCCGCGCGGCGCCACCCCTTCTCGCGCGGGGGCTCCTCCTTCCCCGCCTGCTGGTCGTTCAGCGTCGTGGGCGCCGTCGGATCGCCGAACCGGAGGAGGTCCTGGACGATCAGGCGGGCGTCCGCCTCGCCCACCTTCTTCGAGAACTGCTCGAAGACGCGGCTCACCATGAGCTCGAGGTCGCCCGCCTCGCCGAAGCGGCGCGCCATCATGACCCCGATCGCGATCGAGTCGGTCTCGGTCCACGGCCGCGGCTTCACCCCCAGCTTCGCGTAGTCGGGCGGGAGCGCCGGGGCCTGCGCGAGCCAGTCGTTCACCCCCGCCGCGTAGGCCG
>CAZSCC010000067.1:0-17638 GCA_964604905.1 uncultured Planctomycetales bacterium
GTGGAGGCCGCCGCCCTCGTCGAGATCGCCCGACTGCGCGAGCAGTCGAAGCAGCGGGACGAGGCGCAGAAGCTCCTCAAGAAGGTGGTCGACGACCTCCCCTGGCCCGAGAACTCCGACGCCCACAAGGACGCCAAGGTCATGCTCGCCGCCTTCCGGAAGGACGACATCCAGCGCCGCCTGGAGGAGATGGAAAAGAAGAAGCGCGAACAGGCCGAGAACGAGAAGAAGAAGTAGGCGCGCCGCCCCCTCCCCCTCAGATCACCACCGTCGTCCCGTCGAACTTCGTGATCGTGGCGGTGTAGCTCTCGTTGAAGCTGGCCTTGGAGTCGCGCAGGACGCCCAGCGCGATCGCCTCCCCAAGGATGTTCCCCTCGACGATGTCGCTCCGCCAGTGGATGCCCGCCGCGCAGCGGCCCATCCCGACGTTGAAGGCCAGCTTGTCGAGCTCGCCCCCGATCGTGAGCGAGGGACCGGCGTAGGGCACGAGCGCGGTCCCGGCGGCGTCGGGCTGCACCGGGGAGGGGATCACGAACGACTCGTCGAAGAAGTACTTGAGCGCCGTCGCGCACGCCCCGGCGAACGTGGCGTGGCCGGACGGGTAGGCGGAAAACGGGGGGCTGCCTTCGGGATAGGACGTGGAAATGAGATAGGTCGCCGACCCGCCGACCGCCAGGTTGCGCGCGGCCACCCTTGCGAGGAGCCCCCCCGGAGCGAGCTTCGATGCGGCCAGGAGCTCCGGGTGGATCGGGTGGACCGTCGCGCCTGCGATGTGGTTGTGGAGGTGGCCGGCATACTCCTCGGGACGCAGCGTCCGGTGGACCAGCCACTTCTGAAACCAGCACGCCCGCAGCGCGAGGTCGGCCACGCGCGCCACCTTGTCGAGCACGTGCATGAGGCCGAAGGTCACGAAACCGCCCTGCTTCACGGCCGCCGCCCCCTTGTAGGGATGGCCGGGCTTGAGCGCCCCGCCGCCGAAGCCGTTCAGGATCAGCGCGGCGTACATCCCGCCCAGGTAGTCGAAGTCGCGGTGCACCCACTCGGCCAGGTCGCGATTGTTCCTCAGGTAGCGCGGCGTCGGATCCATGGCGACCGCCGTGTCGTTCCCGGCCCCGTTCTGATTCGTGAGCCACGTCGCATACGTCGTGAGCTTGTCGGTGAGCGGCAGGGGGACGGGGATCTTCTGATCGAGCGTCACGGGCCCCAGGGGCACCGGCTTGTAGAGGAACTGCGAGACGTAGGGCCCCACGAGGTCGCCGGCCGTCGGACCCCGGAAGAGGTTCGCCGTCGTGGTCATCCCGTTGTGGGCCACGAACTCCGCGTAGCTGTTGAGGTCGGCCGCCGCCGCGGCCGCATCGAGGTCGGTCCCGTAGTCCGCGAACGCCACGTCTCGCGTGAGCGCCTGCCAGTAGGCCTCCGCCATCTCCCCCGCCCTCCAGGAACTGGAGAACGCCGGGGGCGCCGGGCAGGGAAGGTGCTGGGAGTCGGGGCCCTCCAGCGCGAACGCGTAAGCGGCCTGGGGATTCCCCAGCTTCTGGGTGCCGCCCAGCGTGACCATCTCGAAGGCGGCGTGGGTTCCGGCCTGGAGCGCGTTGAGGAGTTCCTGGTAGGCGGTCGACTGCACGCGCCCGAGGGCGTCATGGGGCAGCGCCTTGGCGTGGCTTCCGATCCGCGTCGGATAAAGGGTCTCGTCGGAGTTGGGGGTCTGGACGGGACAGGGGAGATCCCGCTCGGCCTGCGCCGCGCTCACCCGGCGGGCGTACGACTGGGCCTTGCGGTCCGGCGCTTGGGCGACCTCATCGTCTCCATCCTTATGGCAGCCCGCCTGGCTCCCGATCGCCGCCCCCGCGGCCATCGCGGTCAGCCGGCCCAGAAACCCACGGCGGCCGACGCCCGCGCCGATCTCCGGGGTCGGGCCGGTCTTCTCAAAGTCATCCATCTGCGTCATCTCCCCTTGCCAAAACCCATCAACTAGGACTTATGGGTAACAACATAGACAGAAACCCATGAACCACAAGGCATTTCTCCGAGGCTGATTGACCTCTCCGCCGGCGGCGGCTAGCATGTCCCCATCCATGAACTTCACCAAGATGCACGGTGCCGGGAACGACTACGTCTACGTCGACGCCTTCCGCGAGAAAGTCGTCGATCCGGCGAAGCTCGCGATCGCCGTCAGCGACCGCCACACCGGCATCGGCTCCGACGGCCTCATTCTCATCGCCCCCTCGAAGACCGCCGACTTCCGCATGATCATGTTCAACGCCGACGGCTCCGAAGGCTCCATGTGCGGCAACGGCATCCGCTGCATCGGCAAGTACGTCTACGATCACGGCCTGACGCGGAAGAAGTCCGTCACCGTGGAGACCAAGAGCGGCACCGTCTCCCTCGAGCTCCATGCGAAGAACGGCAAGATCGGCCAGGTCACCGTCGACATGGGCCCGCCCCGCCCCGTCCCGAAGTCCTTCCACGTCCGCGCGGACGGCGTCCGGACCCTGCTCCGCGAACGCGTCCTGGGCTTCGACGCCCTCGTCGCCTCGATGGGGAATCCCCACTGCGTGATCCGCGTCGACTCCACCGAGACCGCCCCCGTCACGACGAAGGGACCGCTCATCGAAAAGCACCCCGACTTCCCTTCGCGCGTCAACGTCGAGTTCGTCCAGGTGCTCTCGAAGTCCCGCGTCCGGCAGCGCACCTGGGAACGCGGGAGCGGCGAGACCTTCGCCTGCGGGAGCGGCGCCTGCGCCGTGGGGGCCGCGCTTTCGAGCGAGGGCGTGACCGGCCGCAAGGTCCGGATCGACCTCCGCGGCGGCACGCTCCACATCGAGCACGCCCGGGACGGCCGAATCCTCATGACCGGACCCGCGGTCGAGGTCTATAGCGGCGTCTGGCCAACCAAAGCGGCCCGGAGGCGTTAAACCCCGGATGGGTCGCGCTGTCGGCATCGAGCTCACGGAGTCCTCCGCGCGGATCCTCTCGCTCGAGCAGAACGGGAAGAAGTCGCGGATCCTGCAGTTCCACGAGGCCCCGATCCCGCACGACCCGGCGGTCCCCTGGGAGGCGCGCGCCGCGGCGGCCCTCAAGCAGGGCCTCGCCGACGCGAAGATCCCCCGAGGCCGCATCGTCTGCGCCCTCGACTCGGGCGACGCGATCCTCCGCGAGGTCTCCCTCCCTTTCAAGGGGGACGAGCAGATCCGCAAGACCGTCCGCTTCGAGATGGAAAGCCTGATCCACAACTACACGATCGAGCAGCTGGTCGTCGCCCACTACAAGACGGGCGAGACCGACAAGGGCTCGCTCCTCCTGGCCGCGGCGGTGCCCAAGACGGTCATCGCCAGCCGCCTCAAGCTCTACCAGGAGGCGGGCGCGGATCCGGTCACGCTCGACCTGGACGTCTGCGCCGTCTTCGGCGCGATGCTCCACGCGGGGGCGATCGACCCCGTGGAGCCCCACCTCCTGGTCTACGGGACAAAGAAGTTCACGAAGCTCGTCCTGATCGAACAGGGGCGCCCGCGCTCGATCCGGACCATCCGCTTCTCGATGACCCCGGCGCCCCGCGCGGCGGCGCGGGCGGACGACCTCCCCGGCACGGAGGAGGCGATCGTGGTCCTCTCGGAGGAAGAGGCCCGGCAGTTCGGCCAGCTCGACCAGGAGACGCAGCGCTCGCTCGTCGGGATCCTCTCGAAGGAGATCTCCCGCTTCCTGCTGGGGAACGCCGCGAGCGCCAACCCCGCGCACATCCTCCTCTCCGGAGAGTTCGAGGACCGGGCGGCGGCCGGGATGCTCGAGGCCGCGACGCGCATCCCCGTCCGCACGTTCAACCTGGTCGAGGCGCTCGACGCGGAGCAGGCCGGGGCGGTCCGCGACCGCTCCAGCGCGATGGGCGTCGCGCTCGGCCTCGCGCTCAAGGGCGCGGGCATCGACCCGCTCGGGATGGACTTCCGCCAGGACGAGTTCCAGTACCGCCGGAAGTTCGAGGCGATCCGGAACACGGCGGCGATCACGGCCCAGCTCGTGATCATCTTCCTGGCCGCGATCGCCCTCCACTTCTATTTCCGCCGGATCGACGCGGAGAAGGCGCTCAAGACCGTCCTCGCCCACCACGAGGACCTCTACTTCAACGCCACGGCCGAGACGGTCGAGCCGCGCCAGGCCTATCCGAAGCTGGTCGAAAAGGCGCAGGGGATCAGGGACCAGCAGGGCCTGGAACTCCCGATCCGCTCCTCCGCGCGCGTGGCGTGGCGCGACCTCTTCCGGGCGCTCGAGGGCTTCCAGCGGAAGTTCGGGCACCAGAAGCTCGGCGAGGCGGACCTGCTCCTCGTCATGGAATCGGTGGACGTGGCACAGAACACGGCCCTGGGGAGCGAGACCCTGACGACGACGCTGCGGGGAAGGATCCGGAACCTCGAGTTCGCCGGCGCGATGCGGAACGAGGTCCGCGCGCAGGAGCTTTTCCGGAACGCCGAGTGGGTGGGGAATATGGACATCGACGAGAACGGGCTCTACCGGTTCACGCTGCGCTCGCAGTGGGCGAAAGGAAAGTAGGATGGCCGACGCCAAGGGCGCGAAAGACGCGAAGGAAGGCTCCTCGAAGGTCCTCCTCTGGATCGTCCTCCTCCTTGGAGTGGGGATCTCAGCCGGCGCCTTCTTCCTCTACAAGGGGGCCGAGAAGGCCCGGGCCGCGCTCGAAGACGCCAAACGCGAGTACCAGGAGATGCAGTCGCTCAAGAAGATCGTGGCCCGGGCCAAGCCCACGGGTGCGCGGCCGCCGGGCGCGAAGGAGAGCGCCGAGGACATCCTCCCCTTCCTCGAGCGCAAGCGCGCCGCGGCCGGGATTCCCCAGAACCTCTTCAACGTCGCCCGGAACAACCCCCAGAAGCAGGGCTCCTGGACGGAGACCTCGTACACGGTGACGCTCCGCCCCACGAAGGAGGCCCCTCTCCCGCGCGCCGCGGTAGCGGACTTCCTGGGCGCCGTCGAAACCGAGCGCCCCTCCATCAAGTCGAAGAACCTCAACCTCACCTTCGCCCCCTCCTCCCCCGATCTCGCCTCGGTCTCCGTCACCTTCTCCCAATTCCAGAAGGGAGACTAGGGGATGAGGGGAGATCCGGGGATCGGAAGTCCCATCCCCTCAGCTCCTCCCAGCTCCCGATCTCCATGAGAATCGCGGTCACGGGGGCGAGCGGGTTCGTGGGGCGACGGCTCTGCGAGAGGGCCCGCGCGAAGGGGCACGAGGTCGTCGCGATCGGCCGCAGTGCGGGCGACCGGCTCTGGGACCCGATGACGCAGGCCGCGCCGCTCCGGGACGTGGAGGCCGTCGTCCACCTGGCCGGCGACCCGGTGGCGGACGGGCGGTGGACGAAGGCCAAGAGGGCCCGCGTCCGCGAAAGCCGCGTAACCGGGACGCGGAATCTCGTGGCGGGGATCCGGGAGGCGAAGCCCCGCGTCCTCGTCTGCGCCTCCGCGATCGGATACTACGGCGACCGCGGCGACGAGGAGCTGACCGAGGACTCCCCGCCGGGCTCCGACTTCCTGGCAGGCGTCTGCCGGGACTGGGAGGCCGAGGCGAACGCGTCGGGAATCCGCACCGCGTGCGTCCGAACCGGGATCGTGCTCGGGACGGACGGCGGCGCGCTCGCCCGGATGCTCACCCCCTTCAGGCTCAGGCTCGGCGGACGGCTCGGGAGCGGCCGCCAGTGGATGAGCTGGATCCACCGGGACGATCTCGTCGACCTCATCCTCCACGCGCTCGAGAAGGAGACCGTCTCCGGCCCGCTCCTCGGCACCGCGCCCCGCCCCGTCACGAACCTCGAGTTCACGAAGACCCTCGGCCGCGTGCTCGGCCGCTGGACGATCCTTCCCATGCCGCGGTGGCAGATCCGCCTCCTCTTCGGGAAGGTCGCGGAGCTCCTCTGCGGGAGCCAGCGCTGCGCGCCGAAGCGGGCCCTGGAGAGCGGCTTCGCCTTCCGCCACGAGTCGCTGGAACCCGCCCTCCGAAGCCTCCTGGCCGCTCCAATTCTGTAGTTCGCCCCGACGTTTTTGTCGGGTTTCCTGTCCCGCCCGGGCGGATTCACGTTGGCACGATCCGTGCTATCCCTGACCGGCACCCGCCGGCCCATGGCACACAGACGAACAGGGGGAGAGCGATATGCCCGCACTCGACGAGTACTTCCGCCTCATGGTCGAAAGGAAAGCCTCCGATCTCCACTTCTCCACGAACGCGCCCCCCCTGCTCCGGATCAGCGGCGACATGACCCCCGTCGAGGGCAAAGGCGTCACCTCCCACGAGACCGCCCGCGAGATGCTCTGGGAGCTCATGCCCGAGAAGAGCCGCATCGAGTTCAAGGAGCGGCACGACAGCGACTTCGCCTACCACCTCCCGGGCTCCGGCCGCTTCCGCTGCAACATCTTCATGGACCGGCACGGGATCGGCGGGGTCTTCCGCCTCATCCCCGACAAGATCCTCACCGTCGACGACCTGAAACTGTCCGAGGAGATCCGCAAGCTCTGCTTCCTCTCCAAGGGCCTGGTCCTCGTCACCGGCCCGACCGGGAGCGGCAAGTCGACCACCCTCTGCGCGCTCGTCGACCACGTGAACTCGACCCGGCGGGACCACATCATCACCATCGAGGACCCCATCGAGTTCGTCCACGCCAACAAGAAGTGCCTCATCAACCAGCGCGAGGTCCACACCCACACGCAGAGCTTCGCCAACGCCCTCCGCGCCGCGCTCCGCGAGGACCCGGACATCGTGCTCGTCGGCGAGATGCGCGACCTCGAGACCACGCGGATCGCGATCGAGACCGCCGAGACCGGCCACCTGGTCTTCGGCACGCTCCACACGAACACCGCGCCCTCGACCGTCGACCGCCTGATCAACCAGTTCCCCGCCAACGAGCAGGAGCAGATCCGCCTCATGCTCGCCTCGTCGCTCAAGGCGGTGATCTCCCAGACGCTGGTCAAGAAGATCGGCGGCGGCCGCGTGGCCGCCCTCGAGACGCTCTTCGTCACGTCCCCCGTCTCCGCCAACATCCGCGAGGCCAAGACCTACCAGATCGCCTCCGTGATGCAGACCGGCCTCAAGTCGGGCATGGTGCTCCTCAACGACGCCCTCCTCAAGCTCGTCCGCACGAAGCAGGTCGAGGCCAAGGAGGCCTACATCAAGGCCGTCGACAAGGAAGACTTCGTCCGAAAGTGCTCGACCGAGGGGATCCGCCTCGACCTGGCCACGGCGTAGCCCCCGCTCCCCGGAATCTTTTTTCACGCCCCGCGTTTTTTCCTTGCATCGTCTGCATAAATGTGTAGTCTTACTGCATATTTATGAGAGCCAAGACCGACCGCCAGAAGGCCATCCTGGACGTGATCGCGAAGGACGCGATCGCGACCCAATCCGAGCTCAAGGACCGCCTGAAGGCCCGGGGGATCGAGGCGGACCAGGCGACGCTCTCGCGCGACGTCCGCGAGCTGGGACTGGTCAAGACGAGCGAGGACGGCGCGCACTACCGCTACGCGCCGCTCGAGGCATTGGCGCCCCCGATCCACATGAAGGCCAGCGCCATCCTCGCCCGGCTCGTCCGGAAGATCGAGTGCTCCGGCAACCTCCTCGTCCTGAAGACCGACCCCGGAGAGGCCTCCCCCGTGGGCCTCGCGCTCGACCGCATCGGGTGGCCCGAAGTGGCGGGCACCGTGGCGGGCGACGACACGCTCCTGGTCGTCGTCCGCGAGGGTGTCCCCGCCCGAAGGCTTGCGAAGAAGATCCTGGATCTGAAATCCAACAAGAAGGAACCGGCATGACCCAGAAGATCGTCCTGGCGTACTCCGGCGGACTCGACACCTCCGTCAACCTGAAGTGGCTGCAGGAGACCTACAAGGTCCCCGTCATCGCGTTCATCGCCGACCTCGGGCAGGGCGAGGACATGGCCGCCATCTCGCGGAAGGCCACCAAGACCGGCGCCGCGAAGGTCCACATGGCCGACCTCCGCGAGGAGTTCGTGAAGGACTACGTCTTCCTGGCGCTCAAGGCGAACGCCGTCTACGAGGGTGCCTACCTGATGGGCACCTCGATCGCCCGGCCCATCATCGCGAAGTACCAGATCAAAGTCGCGAAGGCCGAGGGGGCCGACGCCATCGCCCACGGCGCCACGGGCAAGGGCAACGACCAGGTCCGCTTCGAGCTCGCCTGCAAGGCCCTCGCCCCCGAGCTCGAGATCATCGCCCCGTGGAGGATCTGGGACTTCACGGGCCGCAACGACCTCTTCAACTACGCCGAGAAGCACGGGATCGAGCTGCCCGTCACCAAGGACAAGCCCTACTCGATGGACGCCAACCTCATGCACATCAGCTACGAGGGCGGCATCCTGGAAGACCCCTGGAACGAGCCGGCCAAGGAGATGTTCCTCACCACGAAGGACCCGGCCGACGCGCCCAACCAGCCCGAGTACGTCGAGATCGACTTCGCCGACGGCGTCCCCGTCGCGGTCAACCGCGAGTCGCTCGGCCCCGTCAAGCTCCTCACGCTCCTCAACGAGATCGCCGGCCGGCACGGCGTGGGCCGCGTCGACGTGGTCGAGAACCGCTTCATCGGCATGAAGTCGCGCGGCGTGTACGAGACGCCCGGCGCCACCGTCCTCCACCTCGCCCACCGCGCGGTCGAGTCGCTCACGATGGACCGCGAGGTCATGCACATGAGGGACGGCCTCATCCCGCGCTTCTCGGAGCTCATCTACAACGGCTTCTGGTTCTCCCCCGAGATGCAGGTCATGAAGGCCTTCATCGACGAGACCCAGAAGGGCGTGAACGGCACCGCCCGGATCAAGCTCTTCAAGGGCTCCGGCTCGGTCGTCGGCCGCAAGAGCCCGAACTCGCTCTACAACCCGCAGGTCGCCAGCTTCGAGACCTTCGGAACCTACAACTCGAAGGACGCCGAGGGCTTCATCCGCATGAACGGCCTCCGGCTCAGCCTCAACAAGAGCCTGAGGAAATACCTCTAATGTCACAGCTCATCCGGGAACGGTTCTCCAAGCCCGCGGACGAGTTCGCGGCGAAGTTCGTCGCGTCGATCGACGCCGACGCCAACCTCGTCACCCACGACATCCACGGCTCCATCGCCCACGCCAAGATGCTGGGCAAGCAGGGCCTCCTCACCGAGCAGGAGATGATCGGGATCGTCTGCGGCCTCGAGCAGATCCTCCAGGAGTGGGAGACCGGGAAGTTCCAGCTCAGCGTCGCCCACGAAGACGTCCACATGAACGTCGAGAAGCGGCTGATCGAGCTCGTCCCGCTCGGCGCGCGGCTCCACACGGCGCGGAGCCGGAACGACCAGGTGACGCTCGACCTCCGCCTCTGGATGCGCCAGGCCGGCCGGGAGATCCTCGACGGGATCGCCGCCCTCCGGAAGTCGCTCGTCGCCCGGGCCAGGGAGCATGCGGGAACGATCTTCCCGGGGATCACCCACCTGCAGCACGCGCAGCCGATCGTGTTCGGCCACGTCCTCCTCTGCTATCACGACCGCCTCGAGCGCGACCAGGGACGCTTCGAGGACTGCCTCCGGCGGGCCAACGTCTCCCCGCTCGGTGCGTGCGCGATGGCGGGGACGTCGCTCCCCACCGACCCCGCGGTCACGGCGAAGGAGCTCGGCTTCGACCGGGCGTTCAGCAACTCGATCGACGCGGTCAGCGACCGCGACTACGCGGTCGAGTTCGTCTCCTCCTGCGCGCTCCTGGGGGCGCACCTCTCGCAGACGGCGGAGGACCTGATCTATTGGTCCACTCCCGAGTTCGGATTCATCGAGCTGCCCGACGAGCTCTGCACGAGCTCGTCGATCATGCCTCAGAAGAAGAACCCCGACATGATCGAGCTCGTCCGCGGCAAGGCCTCGAGCCTCACGGGCCACCTCGTCAACCTGCTGGGCACGCTCAAGGGGCTGCCCCTCGGCTACAACCGCGACCTGCAGGAGACGAAACCCCCCGTCTTCGCCGCGGCGGAGACGGCGCGCCTCTCGCTCAACGCGGTGCGCCTCGCGATCGTCGGCATGAAGGTCGTCGCCCAGCGGATGCTGCTCGGCGCGAGCGATCCCCAGATGCTCGCCACCGACCTGGCAGAGTACCTGGCGGGACACGGCGTGCCCTTCCGCGACGCGCACGGCGCGATCGCGCGGCTTATGAAGCAGTGCACCGAGAAGGGCACCTCGCCGGTCCAGATGACCATCGCCGAGCTCCGGCAGTTCTCGGAGGCGTTCGGCGAGGATGTCTATTCCCTCCTGACTCCCAAGGCCTCGGTCGAAGGAAAGAAGTCCCCGGGCGGCACCGCGCCGGAGCTGGTCGAAAGCCGGGCCGTGGAGCTGGAAAACGCAGCGGAGTAAGGCCATGAAGATCGAAGTCGGCCGGTTCGCGTCCGTCACGTCCCCGCTCAAGCTCTCCAACCCCGTCGAGGTCCACCGCAACGGCTCGGCGGACGCGGGACAGCTGGTCGTGGTCCGGGCGCTCACGGAGAACCCGCTCTACCCCGAGATCGAGCTCGCCGGCGGCGAGCGGGTCTCGATCCAGAAGGGCGACGTCATCGCCGCGGTCCTCGGCAGCCGCCAGGCGCTCCGCGGTTACGTGGGATACGCCCCCTACCGGATCGCCGCGGGCGACAAGCTGCACATCCTGAACCTGGGCGGCGTCGTGGGCCGCTACGTCAGCGGCCCCAAAGACCTGGGCGAGCCCGTCCAGGTCGAAGTGCTCGGCGTCTCCAAGCGCAACCTCCGGGAGTCCGCGCTGCCGAAGGTCGACGTCCTGGCCCAGGCGAAGCCCATCATCCTGGTCTGCGGATCCTGCATGCACGTGGGCAAGACCGCCACCACCGAGGAGCTCATCAAGGGGCTTACCTGGCAGGGGCTCAAGGTCGGCGGCGCGAAGATCACCGGCATCGCGTGCCTCAAGGACACGATCCGGATGAAGAACGCCGGCGCCGTGAAGGTCCTGAGCTTCCTCGACTGCGGCGTCCCCTCCACCGTCGACACGGAGGACATCGCCGGCATCGCCCGCTCGATCGTCTCCGAGATGCGCGACGTGGACGTCATCGTCATGGAGCTGGGCGACGGGATCCTGGGGCACTACAAGGTCGACCGCTTCTTCGACGACCGCATCCTCATGTCCCACATCGACGCGGTGGTCTTCTGCGCGAGCGACCTGACGGCCGCCTGGGGCGGCAAGGAGATCCTCGCCCAGCGGGGCATCCAGGTCACCGTGGTCTGCGGACCGGCCACCGACACCGAGGCGGGCGTGACCTACCTCGAGAAGACGATCGGCGTCCCGGCGGCGAACGCCCTGACGGATTCCCAGAAGCTCCTGAGCCTCCTCTCCCCGGTGCTCGCGTCATGAAGAAGATCCGGACCGTCGTCATCGGCGCCTCGGGCTACATCGGCGGCGAGGCGGTGCGGCTCCTCCTGGGCCACCCCGGGATCGAGCTGGTCGCCATCACCGCGAACGAGAATGCCGGCAAACGCCTCGACGAGGTGCAGCCCAACCTGCGCGGCTATTCCGACCTCATCTACTCCAAGGAGTGGCCCGAGGCCGAGGCCTACATGCTCTCCCTCCCCCACGGCGAGGCGATGAGCGTCGTGCCGAAGCTGAAGGGCAAGGTCGTCGACCTCTCGGGCGACTTCCGCCTCCAGGACGTAAAGAAGTTCGAGAAGTATTACAAGGCGCCCCATAGGGAGCCCGAGTTGCTCAAGAAGTTCGCCTACGGGGTCCCCGAGATCAACCGCGGGCGGATCAAGGAGGCGACGTACGTGGCGGCGGGCGGCTGCTTCGCAAGCGCGGCGATCCTGTCCCTCTGGCCGCTGCGGGAACTCGCGGCGGGCCGGGCGATCGTCGACGGCAAGACCGGCTCCTCCGGCAGCGGGATCAAGCCGGGGGAGAAGACCCATCATCCGTTCCGCTCGACCAGCTTCTTCGCCTACGAAATGTTCCACCACCGCCACACGCCCGAGATCGAGGCGGCGTCGGGCATCGAGGTCCTCTTCCAGCCCCACTCGACCCCGCTGGTCCGCGGCGTCTTCACGACGAGCTACGTGCCCCTCAAGAGGGAGATGACCGCCGACGAGGTGCTCGAGGTCTTCACGAAGGCGTACGCCGGCGAGCGGTTCGTCCGCCTCGGCAAGGGCACGACCAACGTGAACAGCGTGAAGGGCTCGAACTTCATCGATCTCGGCGTCGCGGCCGAGGGGAAGACGGCGATCGTCTTCGCCGCGATCGACAACCTGGTCAAGGGCGGCGCGGGCCAGGGACTGCAGTGCCTGAACCTCATGTTCGGTTTACCGGAGGAAGCGGGGCTGCTCACGCCCCCGGCCCAGCCGTGAAGAAGATCCACCCCAGAGACACAGAGATGACGACCCCCTTATGGATTCCCCCCCGCCCCCCCCAGGGGGGAGGGGGGACGACACAAGGGGGTTCTCTTCTCTGTGGACTCAGTGTCTCTGTGGTGAAAATCCTGTAATGAGCCTGCTCAAGACCTTCAAGACCCTGCCCCTCGAGCTCGCGCGCGGCGAGGACGTCTGGGTCTGGGACACGGCCGGGAAGAAGTACATGGACCTCTACGCCGGCCACGCGGTCTGCTCGACCGGCCACTGCCACCCCCACGTGGTGAAGGCGGTCCAGGAGCAGGTCGGGAAGCTCATCTTCTACTCGAACGTCGCCGCCTTCCCGCTCCGCGAGGAGGCGGCCGCGCTCCTCCTCAAGCACGCGCCGGCCTTCTCGGCCGCGCTCTTCGCCAACTCGGGCGCGGAGGCCAACGAGAACGCGCTCAAGATGGCCCGGCGTCACACGGGGCGCCCGGAGATCGTCGCCATGCAGGGCGGCTTCCACGGCCGGACCGCCGGGGCCATCTCGGCGACGGGGATCGAGAAGTACCGGAAGCAGTCGGAGCCGCTCGTCCCGGGGATCTCGTTCGTGCCGTTCGGGACGCTGCCGACCCTCACCGACAAGACGGCCGCGGTGATCCTCGAGCCCATCCAGTCGATGGCCGGCTGCCGCACCGCGCCCGCCGAATTCTTCCAGAAGCTCCGCGAGCTCTGCACGAGGAACGGCAGCGTCCTCATCTACGACGAGGTCCAGACCGGGATCGGCCGGACCGGGACGATGTTCTTCACCGGCCGGTACGGCGTGAACGCGGACCTCATCACGCTGGCGAAGGCGATCGGGAGCGGCATCCCGCTCTCCGCGGTCCTCGCCTCCAAGGAGATCGCCGACAAGGTCCAGTACGGCGAGTACGGCGCGACCTTCGGGGCGGGGCCCGTCGCGATGGCCGCGATGAAGGCGACGCTCGAGGTGATCGAGGGCCTCCTCCCGAACGTCGTCGAGGTCGGCCGGTATCTGGCCAAGCGCTCGGAGCACACCCCGGGCGTGAAGGAGGTCCGCGGAATGGGCTTCCTCCTCGGGCTCAAGCTGGAGGGGGACGCGCCGGCGGTCCAGAAGGCGCTCCTCGAAAAGGGGTTCATCGTCGGCACGGCCGACGAGACGGGCGTGATCCGGCTCCTCCCGCCCCTGACGCTCACGCATACGCAGGTCGATTCGTTCGTGAAGACGCTGGGCGAAGTCCTGAAAACCACCTCAGTTGGAGCTGCGACACCCTGATGCCTCCAAAACTCAAAGGCCGGTCCTTCATCAGCACCCTCGAGTACAAACCCGCGGAGCTGGAGTTCCTGCTCGACCGGGCGGCCGCTCTCAAGAAGTCGCGCGGAAAGCGGGGGAAACGGCCGCTCGAGGGGAAGAGCGTCGCACTCGTCTTCTTCAACCCGTCGCTCCGGACGCGCGTCTCGTTCCAGGTCGGGATCGCCGAGCTGGGCGGCCAGGCGGTCTCGATGTCGGTGGGCAGCGAGTCCTGGACCCTCGAGCACCGCGAGGGGGCGGTGATGGACCAGGACAAGACGGAGCACATCAAGGACGCGGCGCGGGTGCTCTCGCGCTTCGTGAGCGCGATCTGCGTCCGCTCGTTCCCGGGCCTGAAGTCCTACGAGGAGGACATGGCGGACCCCGTGATCGGGGCCTTCCGGAAGTACGCCACGGTCCCGGTCGTCAACATGGAGTCGGCGCTGTGGCATCCGTGCCAGGGGATGGCCGACGCGATGACGATCCGGGAGAAGCTCGGTAGGATCAAGGGCGCGAAGGTGACGCTCACCTGGGCGTACCATCCGAAGGCGCTCCCGATGGCCGTGCCCAACTCGTTCGCGGCGATCGCCTCGCAGCTCGGCGCGGACCTGACGATCGCCCACCCCGCGGAGTTCCCGCTCGAGAAGTCGCTCCTCGACGCGCTGCCGCGGAAACCGCGCATCGTCCACTCGAAGGAGGAAGGGCTGGAAGGCGCCCAGGTCGTCTACGCCAAGTCCTGGGGCGGCTCGGCCTTCTACGGGAAGTGGGAGGAGGAGAAGAAGGTCCGCGACGGACTCAAGTCCTGGATCTGCGACCGGGTGCCGAAGGGCGCCCGCTTCCTGCACTGCCTCCCGGTCCGCCGCAACGTCGAGGTGGCCGACGCGGTGCTGGACGCCGGGGCGATCTACGACGAGGCCGAGAACCGCCTCCACGTGCAGAAAGCCATACTATCGGAGCTCCTATGAACCCCGAACACCTGGGACTCTTGAGGCAGGCGCTGCCGTACATCAACAGGTTCAAGAACAAGACCTTCGTGGTCAAGATCGGGGGCGAGATCGCCGACACCGAGGAGACCCTCCACAGCTTCTGCGAGGAGGTCGCCCTGCTCGCCCAGGTCGGCATCCACGTCGTCATGGTCCACGGCGGGGGGAAGCAGGCCACCGAACTCTCCCAGCAGCTCGGCATCGAGCCCAAGATGATCCAGGGGCGGCGCGTCACGGACGAGAAGACGCTGGACGTCGTCATGATGGTCTTCGCCGGCACCATCAACACCGAGATTCTGGCCGCCCTCCGCGAGTACGGCGTCGAGGCCGTCGGCATCTCCGGCGTCGACGGGGGCATCATCAACGCCGTGAAGCGCCCGCCCAAGAAAGTCGTCGACGAGAAGACCGGGCAGGAGCAGATGGTCGACTACGGCCACGTGGGCGACATCGAGTCGATCGACACGAAGCTGCTGACGACGCTGCTCGCGGCCGACTTCGTCCCCGTCATGGCGTCGCTGGGCGGCGACGATGCGGGGAACATCCTCAACATCAACGCCGACACCGTGGCCAGCGAGATCGCCTCCGCGCTCCACGCCGAGAAGCTCATCCTGGTGACGGACGTGGAGGGCATCCTCCGCGCCGACAAGACCCTCATCTCCCGCGTCACCCCGGCGGAGATCGACCAGCTGGTCAAGGAGGGCGTGATCCGGGGCGGGATGATCCCCAAGGCGCAGAGCGCCGTGGAGGCGCTCAAGGACGGCGTCCAGACCGTCCACATCATCAGCGGCAAGAAATCGTCGACGCTCCTGGCCGAGGTGTTCACGGAGACGGGCTCGGGCACGATGATCCATCGGGGCATCGTCCCGGCGACGAAACCGCGGACCCGGAAGCGCCGGGAGCCGGCGGCCCCGGCCCAGGAAGGGTCGCCTCCCGGGGGGAATTGACGCGGTGAAACACCTTCTCTGCCTGTCCCTGATCCTCGCCTGCTCGACGGCCTCCGCCCAGGACTGGCCCCGGTTCCGGGGCCCGACCGGCCAGGGCCACTCCGCGGAGAGCGGGCTGCCCGTGAGCTGGAACGCGACGACGAACGTCGCCTGGAAGACGGCGATCCCGGGCGAAGGGTGGTCGTCGCCCGTCGTGTGGGGCGACCGGGTCTTCGTGACGAGCGTGACCGACGGCGGGAAGAAGTGCGCCGTCCTCTCGATCGACGCGGCGAGCGGCAGGCTCCTCTGGGACAAGCAGGTCTTCGAGCAGGAGCCGGGCCGCAAGGAGGGCAAGAACTCCCACGCGACGCCGACGCCGTGCACCGACGGGAAACGCGTCTATGCCGTCTTCGGCGGCGGGGGCGCGGCCGCGCTCGACTTCGACGGGACGGTCGCCTGGACGAACCAGGAGGTGAAGTTCTACTCGCGGCACGGCCTGGGCGCGTCTCCGATGCTGCACGACGGCCTCCTGATCATGCCCTACGACGGGAGCAACCGGGTGCCCCCGGGGAAGCTTTCCGACGAAGAGCGTCTGGGCTGGCAGATCCCGTGGGACAAGTCGGAGGTCGCCGCGCTCGACGCCGCGACCGGCAAGCGCGTCTGGACGGGCAAGCGCGGGATGTCGCGGATCGCCCACGCCACGCCGATCGTCGTCGACGGCCAGATCGTGAGCCTCGCGGGGGATGCGGTCCAGGGCTTCGACCCCAAGACGGGCGCGCTCCTGTGGACCGCCTACTGCCAGGGCGAGGGGCTCACACCCTCCCCGGTGGCGGGCGACGGGATGCTGTTCGCGGCCTCGGGCTTCGAGAAGACGACGCTGCGAGGGATCCGGCTGGGCGGATCGGGCGACGTGACGAAGACCCACATCGCGTGGGAGCAGAAGAAGGGCGTGCCCGCGCTGCCGTCGCTGCTCTACGTGAAGCCGTATCTCTACGCGGTCACCGACGCGGGAGTCGCGACGTGCTTCAAGGCGGAGAGCGGGGAGATCGTCTGGCAGGAGCGGGTCCCCTTGGAGAAGAGCGGCTTCAGCGCCTCGCCGGTCTTCGCGGACGGCCGGATCTACATCCTGTCCGAGGCGGGCGAGACGACGGTGCTGGCGGCGGGTCCGGAGTTCAAGGTGCTCTCCCGCAATCCGCTCGGCGAGAAATGCCAGGCGTCGCCGGCGGCGTCGCGCGGGCGGATCTACATCCGGTCGGAGAAGAGCCTCTTCTGCATCTCGTCGGGGAAATGACGCCCCGACGCCCGATGGCGCCTACGGGACTTTCGGTTCCGGGATCGTCGCGTGCTCGGTGAGCGACTTCAGGAACTCGACCAGGTCGGAGACCTCGTTGGCCTTGAGCTCCGCCTTCACCAGGTTGGTCTTGTCGAGATAGGGGTTGTCCCCGCCGCCCGCCAGGAGGAATTTCACCGCCTCCTCGAGCGTGGCGACGCTGCCGTCGTGGAAGTATGGGCCCGAGCGGGCGACATCGCGGAGCGTCGGCGTCTTGAACGCGCCGGTGTCCTTCTCGATGCTGGTCACCTTCTGCCGTCCCACGTCGACCGGCTTGCCGTCCTTCAGCCCGATCCCCACGTTGTGGAACTGGAGGTCGGTGAAGAGGAAGCCCGAGTGGCAGTTGGTGCACTTGACGCGGTTGAAGACCTCGAACCCGCGCTGGGCGGACTCGCTCGCGGCCTTCTTGTCGCCCTTCTGGAAGCGGTCCCAGTCGGTGTCCTTCGAGATGATCGTCCGCATGAAGGTCGCGAGCGCGGCGGAGACGTTCTTCTCGTTCGCCGGCGCGCCGAACGCCTTCTGGAAATGATCCTTGTAGGCGGGCACCCCGTTGATCCGCTCGATCACGTCGGCGCGGATCTCGTCCTTCTCCTTGTCCTTCGCCCCCATGTTGGCGAGCTTCCAGGCGGCGAGCACCTGGCCCTCGAGCGAGGCAGCGCGGCCGTCCCAGTACCAGTTCTGGTGGTAGCCGATGTTCCAGAGCGTCGGCGTGTGGCGCGCGAGGGGCTTCCCGTCGACCGCGCTGGTGTTCTTCGCCAGGCCGTCCGTCAGCCC
>CAZSCC010000068.1:0-21906 GCA_964604905.1 uncultured Planctomycetales bacterium
TGGCCAGCACGAGCACGGCGCCCCCGATCGCGTCGTACTCGCGGTCGCCCACCGACTGCAGGATGTAGGTCCCCATCCCGGGCCAGGCGAAGACCGTCTCCGTCAGCACGGCGCCGCCCAGCAGGTAGCCGAACTCAAGCCCGACCAGCGTCACGATCGGGATCGCCGCGTTGCGGAACGCGTGGCGCGTCACCGTCCTCCACGGGGCCAGCCCCTTCGCCTTCGCCGTCCGGATGTAGTCGCTCCCGAGCACTTCGAGCATCGACGCGCGCGTGATCCGCGCGGTCATCGCGAGCGGGATCGTCGCCAGCGCCATCGCGGGCATCGCCAGGTGCTTGAGGGCGTCGAGGAACATCTCCCCCTCGCCCCGGAGCGCGGTGTCGAGGAGGACGAAGCCGGTCTTCGGCTCGTAGAAGTACTCCACGTTCAGGTTGCCCCCGATCGGGAGGAACTTCCCGAACGCCATGATGAAGAGGAGGCCGAGCCAGAAGATCGGGACCGAGACCCCCGCCAGCGCCACCGTCATCGAGACATAGTCGACCCAGCGGCTCTTGTAGACGGCCGACAACACGCCGAGCACGAGCCCGCCCGACGTCGCGAGGATCATCGCCGCGAGGGCGAGCTCGATCGTCGGCGGCAGGCGGCGGCGGATCTCGTCGGAGACCCGGTCGCCCGATCGCTTGTACGATTCGCCCAGGTCGCCGCGCAGGAGGCGCCCCACGTAGGTGCCGTACTGGAGGAGCACCGGCCGGTCGAAGCCCCGCTCGCGGCGGACGCGGTCGCGCACCTCGGCGGGGGCCTTCTCCCCCACGATGTTGGAGACCGGGTCGCCCGGCACCGAGCGCATGAGGATGAAGACGATGAACGAGACCGAGAGCAGGATGAACGGCAGGAGCAGAAGCCGGCGCAGGACGTAAGCCGTCACTCTTTCAGGCTCGCGATGTAGAACCGGTACTCGATCGGGTGCATGTTGTAGTCCACCCGCCTCGAGAGGGCGATCAGCTGCTTGACGTGGACGAGCGGGATCGTCGGCTGCTCCTCCCTGTAGCGCGCCCAGCCCTTCGCGTAGAGCGTCTTCCGCTTGGCCGGGTCGAGCTCCGTCTGCGCCTTCTTCACGGCGTCGTTGAACTCGGGATCGTTGAAGAACGAGAGGTTCATGTCCCCCGCGTTGTCGCCGTGGAGGAGGGTGTAGAAAAAATTGTCGATGTCGGGGATGTCCGCATTCCATCCCAGGAGGCACATCGGGTGGCCCTCCTCGCGATACTTCGCCGAGTAGGCGCTCTTGTCGAACCCGGCGAGCTTCACCGCGAGCCCGATCTTCCCCAGCTGGTCCTTGATGAACTCCGCCACGCGCATCGGTTCGGGCACGTACGGACGGGCGAAGGTCATGTGGATGAGCTCAACCTCCTTCGATTCCAGCTTCACCTTCGCCAGCGCCTCCCGCGCCTTCGCGAGGTTGAATTCGTACTGCGGGATCGGGCCCGTGTCCTTCCAGATCGCGGGCGGGGCGAGGTTGACGGCCGGCTCGGCCAGATCGTAGTAGGCGATCGTGTTGAGCGCCTTCCGGTCGATCGCGAGCGACACGGCGCGGCGGAAGTTCGGGTCGCTGTAGGGGAACCTCTTCATGTTGAAGCCGAGGTAGCAGACGTTCATCGACGTCTCGGTGTCGACCTTCGTGGCGGGATCCTCCTGGAGCGGCTTGACGTCGGCCAGCGTCGGGTGGTCGACCACGTGGACCTCGCCCTTCCGGAGCTTCTGGATCGCCGTCTGCGGCGAGGCGACCGGGATGACGATGACGCGCGCGATGGACGGCTTGGGCCCCCAGTAGCCGTCGAAGCGGTCGAGCACGATGCGGACGTCGCGGTCCCAGCGGGTGAGCTTGTAGGGCCCGGTCCCGACGGGGTTCTGCGGGAATTTCTCGCCGTGCTTGCGGACCGCCGTCGGCGAAACGATGCACGCGCCGAAGAGCGTGAGGTTCTGGACGATGACGGCGTTCGGACCCTTGAGGGAGAAGACGACGCGCGAGGGGCCCTGCGCGGCGACGCCCGTGATGTCCGAGAAGTTGGACGCGTACGGGACGATCTTGGGCTTGTTCGGATGCTTGGGGTCGATGAGGCGCTGGAAGCTGAAGACCACCGACTCGGCGGTGAAGGGGGTCCCGTCGTGGAACGTCACGCCCTCTTGGAGTTCGAACGTGAGCGACTTCCCGTCGGGGGAGAAGGCCCAGCTCTTGGCGAGGCGCCCCTCGAGCTCGACCGAGTCGTGCTTGAAGGTGACGAGGGGTTCGTAGAGGTTCTGCGTGATCTTCGCATCCTCGCCCCATTCCACTTCGGCGGGGTCGAGCGTGGAGGAGTCCGTTCCGCGCGCCCAGATGAGGGCCTTGCCCGGCTGAATCGGGGCCGTCCCAAGCAGGGCGAGGGCGGCGAGGAGGAGCGCTCTCATGGACAAATCGTACCGTCGTTTTCCCGGTGTCGCTATAGTTAAGAACGATGGATCTCCGCCAATTCCTCTCTCTGGAGTGCCCGTTTCTTCTCCCGAGGGCCGGAAGGGGTAAGGCGGCGCTTCTCGCGGAAATCGACCGGGTCTGCACGGGAGATGAGTCGGCTCTCTGGCCGGGCGCGACGGCCGGCCAGGTGGCGGGATGGCAGCGTGACGTGCTTCGCGAGCAGATCGAGGGCTACTTTCGCCGCGAGGAGATCCGGGCCTCCCTGACCCGCGAGGAGCGCCTGGAGATGTACCGTGTCATGGTCCTGACGCGGACCCTGGACGACCTCCTGAAGAAGCTCTTTCAGGAGAAGAAGATCGCGTGGGAGGGGTTCCCCTCTCCTCAGAAGGGATTCAGGGCGTTCGGCCAGGAGGCCGCGGTCGGACTGGCGCTGCGGCTCCGGCGCGGTCGCGAGGACGGCGACATCGCCTGCCCGCTGATCCGGGGCCTGCCGGTCGTGCTGATGTACGCCGACGACCCGCTCCACGTCGTCCTCGTCCAGACCGGTAAGAGGGGGACGCCCGTGGAGGGTCGAGATCTCCACGTGGGAGATCTCTCGCGCGGCGTGCTGCCTCCCGCCGCGCCGCTGGCCGTCGGGACGCAGACGCTGGTCGGCATGGCCTACGCCGCGAAGCTCCGAAAGGAGGACCGCGTCTTCCTCTCCATCATCGGCGAGGGGGGCACGTCGCTCGGCGAGTGGCACGAGGCGGTCACGTTCGCGTCCGCGCAGAAGCTGAACCTGATCTTCGTGGTCGAGAACAATCGTTGGGCCCTCGGCACCCACGTCACGGAGCAGTCGGCGGCCCGGCGGTTCTCCCTCAAGGCGGCGGGCTACGGGATTCCGGGGATCACGATCTTCGGGAACGACCCTGACGAGGTCGCCGCCGCGTCGGCCTGGGCGGCCGAGCGGGCTCGGGCGGGGAAGGGGCCCGCCCTGATCGAGCTCATGACCTACCGGCGTTCCGGCCACGCGCATCATGACGACGACCGCTTCCACGGCGGCGCGGGGCTCAAGGGGTACGAGATCGAGGAGGAGCGGAAGCTCTGGGAGGCGGCCGACCCGATCGCGCTCTACGAGGAGCGGCTCAGGAAGGAAAAGCTCCCGATCGCCGGGGTCCGCGAGGAGGCGAAGCGGCGCGTCGACGAGGCGGAGCTCGCGGCCGCGGCAGCGCCCTGGCCCGAGCCCGGCGGCGAGGTGTGCGCTCCGCGCGTCGAGCCCGCGCCCAAGGCGGCGCCCTCGAAGAAGCAGGTCATGTCCTACGACGAGGCCGTGCGGCAGGCGATCGTCGAGGCGATGGAGCGCGACCCGCGCGTCTTCGTCGTGGGCGAGGACGTGGGCGGCCGCTACGGCGGCGCCTTCGGCGTGACGCGCGGCCTCGTCAAGCAGTTCGGGCCGGAACGCTGCCTGAACGCGGTGCTGGCCGAGAGCGCGATCGTCGGCTGCGGCGTGGGGGCGGCGCTCGCGGGGATGCGGCCGATCGTGGAGATGCAGTTCGCCGATTTCCTGGCTTCCGGATTCAACGCGCTCGTCAACAACGCGGCCAAGGTCTACTGGCGCTACGGGCGGGCGGTCCCGATGGTCGTCCGGCTCCCCTATGGGGGCGCGACCGGGACGGGCGAGAAGCTGCTGGGCGGCGGGCCCTATCACTCGCAGTGCCCGGAGGCGTGGTTCCTCCGGACGCCGGGTTGGAAGATCGTCGCGCCCTCGACCCCCTTGGACGCGAAGGGGCTGCTCACGGCGGCGCTCCGCGACAACAACCCGGTGATCTTCCTCGAGGCGAAGGGGCTCTACGGCTTCTTCCGGACCGACCTGCGCGAGGAGGTTCCGCTCGGCGATTTCGAGGTGCCGCTGGGGAAGGGGATCGTGAGACGCGAAGGTCGGGACGTCACGGTGCTCACCTATGGTGCGATGGTCTGGACGGCGCTCGACGCGGCCAAGGAGCTCTCGAAGGAGGGCGTCGAGATCGAGGTCGTCGATCTCCGGTCGCTTCAGCCGCTGGACGAGGATTTACTCCTCGCCTCAGTGGCGAAGACCCACCGGGCGCTGATCCTGCACGAGGACTCGAAGCGGGGCGGCGTCGGCGCGGAGCTCGCGGCGATCCTCTCGGAGAAACTGATCTGGGAGCTCGACGCGCCGATCGTCCGGGTCGCCGCGCCCGACACGCCGGTCCCGTACTCGCCGCCCCTCGAGCACGCCCACCTGCCGAAGGCCGGAGACGTCGTCGCGGCGGCCCGGCTTCTGGTGAAGGGATGAGGAGGGGGCTCGCGCTCCTGGCCGCCCTGCTGACATCTTCCTGTGCGGGCGCGTCGTCTTCCCCGACCCTCGCCGAAGAGCATTGCTTCCGGTTGGCCGGGGCGCTCGATTCCTGGGTCCTCCATCTTCGCCCCGACGGGACCTTCAGCTTCTATCTTCTCTCCCACTTCGCGGCCCAGGAGGGCCTGACGGGGTTCTGGCGGCCGACGGGGGAGGACGGGGCCACACTCCGCTGCGACCGCTGGTCCCGCGTGATCGTGGCCGATCCCATCCGGGTGTGCCTGGGACGGGACTGGGAGAAGCAACTCCCGCACATCCGGACCGCGCTCGCGACTTTCCTCCGCGACCGCGCCGCCGCGGAGAGCTTCTCCAGGGACGCGCTCGAAGAGGTCGGGACCTGGGAGGAGGACCGCCCACCGGGGAAGGTCACGGTCCTTCCGATCATCGCGCTGGAGGACCGCGTCCCGCGGGCGGCGGTCGAAAAGGTCCTGGTGGCGATCGACCGCTACGGCCGTGGGGAGGATCCCCGCGAGGTGCACGTCCGCTTCCACCGCCATCGCTCGGTCGAGTTCATGGAGTGGCTGGACTGGAGCGGCTACCGCGACCGGATCCCGCTCGAGGAGATGAGGGCGCAGGTCGAGCGTCTCGGGCCGGGCGAGTCGGCTGAGGACGTCTGGATGAGGATGGGGCGCGACCGGCTCGAGAAGGAGCTGCAGCAGCGGGACGGCCTGAGGTTCATCCTGAAGCCCCGTCCCGACCGCTAGGATCGGCGGCCTCGGTGTCCGCCGACCCCTGGACCGCTCTTACTTCTTCGGCGCGGGCGCCGGCGCCGGCGGGGCGAAGGTCGCGCGCCGCTCGTTCGCCTCGACCAGGAAGTTGACGAGCAGGTTCTGGAGCGCGAACTCGTCCTCCTGGGAGTCCTGCTTTCCGAAGTGGGAGAGGACGTAGAGGACGCGACCGCCCACCATCTTGCGCCGGTCCTGGGAGATCTCCGGGGCCGCCGCGGCGCCCTTCCCGGCCGACTTCCCGGGTGTTACCTCGAAGGTCACCGCCACCGCATCGTCGCCCTGCGAAGACTTGGCCAGCTCGGGGCTGGTCAGCAGCGTCACGACCTTCGACGGGTCCTTCACCTTGATCGTCCGGGTCTCCTTGTCGATCTTCCACTTGTGCGCGACCTTGTCGAGGTCGGTCTCGCTCACCGTGTCGCGCGTCTCGCGCGGCGGCTTGAAGAAGATCTTCCGGAGGTACGGGTGGGACGCGGCGCCCGCCTTGGGGTGCACCGGGACCGCCTCGTCCTGCGGGCGGATCGAGCCGTGGGTCACGTAGTCGCCGAACGCCTTCTCCACGAAATCCTCCATGCACCAGTCCTCCGCGAAGAGGTACCCGCCGCTCTCGACGTACTTCTTGATCTTGGCGATGCCCTTGTCGCCCAGCACGTACTTCGCGGGGATGTGCTCGTTCTTCGGGCAGACGCACTGGAAGAGCCGGTTGCCGCTGTAGTTGCCCGGCTTGCAGAGCGGGCAGACGCAGTGCTCGCGGATGTGGGTGCAGTTGGCGAGGACGGCGACGTAGTCGCTCAACTTGACGTCGTCCTTCTTGTCGAGGTCGTCCTTCGTGATCGTCTCGGTGGTCAGGCCCATCTTGGTCGTCACCGCGTCGATGCGGTCGAGATCGTGGTTCTTGCCGCACTTGCACTTCTCGCCGGCGATCAGGACGAGCACCTTGCCGGTCTTCTTGAGCTTCTCGAACTCGCTGTGGCGGCTGCGGTCGAGGCCGTCGGTCACCGTCCCGGTCGACCCGCCTTCGGGGCCCTTGACCGAGAAATCCTTGTCCTTGTTGGCGGACCACCAGCCCTCCCAGTTGGAGACGCTGTCGCCGTAATCCTGGCCGGTGAGCACCGTGAGCGCCCGCCCGATCCGGTGCTTCAGGTCGCCGGCGGTCTTCTCGTTCGCCTTCATCGCCCGGATGAGCGGCTCGATCGCCGTCTTGTCGGCGATCGCGATCAGGTGGTCGACGGCCATGATCTTGAGGTCGTCGGTGCCGCCCTCCATCACCTTGACGCAGACGGCGATCATCTCCTTCTGCCCGTGGTTGGCCACGGCCGAGAGGATGTCGCGCGCGATGGGCTTCAGTTTGTTCTTGAGGAGGAAGTCGGCCAGCTCGGAGAGGGCGGGGACGTCGGTGAACGACGCCGCCGCGTTCAGGAGCGTGAAGTAGCACTCCTGCCACCACGCGTCCTCGCCCGGCAGGAGGTCCTTGGGAAAGACCGGCGGGACCGCCGCGGCGCCGAGGAGGACCTTCATCGCGTCCGTCGAGTTCGCGACGAGGAGTTCCCGGACCGCGAGGTCGATCGACTTGGGCTTCCTGTCCTTGATCGCCTGCTTGAGGTTCTTGTCGGAGGCCTTGGAGGCGTCCTGGGCGCCGACGGTCGAGATGAGGACCAGCGCGGCGAGGAGTGTGCGCATGGTGGTGACCTCCATAAACCCGTGCCCGCTCCTGGACTCCCCATATCAGTAGACACCATGGGCTCGCGGGAAGTACACGGATCGCGGATGGGCGATATACTGTCCGGGATCCATGAAACCGCTCACCGAGGTGCTGGGGCCGCTCGCGTACCACCGCGAGGTTCTCGAGTACCTGAAGTCGGAGGAGCGGGACCTCTGGACGTGGTTCTCCTCCGAGAAGGTCCGAACCGAGTACGCGGAGTCGGTGCGGCTCGACCTCCTGAAGTCCACCTACCGCCTGGAGCGCGAAGCTCACCCTGACCTGTATCGCCTGGCCGACCGGGCCAACGAGGCGCTCGGGCTGGGCCTCCCGCTCACGCTCTACCAGGCCCAGGGCGGAAGCGGCATGAACGCCGCGCTCTGGTACATCCCGGGCGAGGCCCATCTCGTGCTGGTGGGGCCCGTGGCCGGCATCCTGACGCCCGACGAGATCGTCGCCGTCCTCGCCCACGAGCTGACCCACTACCTCTTCTGGAAAGAGTGGGGAGGCGAGTACCACATCGCCGACCAGGTCCTGCTCGCGATCGCGAACCACTCGCGCGCCGAGCCCAGCCACCGGCAGACCGCGCGCCGCTTCCGGCTCTACACCGAGCTCTTCGCCGACCGGGGCTCGCTCTTCGTGACGGGCAGCCCGCTCGTCTCGATCGCGGGGCTGGTCAAGATCGACACCGGGCTCAAGGACGCGAATCCCGAGAGCTATCTCCGCCAGGCGGAGGAGATCCTGGGGAAGGGCGCCTCGGGGACCGAGGAGGAGACCCACCCCGAGATGTTCCTCCGCGCGCGGGCGCTCCAGCTCTGGTCGCAGAAGGGAGCGGAGGCGGAGCCCGAGATCGCGCGGATCCTGGAAGGCGAGGCCGCGCTCGACGCGCTCGACCTCCTGGGTCAAAAGCGCCTGGCCGACCGGACCCGCCGGCTCCTGGCGCTCCTGCTGGCGCCCCGATGGTTTCGCACGCCTTCGGTGCTCGCCCACGCGAGGCTCTTCTTCCAAGGCTTCGAACCCTCCGACGCGCCTTCGGACGAGGAGCTCTTTGCCGAGCTCGAGACGACCGACAAGAAGCTGCGCGACTATCTGGCCTATCTCCTCCTGGACTTCGCCTCCGCCGACCCCGACCTGGAGGATGCTCCGCTCGCGATGGCCTTCTCGCTGGCGGAGCGCCTGAAGCTGTCCGACCGGCTCGAGGAGCTGGTGAACAAGGACCTCGGGGTCGCCAAGCGGCAAGTGGCGAAGGTGCGCAAGGAGTGGGCCCGCATCCTTTCGGAGGCGGCGAAGGAGCCGGCGCCGTGAACGAGGGCACGCCCTTCCTGGAATTCCTCCGTTCCCGCCTCGAGGCGGGCGGTTTCGCCACCGACGACGCGCTGGCGGCGGTCCTCCCGCTCCTCCGCCAGGCGGTCCGCGCTCACGGAGCGGGGAAGGTGGCTCCTCTCGACGGACTCGAGGCGGTCTTTGTCAGCGGGACCGCGGCCTGGTACAAGGAGGCCTCCGAGAAGGAGCCCCTCCGGAACGCGGCGAAGATCGACCCGCTCGACCGCCCGGAGAGCCTCGCGCTCGACCTGATCGGCGAGGTGCGGCGCACCACGGAGGTCGACGAGGACTCCGGAAAGATCGTCAACCTCCAGGTCGGGAAGCCGGGCGAGGAGGTGACGAAGCCCGTCTACCTTCCGGGCTACCGCTCATGGGAGCACGCGCTGGGCCACCACGACGCGCTGACCGACACGTTCTCGTTCGGGATGCTCCTCGCCTCGGTCGCGTGCGGCCTGGACTTCACGGAGCCCGGCGACCTGGAGCGCTTCGCGTCGGCGCGCTCGAACCTCTTCACGCTGCGCGCCGATCTCAACCCGGTCGTCGCGAAGGCGATCGTCCGGATGACGGAGCTGAGCCGCCACCGGCGCGCGCAGGACCTGCCCGCGATCCTCCGGCGCCTGGAGAACTACCGCGACGCGGGGATCGAGCGGGACTTCGACACGAAGCTCATGAAGGGGTTCCGCGAGAGCGACCTGCGCGGCCGGCGGCAGATCGTGTTCGGGAGGCTCCGCGAGCGGCTCTTCGAGATCTCCCGCCGCAACCGGCTCCTCTACTTCCGGCCGAGCCTGCAGAGCCTGAACCTGACCTGGGCCTCCGTGCCGCTCCTGATCGACGTGCGCAACGTCCGGCCCGACCAGCTCTTCACCTGGCAGGCCGACGTGGCGAAGCTCCTCTCCTCGGGCAGCCCCGTGGCGCTCGAGAAGTACCTGCGGTTCGAGGACGCGCCGTATGCCCGGGAGGTGCTCGACCGGATCATCTGCGAGGCCAAGCGCGACCAGGCGGAATACGGCTTCGCGCAGCTCCGGCTGGTCCTCTGCTTCCTCCGCTGGCACAACCTGAAGGAGGAGAAGCACGAGCGGATCGATTCGCCGCTCCTCCTCCTCCCGGTGCGGCTTACGAAGAAGAAGGGGGTGCGGGACTCGTACGTGCTGGAGCCGACGGGTACGACGGCCGAGGTCAACCCCGTCCTCCGTCACCATCTCAAGCAGCTCTACGCGATCGAGATCCCCGAGGCGGTGGAACTGACGGAGACCACGCTCGACGCGTTCCATGCGCTCCTCTCGTCGCGGATCGTGGCGAGCGAGCCCGGGGTGACGCTGAACAAGATCGACCGCCCCAAGATCGAGAGGGTCTACGACCGCGCGCGCCGGCGCCTGGACCAGTACCGGCGCCGGCTCCGGCTGTCGGGCCGCGGGGTCCGGTCGTGGGGAGAGATCGACTACTGCTACGAGCGCGAGAACTTCCAGCCGCTGGGGCTCCGGCTCTTCCAGATGAAGGTCCGCCCCGCCCCCGCGGCGCTCCGCGAGATCCTCCAGGAGAGGCCCGGCCCGCGCACGCTCGCCGTCCCCGAGAAGGAGCCCGTCGCCGAGCGGGAGCGGAAGGTGGTGGAGTTCCACGTCGACGGCGGGCCGGGGAACCCCTACTCGTGGGACTTCGACCTCTGCAGCCTCACGGTGGGGAACTTCAAGTACCGGAAGATGTCGCTCGTACGGGACTACGAGGCCTTGCTGGAGGAGGAGCTTCCGAACGCGCCGTTCGACTCGGTCTTCTCGCTCGTCCCGCGGGCGCCCGAGGAGGCCCGGCCCGCCGCGTCGCCGTTCGAGGACCAGTTCCCGGTCGTCGCGTGCGATCCGACGCAGGCGTCGGCCGTCTCGCTCGCGCGCACCGGGAAGAGCTTCATCATCCAGGGGCCGCCGGGCACCGGCAAGTCGCAGACCATCACCAACCTGATCGCCGACCACGTCGCGCGGGGAAAGCACGTCCTCTTCGTCTGCGAGAAGCGGGCGGCGCTGGACGTCGTCTTCCATCGCCTCAAGCAAGCCGGGCTCTCCGAGCTCTGCAGCCTGATCCACGACTCGCAGCAGGACAAGAAGGAGTTCATCCTCGACCTGAAGGCGACGTACGATGCGTTCCTCAAGGAGGGAGGTGAGGGCGTTGATCCCGAGGCGCGGCGCGTCCAGTCGGTGCAGGCGATGAAGGCGGAGCTGGAGCCGCTCCGGCAGTTCGACGAGCGGATGCGCGCCGAACCTCCCGCGGTCGGGGTGCCCGTCTACCGCCTCCTCCACCGTCGGCTCGAAATGGATGACCAGGTGCCGGACCTGGCGCCGGTGGACCTCGAGCGTTTCCCGGAATACCGCCATTGGCGGCAGCACGCGGAGGCTCTGGACCGGATGGGAGCCGCGCTCCGCGACCTCCAGCCCGACGGGGTCTTCTGCCGCCATCCGCTCCGGTCGCTCGCGCCCCGCGTGGCGGAGGAGGAACGGCCGATCGAGACGGTGCTCCGGCGGATCCGCGACGCCAGGGCCGCACTGGACGCCCTGGAGTCTTTCATCAAGGACGGCGCTCCCCTCGAGACGGCGCGTCAGAGAGCGGACGCGGCGCTCCTTCTGCGCCCGCTGGCGGAGCGCGACCTCCTCGGCCTTCTCGCGGCGGGGAGCGAGAAGGCGCGGGCTTTCGAGGAGGAGGCGAAGGAGCAGGGGAAGCGGCGTGCGGCGCTCGGGGTGGCCGAGGCGGAGACGGGCCATTGGAAGGAGAAGCTCCCGGCGGGGGAGACAGGTGAGGCGCTGGAGCAGGCGCGCGCCCTCGAGGGCTCGTTCCTCGCGTTCCTGAAGCCCGCCTGGTGGCGATTGCGGAAGGTGATGCTCGCGCGGTACGACTTCGCGGCCCACGCGCTCCGGCCCACCTGCACCCGCGTGCTCGAGAAGCTGGACCGCGAGCACAAGGCCCGCGGGGAGGCGGAGATGGGCGAGGCGGCGTTCCGGGAGAAGTATCGCGTCGAGGGCGACAGCGGGGCCTTCGCGGCGCAGGTCCGGGAGATCGCGACCCGTGCGGCCGCCCAGGCCGGCGCCGGCCAGGTGGTCCTGTTGCTGCCGGCGGCGGCGATCGTGGCGCTCGCCTCGGCGGAGCCCGCCCTGGCGCGCCTCGAGAAGGAGCTGGCGGCGTTCCTGGACGGCTGGGGGGCGATGACGCCCGCCGCGCTCCGCGAGGAGCTGCAGCGGATCGAGCAGCGGATCGACCACCTTCCCGACTGGCTGCCGTGCCTGGGGGACCTGGGGCGGCTCCCTCCCGCGCTTCGGCGCGCGCTCCGCGAGGAGCCGCTCACCCTGGCCGAGCTCGAAGGAGCGATGGTCGAACGGGGCGTGCGGGACGCGATCCGCTCCGATCGCTTCCTCGCGGGGTTCGGCGGGAAGGCGCGCGACCGCCACGCGCGGCGCCTCGAGCAGCGCTACGAGGGGTGGCTCGAGGCGAACGCGGCGGCCGTGAAGGACCGCGTGCGCCTCCAGTTCCGCCGCCACGTCGCGGTCTCCAGCGCCTCCGCTTCGACGCTGAACGCCGAGCAGAAGGAGTTCAAGGCCCGCTACGCGGCCGGCCGGCGCGACCTCGAGCACGAGTTCGAGAAGACGATGCGGTACAAGTCGGTGCGCGGCCTGCTCGCCAAGGAGTCGGGGGACGTGATCCTCGACCTGAAGCCCATCTGGCTGATGAGCCCGCTCAGCGTCTCCGACACGCTGCCGCTCGACGTGAGCCGCTTCGACGTCGTGATCTTCGACGAGGCGAGCCAGATCCCGCTCGAGGACGCGATCCCGTCCGTCCACCGCGCCGGGCAGATCATCGTGGTGGGCGACGAGATGCAGCTTCCCCCCACGAGCTTCTTCTCCTCGCGTCGCGAGGAGGGAGAGGAGGGGCTCCTGATCGAGGAGGGCGGCGAGGTCGTGGAGTACGATCTCGAGAGCGACAGCTTCCTCAACCATTCATGCCGGAACCTGCCCTCGACGATGCTGGGATGGCACTACCGGAGCCGCTCGGAGGCGCTGATCAGCTTTTCGAACGCGGCCTTTTACGAGGGCGGTCTCCTCACGGTGCCCGACCGCCGCGCGTCGGCGGGAGGGGCGGACGACATCGTCGTGGCGAAGGCCTCGGACGGGGAGGCCAACCTCGAGCGGCTCCTCCAGAAGAGCCTGAGCTTCCACCATCTCGAGCGTTCGCCCTACGACAACCGCCGCAACGCGGGCGAGGCGGCCTACATCGCGAGCCTGGTGCGCGAGACGCTGCGCCGGAAGACGGGGCTCAGCATCGGCATCATCGCCTTCTCGGAGGCGCAGCAGGACGAGATCGAGGGGGCGCTCGAGTCGCTCGCCAAGGAGGACGCCGCCTTCCGCGAGCTGCTCGACGCGGAGGTCGACCGCGAGGAGGACGGCCAGTTCATGGGCCTTCTCGTGAAGAACCTCGAGAACATCCAGGGGGACGAGCGGGACCTGGTGATCCTGAGCATCTGCTACGGCCCCGCTCCCGACGGGCGGATGCTGATGAACTTCGGCCCGATCAACCAGAGCGGGGGGGAGAAGCGGCTCAACGTCGCCTTCTCCCGCGCGAAGCGCCACATGGCGGTCGTCAGCTCGATCCGCCACGACCGGATCACCAACGAGTACAACGACGGCGCGCGCTGCCTGAAGAACTACCTCCGGTACGCGGAGGCGGTCTCGCGCGGCGACGCGAAGTCGGCCCAGCGGCTCCTGGACGAGGAGGTGGGCCCGCGCGACCGCGCCGTCGAGGCCTACCGGCCGGAGGCGGCGGTCGAGCAGCTGGCGGCGGCGCTCCGCGCCCGCGGCTTCGAGGTGGCGACGGGCGTGGGGCAGTCGCGCTTCCGCTGCGACCTCGCGGTGAAGAAGCCCGGCGAGCTGTTCTACCGGGCGGCCGTGGTGGTTGACACGCCGCTCTACTTCGAACAGCGCGACCTCCTGGAGCGCGAGCTCCTCAAGCCGAGGGTGCTGCGCGCCTTCGACTGGCGCGTCTTCCACCTGCTGGCCAAGGACTGGTACGCCGACCGGGCCGGCGTGGAGCAGCGGCTGCTCGACGTTCTGGAAGGGAAGGAGGAGGCGGTCGAGCCGCTGCCCCCCCTCCCGCCCCCGCCGCCCGTGGAGAAGCCGATCGAGACGGCAGTCTTTACGGCGGAGCCTGCCCCGGCGGGGACGGTGAGGAGATTCGAGTGCGTGGAGGACGGCTCCTCCAAGTTCTGGGAGGTGTCGGTGGCGGGGAGCACGATGACGGTCCGATTCGGCCGGATCGGGACCGAAGGGCAGCAGCGGCCGAAATCATTCGCGGACGAAGCCTCGGCGCGCCGGGAGGCGGAGGCGCTCGTGCGCGAGAAGCTGGGAAAGGGCTATCGGGAGAAGAAGCCCGGTCCCCTTCCTTGACATCCGTTTCCCGCCCTCCTAGCATGACCCGCGTGCCGGACACCTCGAAGCGGAAGCGGGCGACGATCGGCATCCTGGTGGGGCTGCTCCTGGCGGCGCTCGACGGCACGGTGGTGGCCACGGCGCTCCCGCAGATCCTGGAGGAGCTCGATGGCTTCACCCTCTACTTCCTGCCCAACGCGCTTTTCATGCTCTGCCAGACGGTCTCGGTGCCGATCTGGGGACGGCTCTCGGACCTCTACGGCCGCGGACGGTTCCACCTCCTGGCGGTGGCGATCCTCGTGGCGGGTTCGGTGCTCTGCGCGTTCTCCCACACGATGGTTGCGCTGGTCGGCTTCCGCGCGATCCAGGGGCTGGGGGCGGGAGGGCTGATGTCTCTCTCCTTCACGATGATCGCCGACCTCTACGACCTCGAGGAGCGGGCGAAGATGCAGGGGGCGATCTCGAGCGTCTGGGGGCTGGCGGCGCTCGTGGGCCCGGCGCTCGGCGGGTGGATGACCAAGTCGTTCGGCTGGCCCTCGATCTTCTGGCTCAACGTGCCGGTGGGGATCGCCGCGGCGGTGATCGTGCAGTCGTCGTGGAAGGACAAGCCGCGGGCGGACGCGAAGGGTCGGCTGGACGTGCTCGGGGCGATCCTCCTGGCTCTGGCGTCGGCGTCGCTCCTGGCGGCATTCGGGGGGGCGGGTCGGTTCGGGTGGAGCCACCACTCGGTGGCCAAATGCCTCGCGGCCGCGGCGCTCCTGGTCCTCTTCCTCGTGTACGTCGAGCGGCGGAGGAGCGATCCTTTCCTCGCGTACGATCTCTACCGCAACCGGCTTTTCACGACGGGGGCGCTGACCGGCGTCTTCGCCATGGTATGCATGTTCACGGCGATCTTCCACGTGCCGCTGCTGGCGGTGGGAGTCCTGGGCCGGACGCTGATGACGGGCGGGAACATGCTGACCTGCATGATGCTCCCCTGGATGGTCTGCTCGGCGATGACCCGGCCGCTGCTCAAGCGGTTCGGCTATCGGACGCTCGCCGTCGCGGGGATGACCCTGGCCGCTGGGGCGTACGGCCTGCTCCTGCGAGTTGGGATGGGGGATTCGCTGGCCGGGGTGGTCGGGGCGATGCTCCTTCTGGGCACGGGGCTGGGCGTGACGGTGGCGCCGCTCCTGATCGCCGCGCAGAACGCGGTCACGAAGGATCGCCTGGGGACGGCGACGTCGCTCACCCAGTTCACCCGCTCGATGGGGGCGGCGCTGGGCCTGGCGGTCATGGGGACGCTCCTCCTTGCGCCGTTCGGAGGAAGAGAGCCCGAGGGGTTGGTCGACCGCAGCCGGCTCGATCCCTCTCAGCTCCAGACGGTGGTCACGCCGCTCCTGACGGGGCTCCACCACGTCTTCCTGGCGGCGATCGTGGCTGCGGCCCTGGGGGTGGTCTTCGCCCTCTCCATCCCCTCCGGGAAGGCGGCGGAGCTCAAGCTGCCCCAGCCCGCGCCCGAAGGGTAGAGCATCTTCCCGGGGCCTTTGTTAGGATAGCCGCGATGCGCGTCCTCCTGGCGCTCCTCGTCCTCCTGCAAGCCCAAGAGAAGAAGATGGAACACAAGCACACCAACCGGCTTGCGAAAGAGAAGAGCCCGTACCTCCTGCAGCACGCCCACAATCCCGTCGACTGGTATCCGTGGGGCCAGGAGGCGTTCGACAAGGCGAAGAAGGATGGGAAGCCCATCTTCCTTTCGATCGGCTATTCGACCTGCCACTGGTGCCACGTCATGGAGCACGAGTCGTTCGAGGACGAGGGGGTCGCGAAGATCCTCAACGACGGGTTCGTCGCGATCAAGGTCGACCGCGAGGAGCGGCCCGACGTCGACCAGGTCTACATGGCCGCGGTGCAGGCGATGGGGCAGCGGGGCGGATGGCCGCTCTCGGTCTGGCTCACGCCCGAGCTCAAGCCGTTCTACGGGGCGACCTATTTCCCGCGCGATCACTTCAAGGGGCAGCTGAACAAGATCCTGGAGGTCTGGAAGGAAAAGCGGGCCGACATCGACGACTCGGCACGGCAGCTCACCGAGCAGCTCCAGAAGATGGCCGCCGCGGGCGTGCCCGGCGAGGTCAAGATCGACGGCGTCTTCGCGAAGGCCTACTCGCAGATGGAGAGCGGCTTCGAGCCGCGCTTCGGCGGCTTCTCGCAGCAGCCGAAGTTCCCGCACTCGACGACGATCCAGTACCTCCTGCGCCACTGGAAGCGGACCGGCTCGGCGGACGCACTGGCGATGGCCGAGAAGTCGCTGGCCGGGATGGCGAACGGCGGGATCTACGACCAGCTCGGCGGCGGCTTCCACCGCTATTCGACCGACGCGATGTGGCTGGTGCCGCACTTCGAGAAGATGCTGTACGACAACGCGCTGCTGGCGAGCGCCTACGTCGAGGCCTGGCAGATCACGAAGAAGGAGTCCTACGCGCGGATCGCGCGGGAGACGCTCGACTACGTCCTGCGCGACATGACGTCCAAGGACGGCGGCTTTTACTCCGCGGAGGACGCCGACAGCGAGGGGATCGAGGGGAAGTTCTACGTGTGGAACCCCAAGCAGCTGCTCGAGGTGCTGGGGGAGAAGGATGCGGAGGCGTTCGGAAAGGCGTTCGACGTGACGCCGGGCGGGAACTGGGATCCGCACGAAGTGTCGATCCCGAAGAAGCAGAGCGTGCTCCGCGTCGCGGCTGAGGGGGACTTTGCCGCGATGAAGAAGAAGCTGTTCGAGGCCCGCTCGAAGCGGGTGCGCCCGCACCTGGACGACAAGGTGCTGACGGGCTGGAACGCGCTCATGATCGGCGCGATGGCGCAGGCGTCGCAGGCGCTGGGCGAGCCGAGGTACCGCGAGGCGGCGGAGCGCGCGGCCCGGTTCCTGCTCGAGAGGCACCGGAAGGACGGGAAGCTGCTGCGCACCTCGCGCCTCGGCGAGGCCAAGCTGGACGGCTACCTGGAGGACTACTCGTATCTGTCGGCCGCGCTGCTCGATCTCTATGAGGCGACGTTCGATGCATCGTACTTCGAGGAGGCGGAGCGGCTGGTGAAGAAGGCGGTCGAGCTCTTCTGGGACGAGAAATCGGGCGGTTTCTTCACGACGGCGCTGGGCGACGGGACGCTGATCGCCCGGATGCGGGAGGAGTACGAGGGCCCGCACCCGACGGGCAACTCGGTGATGGTGATGACGATGCTCAAGCTCTGGAGCCTGACGGGGAAGGCCGCCTATCGCGAGCAGGCGGAGAAGACGGTCCGGTCGATGAAGCAGGAGCTGGAGCGCTATCCGGCGGGCCACGCCTGGATGCTCTGCGCGCTGGACTACATGAAGGGCCCGTCCCGGGAGATCGTGATCGCCGGCCCGGAGCCCGCGCCGCTTCTGGGGGTGGTTCGGGGGATGTTCCTCCCCAACAAGGTCCTGGCCCTGGCCGACGGCAAGGCGAAGATTCCCGTGCTGGAGGGGCGTGTGCCGGTGGGCGGCAAGGCAGCCGCCTACGTCTGCGAAAACATGACCTGCAAGCTCCCCCTGACCGACCCCGCCGAGCTGGAATCGCTGCTTAAAAAATGAGCAACCCCAACGAAACAGACGGTGCGTTTCGTTGCATCGCAACGAAACGCACCGTCTGTTTCGTTGAGATCGGCTTTTTGCCAATGAATCGGTGAGAAGGGCGTCCATTTATATATGAGGGATGCAAGCCCTGCCGTGCGGGTCACCGCGGCGGCCGGATGGATCGGGCTCCTGATCTTCCTGGGATGGCAGGAGCTCGGGGTCGAAAAGAACAGTCTCCTGGGTTACCCCACCGTGTGGTGGTTCCGTATCCCGGCCACGCTCATGCTGGGACTGGTGGTGCTGGTCTTTGCCATCGAATGCCTGGTCCAGGAAATGACCGTCCGCCGCTGGGCGACCAGCGTGCTGGTCTTCGCCGTGTTTGGAGTCCTCTTCGTCCTGGCCGGCCTATTCAATCCAAAGACGCTGGACCTCTCCCGCTGGGTGCTCCTCCCGGTCGGGGCCTTCTATCTGGTGGCCGCCGCCCTGGCAGGCGCCGGGGCCAAGGACGTCCTCTAACCCAAAGAAAACGCCCCCGGGGGCTTCCGCCACCCGGGGGCGTTGGGTGTTCCTGGAGACCTATCTCAGGATGCCCCGGCGGAGGAGTTCCAGCTCCTGCCGGTTCGTGACGATGTCCGCGAGCTCCTTGCGCGCGGTCTTGAGCTCCTTCTCGATGTCCAGCTGGCCCTTCCGGACCTCGTCGATCCGGTCGCCGACCGCCTCGTCGGAGAGCTCGCGGTTGCGGATGGCCTCGTCCATCTTGGTCCTGGCCTCGCGCTGCTGGGCGTCGAGCTTGTCCATGAGCTCGATCACCTTCTTCACGATCCCCTTGATCGCGTCCGCCTCGGTGGCGTTCTCCACCTTGAGGGTCTCCATCACGCGGGCCACCCGTTCGTCGAGGCTCGGCCCGCCGCGGCCGCCGGCGCCGCGGGTCCCGGCCCCCGGCTGCTCCTGCGTCGCGCGGTAGGTCTTGATCATCTCGTCGAACTTGGCCTTCTGGTCGTCGGTGCAGACGTCGCGCATCTTCGCGGTCGTGGTGTCCCGCAGCTTCTCCATCGCGGCCTGGATGTCCGCCCCGCCGCCGCGCCGGTTCTGGAACATCTGGCGCAGCTCCTCGCGCACCCCGTCGCGGACCGCGTTCATCTTCGTGACCTGATCGTCCGTGAGGGTGAGCTCCTTCTTCATGTCGTCCGTCGAGGGATACCAGCCGCCGCGGAAGGTGTTCCCGCCGCCGGGCTGGTTGTTGTTGTTGCCGCGGTTCCCCCGGCCGCCCTGGTCGAGCGTCTTTTTCTGCTCGTCCGTCAGGATCGTGCGGAGGTCATCCGACTGTTTCTTGAGGATCTCCCGGGCTTTGGGCACCTGTTCGTCGGTCAGGTTCAGATCCCGCGTGAGCCGCCCGAGGTCCCGTTCGACCGGGTCCTGCTGTTGCGCCGGGGCCTGCGCGAGGAGCCGCCCCGCCAGAAGAAAGACCGCCCCAACCGTCATCAACCCCTTCATCGCATCCTCCCTTATCGTTCGAGTTCCGACAGTTCGAGGTACCGCTGGTACTGCTCGGGCGTGAGCGCCTTTTCGATCGCCTTGTTCTGCTCGTCGCGGGCCTGGCGGAAGAAGGACCGGCTCTGCTCGGGGTCGCCGTGCTTGCGGCCGGGGCCGAAGTAATCGCGTCTCTTGTTCTTCCCCTCGATCACGGCGGCGCGGAACCCGGCGGCCTGGCCGGGGGTGAGCTCCAGGAGCTTGGTGTAGGTCTTGACCGTCTTCTCGGCCTCGCTCTCGGCGCGCTTCTGGCGCTCGGCGGCGACGAGCTCGTCGAGCCGCTTCTTCTGCTCGTCGGTGAGGAGGGCCATGACGCGCTCGCGGGAGCGCTCGTGGGCGGCGCGGATCGAGCGGCCGAGGGTCTCGATGTCGCGCTGGGTGTCGCCCAGGATCTGGTCGAGCTCGAGATCCTGCTCTTCGGAGAGGCCGACCTGCTTGGCGAACTGGGTCACGGAGAGCCGATGGGACGTCTGGACGGGCTGGGGAGGGGGCGGGACGACAACCGCCGGCTTCAGCTTCGGCTGGAGGGCGACGCCGAGGCAGGTGCCCCCGGCGAAGAGCGCGAGCGAGAAGATGGCGATCCAGGCTTTCATCGTCCGGACTCCTCAAGGAAGATCGTGGCCAGGATCTGGGGGTCGCTCGGCGTGGAGGGGGTCGAGGGCTCGAGGACCGCGGTCATGTCGTAGTTCGTGCGGGGCGACTGGAGCGACGCCGCGGCCCAGCCCGCGAGGGGGAGGACGAGGAGGCAGGCCGCGATGGCGAGCTTGCGCCACGGGGCCGCGGGGAGCGTCACCCGGAAACCGGGAGAGGGGGCCCACTCGGTGCGGGCGCGGGCGAAGGCGTCGTTCATGCCCGAGAGGTCCTCGGCGAGCAGGCGGCACTCGTCGCAGGCGGAGAGATGGATCTCCAGCTCCGGCGTCCGTTCGCCCGCATAGAGCCGGCGGGCGGCGTCTTCACAGTGCATTCTTCGCCTCCTTCATCTTTCTCCACAGCGCCCGCAGCTCCTGGCGGGAGCGGAAGAGCCTCGACTCGACCGTGCCGATCGGGATCTCGAGGGTCTCGGCGATCTCCTGGTAGGAGAGCCCCTCGATGTCCCGCAGGACGACGATCGCGCGGAACTCGTCCGAGAGCTTCCGCAGCAGTTTCTCCAGCGTGCGGAGGGTGGGGGCGTCCTCGTCGGGCATCTCCGGGGCGGGCGGGGCCTCGACTTCCTGGAGGGCGTCGGCGTTCGAGAACGCGCGGCGCCTCCGGTGGCGGAGGGCCTCGTTGACCGCGATCCGGTAGAGCCAGGTGAAGAAGCCCGCTTCTCCGCGGAACTTCGCCAGGCTGCCGTACGCTTTGAGAAAGACCTCTTGTGCGACATCCTCGCACTCCGCGGGGTCCGCAAGGACGCCGCGGACGACCCTGTAGACGGAACTCTGGTAACGCGCGACCAGCTGGCCGAAGGCCTCCCGATCGCCGCCTTTCGAGCGGCGGACCAGCAGCTCGTCGTGCATCCCTTTCCCGTCAGACATTGGATTCGAGGGGGGCATCCGTATTCCATTCTATCGGAGAATTTCCTTGGTGTCCTGAGGCTTCGGTGGTGAAATCCACCTCCATGGCGGAACCCCAGGACCTCCCCCGGAAGATCGGGTTCTGGGGCGGATCGGCCATCATGGTGGGGATCATCGTGGGGAGCGGCATCTACGCCGTCCCCCGGGGGATCGCCCTCTACATGGAGAGCCCCTGGGTCATCCTGGGGCTCTGGGTCGCGGGCGGGGTCCTCTCCCTCTTCGGTGCGCTCGCCTTCGCCGAGCTCGGGACGATGTTCCCCCGCTCGGGGGGGATCTACGTCTACCTCCGGGAGGGGTTGGGAGGAGGGGTCGCCTTCATCTTCGGCTGGACGTACATGCTTCTGACCAAGCCGCTGGCCGCCGCGGGGATCGTGACGATCTTCAGCGACCACTTCAATCCTCTCTTCGGGCTCACGTGGTGGCCCGAGCTCGTGACCTGCGGGATCCTGGCCGCCCTGACGGCGGTCAACGTGATCGGAGTGCGGCTGGGCACTCGGGTCTCGATGGCGCTCACGGGACTCAAGGTAGGGGCGCTCGTGGCGATCCTCGGTTGCGGGGTCTTCCTGGGAGCGGGATCCGCCTCGAACTTCCACTCCGCCGTCCCCCGCTACACCTTCTGGGAGGCGCTCTCGCCCGTGATGTACCTGATCCTCTGGGCGTACGACGGCTGGAGCGACGTGGCCTCCGTGGCGGGAGAGATCGAGAACCCGCAGAAGAACCTCCCGCGCATCTTCCTGATCGGGACGATCGCCACCATCGCGCTCTATGTCGCCGTCAACGCGGTCTACATCTCGGTGCTCCCGCTGTCGGAGATGAGGGTGACGGAGGCGGTCGCCCCCGCGGTCATGCACCGCCTGCTCGGGCCCGTGGGGGCGACGGCGGTGGCCGTCATGATCCTGGTCTCCACGCTCGGGTCGTCCCACGGGTCGGTGATGACGGGGGCGCGGGTCACGTTCGCCCAGGCGCGCGAGGGGCTCCTCTTCCGCGCGCTCGGGCGGGTCCATCCGCGCTTCGAGACCCCCTACGTCTCGCTCCTCGCCCAGCTGGTCCTCTCGTGCGCGGCGGTGCTCCATTTCAGGACCTTCGACAAGCTGGCCGGCGGGTTCACCTTCACGATGTGGATCTTCTACGCCGTCGCGGTCGCGGCGGTGATCGTGCTCCGCGTCAAGCGCCCGGACCTTCCGCGTCCGTATAAGTGCTGGGGGTATCCCGTCGTCCCGGTCCTCTTCATCCTCGCGGCCGTCGGGATGACCGGGCTCGCGATCGCGCGCGACTGGAAGGGGACGCTCCCCTGGCTGGCCGTCCTCGTCGCC